>CAMVJE010000010.1 GCA_947167745.1 uncultured Treponema sp.
CAATTAGGTAAAACGCGAAAGCGTTTTTGATGCTCTATCCAGCTGAGCTACGGGATCTAAAAGTGCTGACATTATAACAAAATCTCGCTAAGATTGCAAACTTCTTCACTTCCAGAAACGAGAACGCCGCCCATGCCAAGTTCTATTGCCAACGCCAAGTCAATATCATAACGGTCGCCGACAGAAATGCAGTCTGAGTAAGAAATTTCCCCGCTCAAAGCCACACTCGCAAGCTCCATCGCCTTGTCGAGAATCTTTTTCGAGGGCTTTGAGGCCATGCAAGTGTCCAGACCCACGATTTCAGGGAAAAAGTCCGAGATTCCGATGACTTCAAGGGTTTTCCGCGCCGGCTCCACAGGATTGTTAGTCACGCAAATCATATAGAATTTTTTTGAAAGCTCAGTGAGGGCTGCAATCAGTTTTTCATCTCGGCTAAGGTAATCCGCCGGATTAAAGAGCTTTTTCCGCCATTCAATGCTGGTTTCAATGGAAACACCGAAGAATTTAAAGAGATTCCCCAAAGAAATTTTCTGACCATTATGTTCAGCCGCCCACTTCCGGCGGAAGTCAGCAACCATGTTCCTGGCCCCCTCAGCAGAATATCCCTTCAAAGCCGCCCAGTGACGAACCTGAGAGTCAATCTGCTCATGGGCATATTCAGGACAGGTATAAAGGGTTGAATCAATATCAAAAATCAGGATTCTGGGATTTTGCGGTAAGTTGTAAGTCTGCATGTTAAGCTCCAATCAGTCCGAAGACAGCTTCAGGAATATCGTCAAAATCACCAAGCGCAACTCTTGCTAAGATTAAATCCCCGATAAGTTCAGCGTCAGCACAGGGCATTTTTTTGATTTTAAGGCCAGTAGCTTCTTCTTTTTTGGAAATCAAGTCATCGTCAAGTGCCTGACCGCCCGTAATTGTCATATAATCTGGGAAAAACTCGCCGTTAGAAAGAGCCGCCTCCTTAAGCAAATTTATTCCGTGGGAAAGCTCTGATAAATTTCTCACAGAGGGCACAGAGTTCACAGAGGAATTTTCACTATGGGAAGAAATTTCGCACAAAGCAGACTCTCTGTGATCTCTTAGGCTCTGTGAGGAATTTGAAACTTCAGGATTCAAAAGATAAGAAAGATTCCACAGTCCCGGAATTGCGCTGGGCAGGGTGCGTAAACCTTCTGCAAAAACCGGCTTTGAGGTACAGAGATTCAAGCCCTCGCTGCTTCCTGCCCTGTCACAGAGACGACCAGGGAAAACAGTTCCCGTGCCTAAAAGGGCTACCACGAAGTCAGGCGCGCCCGCAAAAACGAAAGTGCCTTCAAAGAGGCCTGTTGCAAGGGCGGCTTTTTCAGTCAGTTTACCTGCGAAAGAACCCATTTTTTTTAATGGCGGAATTTTTTTTATGTCAGAATCTGAAAATCCGCAGAAGTTAAGTTCATTCTCAGTCCAGTAAGCAGGCAAAAATCTCTCTTCAGGCAAAATTGAAAGCGAAGTGCCAGTAAGCTGATAAAGTAAAAATTCCGGTGAACCGAAAATTGCCCGACTTTCTTTCCATTGAGCAGGGTATAATTTCTTAAAGGCTTTTAAGCGGGGAATAAAAAGTGATTTTGTGTTTTTGAGAAAATTTTTATCCTCTTCCTGAAAATCAGGCAAGTCTTCATTGTATAAAAAAGTCTTTCCATCCTCAGAAATGATTGTTGGGCCGTTACCACTAACACAAACAGCTTCGACTGCATAATCAGGATTTTTTTGTCTGAGTACAGTAATGGCAGCTTTTAACGCGGAAAGATAATAACGGGCAGAATCATGCTCACTGAAGGCAGCTTGCGGAAATGTCTGCCTAGAGACAAAAATCGGAAACTTCTTCAGATTGTCAGGCAGAAGAGCCGCCTTGAGAGAGGAAGTTCCAATATCAATGCAAAGAATCGTATCGGTCATAAAAACAAAATGCGCCGCACGGATGCGGCGTAAATGACAGGAGAGAATTTTCTGAAAGGAAATTCTCGTACGAATCAGAAATTACAGGATGTAATTTCTGTTCGAGTTACTCAGTTTTCTCTGCTTTTGCAGCAGCGTCGTTGTCTTTCTTAATCAATTTGTCGATAATCGTGCGGTTATCGAGGAGATCGCTCAAAGACTGGTCGTGATGGATTCGAGTGATGACATTTGCGAAAAGGCCAGTGACATTGGTTGAGATGAACCATTCTTTGTCTTTAAGATTTGAGTGATAGACAGCGTTTGTACCGATTACGCGGTAGAAAAGGCCGTCCTTGTATGCCTGATCGAAAAGTTCGATTGCGTTTCCGCTGAAGAATGGAAGGGAAATTGCGGCGATGACTTTTGTGGCTCCGTTGTTGTGCAAGAATTCCATTGCCTTAAGGAGAGTACCACCGGTACCAAGCATATCGTCTGCCAGGAAAGCGACTTTGCCTTTAACATCACCAAGAAGTTTGACGCTCTTAATGTTGGTATTTTTTGCGTCCTGAGTAACAACTGAATAATCCCGCTCTTTGTAAATCATTGCCAGAGGAACTTTGAGACCTGTAGCGTAGAATTTATTTCGGTCGATGGCACCTGTGTCTGGAGAAACGACTACCAAATCCTCTTTATTTGGACCTGTGAGGTTTACGACTTTTGCAAGCTCCCGGATAATCTGATATGAAGCGTGCAGGTTGTCGAGATATGTTGTATTAAAAGCATTTACGATTTCGCGAGAGTGGATGTCCAAAGTGATTACTCGCGTGACATGCTTGAGCTCGTAGATGTGGCAGAGAAGAGCTGCCGTAAGACCTTCACGGCTCTTCTTTTTGTGCTGGCGGCTGTATGGGAAAGCAGGAAGAACAAGTGTGATTGATTTTGCACCTGCCTGCTGAACAGCATCGATTGTAACGAGAAGGGTCATTACATGGTCGTTTACAGAAAAATTGACCATATTCTTTCCGCCGTTCATTGGAATCGGCTCGTGATTTTCGGCATCCTGGAAAATATAGATATCCTTACCACGGACACAATCTAAAAGTTCAGCTTTAACTTCGCCGTTTGCAAACCAGGTGAACTGGGTGTTAATTTTAAAAACCGGCGGACGATATTTGTCGGTCTGGCCACGAACTACCAAGTCAGAAGTGGCAAGGTCGTTTCGGAAATTGATATCCTGGACCAATTTGTCCTTTTCGAGATTGTATCGTTTTGAAATTACATCACTTTTAAGAGCAAAACGATGTTTGTACATGTGGCGCAAATGTGCGATAACTTCGTCTGCAAAAACAGCTCCACCCGGACAAGCAACAACACCAAGATTGGTCGGTTCAGAATACGGCATTTTAATCTCCAAAAAATTCGATATCTTATTTTATCTTTTTAAGGAAGTGTGGTCAATAAACAAGACCAAATACTTGAAAATATTGCACTTTATCGCGGATAGTGACGGACTTATCTTTATCTAAAGTAAAAATTTTGCTATACTAGATGCCATGAAAATGACTTTAATGGGAACCGGAACAAGTCACGGAGTTCCAGTTATCGGCTGCACTTGCCCAGTATGCACATCTTCTGATCCTCACAACACAAGGCTTCGTTGCAGCGCCCTGGTGGAAGAGGCAAATCAGCACTTTCTCATTGATGTGGGGCCGGATTTCAGAACTCAGGCACTCAAATACAAAATCTGCCGCCTGGACGCCGTTTTCATCACTCATTCCCATGCAGACCATCTTCACGGAATCGATGATTTGCGCATTTTCAGCCACAAAAATTCATTCGCCATGAGCCGTGACCGCGTAATTGCTGAAAAATACCCCGAAACCAGCGGGGAAGGCCTGCCAGTCTACACCAGCGAGCGCACCAAGGGCTACATTCACCAGCGTTTCCCCTACATTTTCGTAGATCATGATAAAGGAGGCGGAATTCCAAAGCTCCACCTCATTCCAATCGACCAGAATACCAGTGAAAATCCTCTTTTACTCGGTGAGGAAGAAAAAATCCAGGTCGTGCAAATTCCCATGCTGCACGGAAACCATCACACCAACGGTTATGTTTTCAGCCACGGCGCAAAGGATCAAAAAAAAGGAATCGCCTACCTCACTGACTGCAATTTCATCAGCGACCAGTCAATTTCTGAAGTCATAAAAGCCGGCGGTCAGATTGAGCACCTTGTAATCGACGCCCTGCGCGAAAAAGAGCATTCAAGCCACTGTAATTTTTTGCAGGCTCTGGCCTATGCCGAGAGAATCGGAGCAAGGCACACCTGGTTCACACACATCACCCACGATATGAGCCACGAGCAGATTCAGGAATACATCAAGGCCCATTTAATCAATTTTCCGAAACTCTCACAAATCGTCAGCGAAGGCGGAAGCGTCTCCCCTGCCTATGACGGCCTTGTCCTTGAAGCATAATGCTGCGCCCGCCGTGTAGTGGTGGCAGAGCCAGTCGCGCCCTTTAAGCGAAGCGTGGGCAGCGACCGAGGGTTACCGAGCCACGGAAGGGCGGTTGGCACTTGATTGCGCCATAAAAATTCACGGATTTTGGCTCTTTCATATTGACAGTATACAGTGTTTTTCATATACTGTTTGAACTTAATTTGTATTCAATTTTTAGGTAGGTATAAATCATGTCTAGAGTTTGTGATATCTGCGGAAAAGGTTCTCAGTCTGGTAACAGAGTTAGTAAATCATACAACCACACACGCCACACTTGGAGACCAAACATCATCAAGGTAAAGACAGAAGATTTCGGAAGAACAGAAACATTGAATGTCTGCACACGCTGCTACCGCTCAGGTTTCGTTACAAAGAAAATCACAGTCGTTCCTGCAAACGCTGGCGCTCCAGTAGCTGCCAACTAATTCAATTTTTACAGTTGAATGAACCCACCGTAAAACACGGTGGGATTTTTTTTTGCTAATCTCGTGTTACTAAAAGAGCACACAAAATGATTACATGCATTGCAAAGTCGTAGAACCATGAGAGGAAATTGTTGAAATTTCCGTGGATGAAATCTGCGAGGACGATTGCAATTGCCCAGACGATTACGATAATCAGCTTAAGGATTGTGCCAAGAGAACCTACCCGGTCACCAATGAAGAGCTGGAGAATAATGAAAATTCCCGAGAGCAATTCAATTACGCCGAAAACGATGCCCATAATCTTTGCGAAGTCACCGCTAAAGATACTTTTGATTGCCTTGCAGCCGAAGTCACCACCTCCCTGCAAAGCCCAGATTCCGCCGATAGCAAGAAGCGCGCCAACAGCGATGTTGAGGATAAGCCAGAAAAGACTTATCTGAGATTTTTTAGCCATTACAGCCTCCTTTATAAATTACACGGAATATCTCGCAGACGATTTTGCTGTCTTCGCGGACTTCAAACCCGCACAAATCAGCTTCATCTTCAAGAAACTCCCGCATTTTATCCTGCCAGTCAGAAAGGTTTTCATTCTCTCCGTCCCGAGCCGCCAAATCCCAGGGGATTTCATTAAAAGGAATCACACTTACATTTGTAACCTCAAGAATTGCGACCGGCTCTTCCCTTGAATCGAGCACTACATACACTTCACCTGCCACAGGTATTGTCTCACGGTTAATCTCAAAAGAATCAAAGGGCGTAAAGGTGGCGGTTTTTGCCCCAGAAAGGACAAGAGAAAGCTGCGCCTGACCGGTAAAGCCTGAATCCTCAAAAACAAGCTCCCCGGAATACACTGCATTTTCTGCATTTTGCTTTGTTGCATTAAGGTAAGATTTCCAGAATTCTGCTGTCGTCATTATTTTCTCCCGCTTTTTGAAAGCATGATGATAAAAGCTATAATCACGAAAAGGCTTGGCAGCACCGAGAGGACAAGCTGAACCAGGGGAATTTCATTTCCCAAAATTGAGATTTCTTTTGCCGTCACGAAGCCAAGTTTTAAGAGCAGGTCGAAGACGATGGCCGAATAGCCGGTGACCGCAGCAAAAACGAGAAACATCCATGAAAAGTCCCTCGTTTTACTCCAAAGCATAATGGCAAGAAAAGCGATAATTCCGCCGAGAACAAGTTTTATTATAAAAAAGATTATTTCAGTTTCAGTCATAGATGAATGGATTCTTCTGAAGTTTAGAGAAAACGCCTTTGTCAGAGCCGAAAGGAACTATTGAAGGCTGATTATAATCAGGGGAGACCAGTAACTGACAGTCAAGACAATGACGGACAAAATCAGCGTATTTTTCTTCCGGGACTTTGGGGAAGAGATATGGCCCCTTGCGCTCCCAGTATTTTGTGATAATCTGGTCGTAAATAAACCAGTGTTTTTCTTCCCGCTCCTGCAAGGCCTTGATTAAGTCGTAAATTGAGCGGGTGACAGCAGCGCACAAGGCCGAAGGAAGGAAAACTTGATTTTGGAAAGCAGCATTTTGAGTAAGTGTTGATAAAACTTCGTCGGAAGATTTTACTGCAAGAATATAAATATCACATGCCCAGGGAAGAGGCGGTGCAAAAACAATGCAGTTCACTTTGCGCCAGTCTACTTCGGCTGGATTCCAGGGGCGGAATACGCTGGTACTTTGGGCAGAAAGAGAAATTGCCGCTTCCAAAGCCGCCTGCTTGCCAGAGAAAGTGAATGCCTTTCGCTCATCGCCAAAAAGTGCTGAAAGAGCGCGGTCAAGCTGACTTCTTTCGAGGCCAGAAGGTGAAGAAAAATCAGTAAAATAGCTGCCTAGAGCACCCCTCTCCAGGACATTCTTAAAAACCGTGAAGACTGAGCCACCCCAACCCAAAATTGCCCGCCCACCTTCCTGATATAAGTCCGTGAGCCGAAGACCTTTTGCAGTATAAAGAAAACACTTTCGGGCGCGCTTTACCGTGCCGAAGCGAGAATAGATTTCATGTGCGAGTTCAACTTTTTGAGTCATTTGATTTTTATTATAGCAGAAAAGTGATTGTAATGATAGAATAATATATATTTTTTTGGAGTAAATATGAGTTTTATAAGATTAATCCTTATCGGTATCGTAATTGGAATGGCCAATGTAATTCCCGGCGTTTCTGGAGGCACCCTTGCTGTTGTTTTCAATATCTATGACAAATTTGTAAACGCCATCACCCTTAACATCAAAAAATTAAAGGCAAACTGGCGATTCATAGTACCCTTACTTGCAGGAATGGCCAGCGGTGTACTTATTTTCAGCAAGCTTATTACAATTCTTTATACAAATTTCCCGGTTCAGACAAATTACTTTTTTACAGGTCTGATTTTAGGCAGCATTCCTATGCTTTTCGTTTACATGACAAAATGTGAACCCGGAAATAAACTAGGAACGGTCAAAAAACTATCTATCATTCTCTGTGCGGTCATAGGACTGGTCCTTCTGCTCACTTTCTCTTACCTTGAAATCAAATACGGTGGTGGGGACAAAACAGCAGGAATGAGCGGTGACCTGCCCGAATGGACGGTAAAACTTGCAGGCCGCATTTTCTTCGCAGGTCTTGTAGGCGCTGTGGCAATGATTATCCCCGGCATTTCAGGCTCCCTTCTCATGCTGATTTTAGGCGTTTACCCAATAGTAATGAAAAGCATCCCTGCCCTCTTCCTCCCCAGCCAGACCTTCCATGCCCTTATTCTCCTGTTGCCCAACGGTGCTGGTGTCTTAATCGGCCTTCTCTGCGGAGCACAGCTGGTAAAATATCTTCTTAAAAAAGCCCCGAATCACACTTACGCCGTTATTTTCGGTCTTTTGTGTGGCTCAGCAATTAATCTCTTCCCTGGCTTTGGCGAGATTCATGGAGTCGGAATGGCATTTGCCTGCCTTCTCTGTCTTTTTGGCGGAGCGGCAATGGCTTATTTTTCAACAAAACTCGCCCCGGCCGAAGAAACTCCAGAAGAAAAAGAGTCAGAAACAACTAACGGGCAGAATCAGAATCCCGCTCAAATTTAGTCTTCAGATACACATATTCATAAAGAATATCGTCGAAATTTTCGTAACCGAAGATTTTATGAATCTGTGTAACCCTCCACTGCTTGATATTTGCAGTGTGAGGATATGGAAGCCAAAAGAGCCTTTTTGAAAAATGGCGGATAACGGTCTTCCTGTATAAAAATTTCTGGTCATTAAATCGCTGGCTAATTTTAAGCTGCTTTGTTGTACTTCGTACAAGAGCACTTTCATCGGCAAACATCAGTTTCTTCGTTTTTATCAGTTCACGGCTCTTTTTGAAAAGCCCACTTTCACGGCATTTTTTCATATTGAAGAGCATGACTCCAGCATTGATAAAACGGCGCAAAAAAAAGAGAATCAACTTTCCGTAATGATCGGGAGCTGCGGCATACTCGTAGTCAGAAATATCAATGTCATACAAAAGTCTGATATCACGGTTAAAGAGCAAGTCAATATCAAGATACAAAATCTTTTCAGGAATCTGAGGTACAAGGTCTGCAAAGAGGCGGATAAGCGTATAAGGCGAGCAGTAGCAGTCTTCATTAGGAGAACCGTCAAATTCTTCATGATAAAGCCCGGTTACATCGATTTTTTCGACCAGGTTTTCTGAATTATAAGACTTTGCGACTTCTTCTAAAAAAGCAACCTGAGTATCTGTAATCGGCGTGTAATCGCTACGCAAGTGAGAAACATCCATCGTAAAAATGAAGAAATGAAAAGGCTCCCTTGTCTCAGTCCGCTTAAAAATTGAAAGCATGGTGGTAAGAGCCCCGTCCAGGACTTTGCTGTTTCCGCAGAACAAGATGTTTATCATGAATTATCTCCATCACTTTGTGTTTCTGTGTCACTTTTTTTTATATATTGAATCAACTCAACTGTATTAAGTTTGCTTCTCTCACACATTTTTTCATAAACTGCATCCCTGAGAGCCTTTCGAGCCTCTTTTGAAGAAAGATTTTCGTCAGCAAAAAATGGTCCGTCAATATAGGTAAGCATACGGGGATTTTTTGAAAATTTCCGTTTCTGATAGACATTGGTAAAACAGAAAACAGGCATTTTGAACTGAAGAGGATATTTAAATGCCATATCTCCGAAAGGACGGATTTTTGTATAAAAAGGCCAAATATGGGCTTCCGGGTAAATACAAATTGAGCATTTTGACTTTACCCTCATCTCCATAGTACGCATAAAATTTTTTGCAGCGGCAAAATTGTCCGGAAGAGGAAGGGCCCCCAAAAGACGCATTTTTTGCCCGATGTGGGGAATTGAAACATTATTCGGATGAACAACCACATAGACGCTTTTTGGAAAACTCACAAAAGTGGGAACTAGAGGATCTGAAAGTATATTAGTGTGGTTTCCGTAAATAAAAATTCCGCCCTTTTGATAAGGCTTTATAAGTTTTCTGTTGATGACTTTGTGACGGTACTTTAATTTGAGATAAATAAAAGCCAGGGGCATGGCAAAAACTCGATAAAAAAAGAAGCGTCTTAGATGCCAGCAGAAAGAGTTTGAGCCGTAATCATAGTTTTCGTCTATTGGAATAGGCTGAATCTGCATGGTAGAAAATTCATCATTCAGTTCGTCGCTGTAGTAAATTATTTTTCGCTTTTCTGCCATTAGTTTGCCGCCGAATACTCCAGAGGAATGCCGTAAGTCTCTTCGTAAACCTTTTTCCAGGCCTGATAGTTTTCTGCTTTCATATAATCGGCATTCTGTCTGACAGACAAATCTTCTTTAGGATATATTAGTGGAAGAATGTGAATTGTATATTCTTGAATCGGGAAACCGTCTGCGCCAATCAAATCAGAATCACTCATAGTGATGAAAAATGGCATAATGGGCGCATTATTCTCTGCCGCAATTTTGAAGGCTCCGTTTGTGAGTGGGCGGGGTTTTCTGTAATTCCACCACATAGCCTGCTCAGCATAAATCAAAATCTGCCTGCCATGAGAAAGATAATACTTTGCCGCAGCCATAAAATTCTTCATAGTTGAGACATTGCTTGAAAGAGGCATGGTATTGCAGTGGCGGAAGAAGAAGCCATAAAAACCTGGGAAATTCGTGTAATTTCCTTCACGGCAGACTTTTACAAGTTCCTTGTGATAAACATGATTCTCGATTGCCTTATAAACGGCAAAATTATCGAAGGCATTGAAGTGATTGCAGGTAATTACCGCTCCAATTCGCTTATTTGCGATGTAATTATCAAGACCTCGCACTTCTTTTATAATCATCTGCCTGTTTTTTAAAAGCTTATTGATGTGCCTGCGTGCAAGAATATTGGCAAACTTCATCCAGAATTTGCTGGAAAGTTTTTTATTAAGGTAGTCAACTTTATCCGGAGTGAGGGGAATCGTTGGAGGATCATCTTCTACATCTTCGTGCCAGCGACCTTCCCTTTCAAACTGAGATATTTTTTCGAGAACGAGGAGTCTCCCCTGGTCTTTTTTGGCTTCAGTCTGCTCACTCATCATTCAAATTCCTTTTTAGTTGGTCTTTTTTTCCCGCTGCATTGTATTCCAATAATTATTCGGATCAACAATATCTTCTTCTGCCATTTTTACAAGTTCATTAAACTGATTTTTATCCCTCTCAACAAGATCAGGACCATAGCCGGCCTTAATTTTTAAAATCTGATCATAAAGGAAGGTTTCTTTTGCATACTTCCAGAAATAATCCTCATAGAGAATATTATCGTAATGCCAGGGCTTCCAGTTGATTTTGTAATGAATCAATTTAAGTTCTTTTTCGTCAAAACCTTCGGTCTTATAGGCAGACTTATTCCAGCCAATATTCAATTTAACGACCCGATCCTTACACAAAACATTCAGATAATCTTCGTCCTGCGTAACACGGAATTTAAATTTATTCATTAAATTGATGAATTTTTCTTCGATTTTTTCTTCCCGGTATACTTTTGCATTTATAAGCAGAACTCCGGCACTAAAATAATCGTGACGGTCAACACCCAAAGCCTTTTCGACATAATTTCCAAATACTTCATAATCAACCATGACTTCTTCATTAGCGGCAGCTACAAGGTTGTCACCTAAGTCAGTATTGTAGAGTTCAGAAATGTCTCCAGTTACGACGATATCACTATCAAGATAAATAACTTTGTCATACTGTGGGAAAACCCTTGGAATAAAAATACGACAGTAAGTTTCTCTTGAATAATAATGCCTTAAGTGAAAATTACCGGAAGATTTTTCCATTTCTTCACGAACTGAAACAAAATCAATTGATGCGTAATCAGCAGACATATCATCAACTATAAAACGCAAGCGTTCAGCATACTCTCTTCTCAGACTAGTAGTAAGAACATAAATTTTATAAAAATAATCGTGAGAGGCATTATCGAGCAATGATGTAAGTGCAACAGTAAAAAAAGGAGCATAATTATCATCGATTGCAAAAAAAACCGGAATTTCTTTTTTTGATTCTTCTGATTTCATGACTGCCTAGTTTATCATATTATAGATTGTCTTTGCAAGGCGGAAAGTGTTTACAAAATTGAAGAAAACCTAGTAAACTTAGCCGAAAGGAGTATCAAAGAATGAATATTAAAAAACTAATTGCCGCAATCCTGACCTTCACTACGCTTTTACTCTTACCTGCGGCAGATTTTACAAATGAAGAAAATCAGGAAATTCAGAACATTCTTTCTTTCAGGCTTTCCCTGCGCTCTTATTCCACAAATGATGAAGTCATCGAAAAAGTCCGCTCTTATCGGGCGTCTCACAAGGATAAAATCTCTTCCTTCAAAGAAGAAGCTCAAATCGTCTGCAACAACATGCTGGCAACAGCCGAATATAACGCCTTTTATGCAAAGGACATGCATGCTCCCGAAATGGAAGGAATTCTCCGCCCACAATACGAAACAATCATGAAATTTCAGGAAAGAACCCCGATAGAAGAGCAGAACCCCTGGTTCACACTGACTTCCGCTGACATTATAAATTCAATGATGCAGTTTTTAAAACAAAGCGACGCCATAAAACTTGGCCTTCAGGAAAAAAAGGATTACGCTTCAGTCATCGAGCGCTTCCCTCAAAACTCATTCGCAAACATGCTCTCAGGCTACTGGTACTACTATGCCCCGGGAATCGGCGGAGGAAGCAAAAAGAAAGCCCGTATCTTTTTCAGTGACGCCCTAAAATATGCAGAGAACGACTACGAAAAATTTTACGGATACATAAACCTTTCACAAATGAATTTTGAGGATAAAAAGAAAGAAGAAGCCGCCCGCCTTTTAGACGAAGCCGAAAAAATTCTCCCAAACACCCGCCACATTGCCTTTATCAGAAAAATAAACGAAATGGGCTACTCAGCCTTTGACTATAACCAGAATTCCACCCGTGAAAAACTAGATGCCCGCCTAAAAGAAGAAAATAATCAATAAAATTTGGGCGCATCCCGCCGCTTTGCGGCGGGTCGGGCCTTCCGTGGCTTGCTACGCGCGGTGCTTCACTTCGTTACGCACTGGCGGCAAAGCCGCCATCACTACACGCCCTTGCGCTTAGCTACAGTTTTGAAAGTTTTTCCGTTACAAGCTTGGTAGCAACGCCCGGGTTTGCCTTGCCCTTAGAAGCCTTCATTACCTGCCCCATGAGCCAGCCCACGACATTGGTCTTTCCGCCCTTATAGTCGGCCACGGCCTTAGGATTGTCAGCGATAACCTGGTCAACGATGGCCTCGATTGCGCCTGCGTCAGAAACGCTTTCCATGCCCTCTTCCTTGATGATGACAGAAGGCATTTTGCCGCTTTCGAGCATCTTGGCAAAGACTTCCTTTCCTTGAGCCGAAGTAATTTTTTTGTCGGAGATGGCGTTAACAAGCTCAGTAATGTGTGCCGGCTTAATATTGACTTCGCCAATCGTGATATTCTTTTCGTTAAGGACTGCGAGAAGCTCAGCCAGAATCCAGTTTGCGACCTTTTTGACATCTTTAGCGCCCTTAGCGGCCTCTTCAAACCACAAAGAAAGCTCCCGGGTGCTGGTCAAAGTCTCTACATCAAAGTCAGAAAGACCATAATCCTTCTTGAGTCGTGTGCGTTTTGCCTCAGGAAGCTCGCCTACCCGGCCGCCAGCACGCTCAACCAGCTCGTCGCTTACGCTGAAAGGCTTAATGTCAGGCTCAGTGGTAAAGCGGTAGTCAACGAAGCTGTTTTTGGTTCGCTGAACGACAGTCTGGCCCTTTGCCTCGTCCCAGCCCATAGTGACTTTGAATCCAGCGTTGAATTCCTGACGGTCGTTCTGGAACTCTTCGAGCTGGCGTTTTGCCTCGTAAGTGCAGGCCTCGCGGATTGCCTTGAAGCTGTTCAGGTTCTTGATTTCTGAAATCGGTGTGTGATAAAGCTTTCCGTCTTCCCAGACATTGAGGTTGATGTTGGCGTCACATCGCATGTTTCCTTCTTCAAGGTTACCGGCAGTGACTTTTACATAGCGCAAGATTTCCTGAACAGTCTGCATGAAAAGAGCGGCCTCGTCAGGAGAAGACATATCCGGCTTAGTGACAATCTCAATAAGAGGGGTGCCGCTTCGGTTATAGTCGATGTATGAGTGAGCGCCCTGCAAGTGGAGAGACTTACCTACGTCTTCCTCAAGGTGTATTCGCTCGATTCTAACCCGGCGGTATTTATTGTCGATAATGCAGTTTTCGCCCTTAAAGTTTACAGGCCGGTGTTTTGCGCCCCCAACCTGCTCCTCTTTCGGGAAGTGAGAGAGAGGCAAATCAACAAAACCGTCAGTACACAAAGGGATATCGTACTGGGTAATCTGATAACCCTTGGTAAGATCCGGATAAAAATAATGCTTGCGGTCAAATTTCGTAAAGCGGGCTATATTGCAGTTTAAAGCAAGCCCCGCCACAGCACCCAGCTCAACATATCCCTTAGAAATACGGGGCATAGCACCAGGAAGGCCTAAACAAACTGGGCAGACTCGTGTATTTGGCATTCCGCCATAACGGTTTTCACAGGCACAAAAAGCCTTAGTTTTAGTCAAAAGCTGGGTGTGAATCTCACAGCCGATTACGATTTCATATTTATCGATAGCCATTATTTGTTCTCCTTAACCGGAATTCCGCAGCCCTTATGCTCTTCTTCCCAGGCCTGGGCCAGCTGAAGGATTTTTGCCTCACTGAACATTTTGCCTGCAAACTGGATGCCTATCGGAAGTCCGTCTTTGCTTTCTCCAGCAGGAACCGAAATTGACGGGATTCGGGCCAGGTTTACGAATACGGTATAGAGATCACTCAGGTACATGGCCAGAGGATCGTCATATTTTTCGCCCAATTTGAAAGCCGGTGTCGGGCAGACCGGACAGAGAATGATGTCGTAGTTTTCAAACAAAGCGGCAACTTCCCGCTGGATTCGTGCACGAACTGACATTCCTTTTTTGTAGGTGTCACCAGAGAATTGCTCTGAAAGGACATAGTTTCCGATGATGATACGACGCTTAACTTCAGGGCCAAAGCCTTCACTGCGGCTGTCAACATAAAGCTGGTCATAGCCTGCTCCATTGTCAACACGGTGACCGTAGCGAATTCCATCAAAGCGGGAAAGGTTTGAAGCCGCCTCAGAAAGAGCGATTACATAGTAAGCGGCGATTGAAGCGTCAAGAACGGGAAGGTCAACTATATCGATTTTGGCACCTTTGTCACTGAACCATTTTTTTGTATCATCAAAGACTTTTTTTACATCGGTATCAAGACCTTTGGCTTCCTCAAACTGCTTGGGAACGGCAATTTTAAGGGAAGAAAAATCTTTATATGCGCTGAGATTTCTCAGCTTGTCTGAATCAGGAAGATCTGCGCTAGTGTCATCGTAAAAGTCCACTCCGCTCATAAGGGAAAGAGGAAGAGCGATATCTTCAGGAGTGTGGCCGAGAATACCTACCTGATCAAGAGATGAACCATAAGCAACAACACCCCAACGGGAAAGAACTCCGTAAGTCGGCTTTAATCCATAAATGCCACAATAGCTTGCAGGCAAACGTACTGAGCCACCAGTTTCTGTTCCCAAGCCGAAAAGTGCCTGGTTTGCAGCAACAGCTGCCGTAGAACCGCCAGATGAACCTCCCGAAACATAGTCCCGGTTAACAGGATTGCGGGTAGCTCCATAAATGGAATATTCAGTAGAAGAGCCCATGGCGAACTCGTCCTGATTACATCGTCCAAGAGGAATTGCTCCCTTTTCTACGAGGCGGGCAACAACAGTAGCGTTATATGGAGCTACATAACCCTCAAGAATTTTTGAAGAACAGGTGAGGCGGTGACCTTTGCTTGAAATATTGTCTTTATTTGCAAAAGGCAGTCCCAGAAGAGGCTTTTCTGCAAAAAGTTTATCAATTGAGCCGTTTGCACGAGCAGCAGAAATTTCAGAATCAGCGGCCCTTGCAGCCTCAAGAGCATCATCGTAGATTTCCAAAAATGCATTGAGCGGTTTTTCGCTCTTCTGGTCAGCCTTAAAGGTATCTATAGAGGCTTGAACCAATTTTTCGCTTGTAGTTTCGCCTGATTTAAGCGCGACGACCGTTTCTTTTATTGTATAGTACATTATGCGCCTTCCCCAAGAACTTTCGGAACCTGGAAGTATCCGTCCATGAATTTGTCAGTGATTTTTTTGACATCCGGGATATCCAGCCCTGCAACAATTTCGTCCTCACGCAAGGCCTCGGCTTTTGTCGAAGGATATGCATCGTAGGGATTTTCTGAGTCGTCGTATTTTGAAAGAATGTCGAAATAGCCGACGATTTCATCGACCTGCTTTTTTAATGTCGCCATGTCCGTGCTTGAAGGAGATAGGCGTGAAAGATATAAAAGATTTTCAAGTGTTGTTTCGTCAACAGTTTTATGTGTAGCCATAGGATAAATTATAGCAAATTGCAAAGGAATGTGGAATATATGTAGTTAGCAGTCATGAATCAGGAATTAAGCTATATTTTCAAATTCCTCATTCTATTTATCATCTTCGTCTTTCTCATCTTCCGGCATTTCATCATCAACTCCGGAACGGTTTCTCAAATATTGAAAATTGGAATAGCCCTTTTTGTTACAACGCTCAATTAAATTCAATTCCTTGTTTCCTAAATCAAGTTCAAATGCTTTTTTTAAGTATTCTTTTGTGGCATCTTGATTTTCATTCTCGAAATTTATCTGGGACATTGCAATATAAACAAGGTATTTTTCACCTGGAATCTTCATACACTTTTCTGCATCTTCAAAATGTTTTTTTGCCTTGCCCTTGCCACCACCAAATAATCCCGGCGCATAAAAACACCAGTTTCCAAGACATACATGAGAAATAGCCCGGTCAGGATTAGCATTAATCGCTTTTTCGTAAAACCCCTTGACTCTCAATCCGTAGAAAAATGTAGCCGGAACGGAACGGGTCATATAATAAGCTGTAACATCACCGGCAAACTGATACATCCAGTCACAAATCTGATTTTTCTGGCGATCATCAATACAGGCAAAATTATTCTTCATCAGACGCTTCATTTCTGCACGAAGTTCTTTCTGATTTCCAACAGAATTCAATGCATGTTCGTAATACTCGATAAAATAAAGACTCTCTAAAATACATTTTTCCTGTTCGTAATCCTTGGCATGATTCGGAAGTTCTGCAAGAGCCTCGTCTTTTAAGCGGTTTATGGTTGTATATACAAACTCGTCATCTTTACTTTTGAGAACAACCCTGTATGTAACGAATTCTTCGACTTTCTGCCTGGTAAAATCAGAAATTACATCCTCAGCAGAGAGAATCCCGCAGAAAAGAAAAAAAATCAAAAAAAAAGAAAATAATCGCTCTTTCATATTAAATAAAACCCTGTAAAAAGAAAAAAGTAACAGCCCGTCTAGTCTTTAACAATCATCAGGCTTGACTCCTGATATTTCGGCAGGAAACGTTTGCTTCCGCTGTTTTCAAAACTTACCGTTATTGCGTATTCTCCCTCATCGTTGACTGCCGTGTTTGAGATGATGCCGTATCCGTAATCATCGTGGTATATTCTTGCTCCCCGATGATATTTTCTCTGAATCTCGTCAGTGCCGAAATCCGGGTGACTTAAGCCCCGCTCTCCGTAATCCCCCTGATAAAAGCTGCTGCCCCGGTATCGTGAGGGAAGCTGACCGATTGCCTTTACGCCTTCCGTTCCCATTTCAAGCAAAAAAGGACTGCACTTCATGTATTCAATGTGGCCGTACATGCGTCGGACGGCGCAGCTCGTCAAATAAAGCTCGTTCTTCGCCCGGGTAATTCCCACATAACACAAGCGCCGTTCTTCTTCCATTTCTTCTTCGTCGTCGCCGTTCCTGGGGAAAACGCCCTCTTCCATGCCGGTCATAACGACCCGGTTGAATTCCAAGCCCTTGGTATTGTGCAATGTGATTAAAGTGACGGCGTCTTCTGCCACATCCTCGTCTTGATTCGAGAGAGTGCGGTCAAGCTGAATGTTGTCAAGAAAATCCAGCAGCCCCTGACGGGCAAGTGGATAAGGAAGGGCAGAATTTGCAAGTTCCTGAATGTTCTCAACTCGGAAAGTATGGTCTTCCTTGTCCCTGTCATCATAATACTGTGAAAGGTCGGATTTTTTTGCTATTGCCTCGATAAGCTCTGCCAGGCTTTTCTTGCTTTCCCTCTTTTTAAGTTCGTCTGAAGAATCCGCATTTTCTGAAATGACCTGACCTGCAAGTTCCCCTCCGGCCGTGGTGTCTTCCTCAAAAAGAGATTCGATTTCCTCGATTAATTCGGCGAATTTTGCCACCTCAGACTTGCTTTTTCCCGAAAGCCGTCCTGTCATGTAGCGGCAGGCGGCGATGATGTCATTCTTCTCAAAATTTTGAATCTCCACGCCATTTTCGCCTGTCACTTGCCATTCACTCTGGGCGCAGGCGACGATAGAGTCCTGAGTCTTTTTTCCGATTCCCCTGGCAGGTTTATTTATGATTCGGTGAAAGGCGATTTCATTTTTGTGATTCGCGAGCAATTCCAACCAGGCGACAAGGTCTTTGACTTCTTCCCGCTCAAAGAATTTAAGGGAGCCGACAATCACATAGGGGATTTTTTTTCGCACGAACTCGCTCTCAAATCCCATGGACTGGGCATTAGTTCTATATAATATCGCCCATTCTGAATAAGGAACTCCCATCGCATGAGTTTTCTGTACTAAATCCGCACAGAAATGAACCTCATCGTCCTGATTAGGCAGGAAAGCCAGTACAGGAGTCTTTCCGCTTCCCCTCTCAGCCCGAAGAGTTTTTCCCAAGCGGCCGGAATTATTCTTAATCACATTGTCCGCCAGAGAAAGAATTTCCTGAGTTGAGCGGTAATTGCTTTCAAGGCGGACGATTTTAGTTCCCTCAAAGATTTTTGGGAAATTCAGGATATTTTGAATCTCCGCCCCTCGGAATTTGTAAATGGACTGGTCATCATCACCGACAACGCAGACATAAGTTCCGCTCCCCTCTTTTAAGCCTGAAAGAGCCTCCAGCAATTTGAACTGAGCCACATTGGAGTCCTGATACTCGTCCACCATAATCACCCGGAAACGGCGGTACATTTTTTCACGGAGAGAGGCATTTTGGGTAAGTGCCAGATATGGAAGCAAAATCAAATCGCCGAAATCCACATTCCCTGTAGCACGAAGTCGTTTCTCGTAAGCGGCGTACATTTCGGCAAAATCAGTTGGATTTAAGAATTCATCGCGGGTCAAAAGCTCCGGGGAATCCGGCAAGAGGCAATAATCTTTTGCAAGGGAAATCTTTCGCGCATAGGTCGCCGCCTCTTTTTTTGTCAGCTTTGGCTCGACTTTCTGAATCAGGGAGACAACATCTTCATCATCATAAACAGTGAAATTCGGGCTGAAGCCAAGGTCGCCTCCCGCATCATCGGCATAAAGGCGCAAAAACCAAGCCCCGAAGGAGTGAAATGTTTTGATTTGAGAATATTCTGCCCGGCTTTCAAGGTCAATGGCACGTTCATGCATCTCTGCGGCCGCTTTTTTGGTGAAGGTGACCGCAAGAATCGAATGGGGATTTACACCCTTTTCGCCAATCAGGTAGGCAATTTTTGTCGTAATGACACGGGTTTTTCCAGAGCCAGCCCCGGCCAGAATCAAAAGAGGGCTTCCCTCGTGGACGACGGCCTCGTACTGCTCAGGATTTAAAACCGAGAGATATTCTTTTGCATGCTCGGAAAGCTCGCCCGTCTGAGAATCTGTGATACCCGAAAGAATTTCGTCCTCGATTGCCATTTAAAATATTTACTCAGCGGAAAGAAGCTTAAGTCCAGTTGAAAGATTGGAATCAACTGTAACTTCATACACTCGCTTTTGGCTTGGACTAGCATTTGCTCGCGCATAGGTGAAAACGACTTGAGTTCTACCTTCTTTTTTACCTTGCAGAATAAAAGTATGGATTCCGCCGACTCCAACCCGCTCAGAACCAGAATTATTCTGAACAAAATTGTCAGAAAACGAAGCCACAATTGATTTGTCTTCGATATTGTATGTCCATGAATAACCAGTGCTAGGATTTGAGTCTAAAATAATAAAGATATTTGAACCGTCACTTGTTCCAGAACTTGCGGAGCCTTCAGCAACAGCCGTTGAAGTCGAACCACATGAAATAAAGCCCGCAGATAGCAAAGCGATAGCAAAAAAAGTAGAAATAAGATGTAATTTTTTCATATTATTTTCCTCCATAAATATTTTATATAATTTCTAAAGATTCTGAGCAAATTTCAGTTGGTCAGAATCCTTGATTTTTTCGTTTAAGGGCGAGTCGCTTACGAAATCACCGTTCAAATCCACATCGCCGCTGGAAGTGATTTTTACGCGGACAAGGCGGCCTGTTTTGACAGCATTTTTTTCACTTTCTGAACTTCTGTCGTATCGAACAACCACGCTTCCGTCAACTTCTGGCGCCTGAAACCAAGCCCTGCCAATTGCCAGTCCCTCGTCAGGGTTTTCGCTACTTTCAGAAAGAACTTCTTCAATGAGAATGTCGTATTCATCTCCAGTACGCATTTTTAATCTTCTGCGGGTAATTTCTGCCTGAATTTCCACCAGTTCGGCCGCACGCTTTTCTGCAATTTTTTGGGGAACCTGCTTTTTAAAATCGTAGGCTGGCGTATCGTCTTCTTTTGAATAAGAAAAACAGCCGCTCCAGTCCGTGTCAATTTCGCGAAGGAAGGCCTTAGTGTTCTCAAAGGCAGCGTCACTTTCTCCGGGGAAGCCCGCCATAAAGGTGGTTCGGATTGCGGCATCTGGGAAAAACGAGCGGATTTTTGCTATCAAAGCCTTGTATTTTTCACGACTTCCAACCCTATTCATCTTTTTGATGATTTCATCGTCACCATTTTGGAAAGGAATATCAAAATAATGAAGGAAACGGGAATCAGCCTGCATTACCGGCAAAATATCCTCGTTAAAGTGATCGGGATGAATGTACAAAAGCCGAACCACAAAAGTTCCCTGAATTTGAGAAATCATCTTGATAAGCCGTGCTAGTCCAGATTCAGATTTAGAAGAAGGCTCAGCCAGATTCACACGGATATTATTTTCACCATCATTTAATCTGCGTCCATCCGAGTCCATCTGCGTCAAAACTTCGCTTCCGGGAGTTCCGTTTGGCAGGAATGTTCGTCCGTCACCGAAACAGTTGTCCGTGGCTCCAGTTCCGTAGGCCGCAAGATCCTGGCCAATCAGATTGATTTCGTATACACCTTTTGAAACCAAGTCCTTGATTTCAGAAATGATTTCATCTGCTTTTCGGCTGCGTAAATCACCACGGATAATAGGAATGGCACAGAAGGAACAGCGGTTATTGCAACCTTCAGTGATTTTGACGAAAGCCATGCCCGGAAAAGAAAGAAGAATGTCACGGTCGCCGCAGCATACGCCTTCCTGCTTGGGAACAAGAAGAGGACGCTCGTCATTCATAAGAGGCTCAATGATTTTGTAGATTTCGTCAAGTTTTCCGTTACCAAAAAATCCGTCGGCTTCGGTCAAATCGTCTTTTAATTCGCTGGCATAACGCTGGGCAAGACATCCAGCGAGCAAAATTTTTGCCCGGGGATACATTTGCCTGGCGCTCATAACGGCATTAATACTCTCACTTTTGGCAGATTCGATAAATCCGCAAGAGTTTACGATGATTAAATCAGCCTCAGAAGCTTCAAAAGTTTGCTCCCAGTCTTTTTTTTTGAGAAGATTGATGATAAGCTCGCCGTCAACCTGATTCTTTGCACATCCGTGCTGGTCAATAAAAAATTTCATAGGCAATGTAATGTGGCTTAGACTTTGCACAACCACCGCAAATTCCAAACTTTCAACTTTCCGTTTTCAGTTTTCCGCTTTCTATTCAATGTCAACGATGACGACTTTATAACGGCCGTCAGTATCTTTAATCCACTTTATATCCTGAGCAATGACTTCACCGGCACGAGGAACGGCCAAATCATAGGTTTTTCCGTTTGCAACAACCTGAAGCTTAACTGCATTACCATTTGAAATCCACATTCGGATACCATTGCTGGCACTCATACTGAGAATATCGCCGTTTGCAAAATAATCTTCGATTGTTTCTTTGCGATCCGGGCGATAGCGGAAGAGACATCCGCCTCGGAATGTTGCATTTACGATGAATGGATAAGCTCTTGTATCAGAGAAAATTTCTGTTCGAGACTGTTCTTTCGGCAAATCTTCAGCATTAGGAATTTGATTTTCATCAGGAGAAGCGACAGCGATATTTGCAGCATTTTTGAGCATAATCTTAACTTCTGCACCACGGTCAACATTCTTCAGAGAAACATCTGAAACATAAACAATTATATCAGGGATAGAATTTCCATCTGCATCAACTTCAAGTTCTTCACCAAGTTCCACATACTGCATTCCAGCAGGTGTCTCAAGGGCAAAAATTCCTTCAGTATCAGCAACAGTGAGGAAAATATTTCCAGCATCACTGCCCATGATAAGTTGATCACTCTTGTAAAGTCGCCCTGAAAATGGCTTTTCCGTAAGTTCGTATTTTTTAAACTCCGCATTTCTGGAAAGGGCAGAATCATTTTCTGCATCAGCCATGTTTGATTTTAATATAGCCGTCAGCGTGATAATTACCGCAATCACAAAAACCATGGAGAAAGCTATAATAAGCGGAATAAGGAATTTGGGCCGATCTCTTGCTGTCAAAGCCAGTGGAGGCGGAGTTTCCTGAATTTTTTTTGCGTGATAAAGCGTAGTTACATGATTTACATCAACTTCAAGATATTCAGCATAATTCTTCAGAAAACCAACCAGATAAGGTTCTCCCGGAAAAACCGAAGACTCTTCATTTTCAAGAGCCTCAAGATATTCCTGAGTAATGGAAGTTTCCCTGGATATTGTTTCTAATTCAATTCCCTTTTCTTCACGAGCTTTTTTTAAGATTTCTCCATAGCTTTCCATTTTTTATTTACTCCGAAAACAAGAAATTATTGTAATTATTAGCTGAAGTCGGCGGATCATAGATAAATCTCTGGTCAGAGATTCCTTTATTCAGTGCATAATTCTTAAAATCAAAAACAAATTCATCTCCCTGAGGAGTTGTTGCCTTAAGTCGCCGAATAAGCATTGTTTCAGGAGAAATGGCCATTTTAATTGTTGAAAATGCCTCGCTCATATTTCGTCTGCGCAGAATAAGGTTTACAACTCTTTCTTCACTGCCCTCATCAAGAGGCTGAGCTTCCTGACCAGTCTCATATGCAGGCGAATAATACCGGCCTAGCAGGGAAAGACCTTGTGCTGTGGCCAAATTTGCCCCGGAATTTGAAGAATTGTCTACGCTCTGATTGAGGATAGCTGCACTTCCTGGCAGATAAATAGTCAGCAAATCACCGTTAAAGCAAATAACCTGCTCTTCTGGATTCGTAAAATCGATTCGAAGAAGATTAGGTGCCTTATAGGAAAGGTGACCGCTCATTGAATTTTTCCCGGCTTTAATATCGATATCAGCTTCGTAATCTTTTATGGTTGCATAATTTTCTGACACCGATTTAAAGAAAGATGAAGCGGTGAGAATCCCCTGAGCAAAAAGAGCCAGTGTAAATGTAGATAAAGCCGCAACAACAAAAATTAACTTTTTCATTCATTCGTTCCTTCAGATTCAGGTTGTGAAACAGAGTCTGTAATTTCTTCACAATGTTCATGAGCCCTGATGATTTCGTTGAATTCCTTTGAATCCATTGTTTCAACTTCAAGAAGCCGGTTTGAAATATAATCAAGCAAGTCTTTTTTTGACCGGAGTAATTCCAAAACATGATTATACCTCTCATTCATGATTCTTGCGATTTCTTCATCGATAAAGTTTTGAGTTTCTTCACTGAATTCACGCACAAGATTTGGTTCCCCACCGCGCTGACCAAGCACACCGCGTCCGAGAGTCATGTTCTTAAATTTGTCGCTCATACCGTAATCAGTAATCATGCGTTTGATGATGTCAGTAGCCTGAGCGATGTCATTTGATGCCCCCGTAGAAACATCACCGAGCATGATTTCTTCTGCAGCCCGGCCTCCGAGAGAGGAATCAACCTCGTTAATCATATCACCACGTGTCATAAAGTGCTTTTCTTCCTTTTCTTCACGGAACTGAGTAAATCCGCCGACACCATGAGAGCGTGGTACAACTGTAATTTTATTGACAGGTGTATGACCTGGAGTAAATGATGCAACCAGTGCATGACCGGTTTCATGAACAGCCACAAGACGCATTTCCTTTTCGTTTTCTTTGCGGCTTTTCTTTTTGAGACCGATACTGACCTTGTCGATTGCGTCATTAAAATCATTCATTGAAACTTTGTCATGACCGTTACGGACAGCAAGAAGGGCTGCCTCATTGACGACATTAGCCAAATCAGCACCTGCAAATCCAACGGTTCCGTGCGCAAGGGATTCAAAATCTACTGAATCATCAATTTTAACATTCTTTGCGTGAATCTTAAGAATTGCCTCACGACCTTTTACATCAGGACGCTCAACCGGTACCTGACGGTCAAAGCGACCAGGGCGGAGTAAAGCCGGGTCAAGAACGTCTGCACGGTTTGTTGCAGCAAGGATAATAAGGCCCTTTTCGTTGTCAAAGCCGTCCATTTCGACCAAAAGCTGGTTCAAAGTCTGCTCGCGTTCATCATTGCTTGAGAATCCGTTCATTCGGCTTTTACCAATTGCATCAATCTCATCAATAAAAATGATACACGGAGCCTTTTCGCGGGCCTGCTTGAATAAATCACGGACACGGCTTGCACCTACACCAACGAACATTTCGACGAAATCAGAGCCTGAAATTCTGAAGAAAGGAACGCCTGCCTCACCTGCTACTGCACGAGCAAGAAGTGTTTTACCTGTTCCAGGCGGGCCGACCAAAAGAACACCCTTAGGGATTTTTCCACCGATATCTGTGTATTTTTTGGGAGACTTAAGGAAATCCACGACTTCAACAAGTTCATCTTTTGCCTCATCAACACCAGCGACATCATCAAAGCGGGTTTTTACCTTACCTTCATCAACGGCCTTTGAACGGTTTCCGCCTCCAAAAACAGAGCCGATACCGCCCATTCCGCCGCCCATTTTGTGGAATACAATTACCCAAAGCCCCACAAGAACTATGACCGGGAGAAGATTGAACAGAAGCTGAAGCAAAATACTCGGCTGCTTATTTATGAATTTATAGCGGAAAACTAAATCACTGTTATCAGAATGCTTTTCTTTAGTGACTGCTACATGCTCATCAAGGAATTCCATAAATTTGGAAGTAAGCACGCCTGTCGTTTTGTAAACATCCCGGTTCTGAATCTGCTGAGGCCGCCTATAAGAAGAGAGAGACTTGATAGGGCTAATTTCAACCCCATCTGTAACTTCTGAAAACTTTTTGGGCCCATATCCAATAAAAGTATCCTCGCTCATCTCAAGCTGTACGATTTTTTCATCTTCGATAAGCTGTTTGAATTCAGAAAAATCAATTCTGGTTTCCGGCTTTTGCAAAAGGACAAAATTTACAAAAAACAATGCGAGAACAATCGCAATCATCAGTGTAAGGAATGGAAATTTAAAAGGCTTTTTTCCTTTATTTGGATCACCGCTGTCATTAGAATCTGGGTCAAACTTAAAGAAGTTGTAGGGATCCTGATCAAGTTTATTTTTATCGTCTTTTTTGTTTTCGTTATTTTCTGCCATCATCTTTCTCAATATAAATTAATTCTATCCTATAAATATAGAGAAAATTTTGCATTTAGTGAAGAGAAAAATCTAAAGTCGTGATTTTAACTTCCGAAAATAATAAAGAATATCTGTTTTCGGGAGGGAAAACATGGCATTTGGCAATCCTTACGCAGCATATCAGACTACAGCCGTCAAAACAGCAAGTCAGGGAAAGCTTGTCGTTATGCTCTATCAGGGAGCAGAACGGGAACTCAGCTCAGCCCTCAAATGTTTTGGTCCGGACGAAAAAATTCCAGCCTCATCAGTCGAATCATTCGGTAAACATGTTATGAAGACTCAGGAGATCATCAATGAACTTCAGGTTTCTCTCGACATGGACAAAGGCGGTCAGCTTTCTCAAAATCTTATGTCGCTCTATGTCTATTTTAACAAAGAACTTTTGGACATCAGCATAAAACAAGACAAAGCGAAACTGTCGCAAATTCTTGAAATGATTAAACAACTCGGCTCTGCCTGGGAAATTGCGGCCGCAAATACTCAGACAAATACAAATCCACAGGTGCAGAGAACCCTCAATATCACGAGCTAGGAGAAAAAAAATGTCAGAACTTTCAAAAGATGAATTAAATGAACGAGTTGCAATCCTCAAAAGATTTCGCGCACTTTTAGTTCAGCAGCGTAATAAATTTCAGGAATACCTCAATGTGCTTGAAAGCCAGGAAGGAAAAATCGAACTTGCTGACGGAGATTCAATTCTTGCACACACAGAACTTGAAAACCAGATTGTAAAAAATCTTGCCAGCCTTCAGAAAGTTATCGTTCCTATGCAGGGAATGTACAATGCCATTATGCCTGGTGTTCCAGTAGCCGATAATGCGACTGTCGAGCAACTTCAGCTTGATTTGGCCAATCTGCAGAAACAGGTTCTCGCTCAGAACGAGCGTAATAGAAATCTTCTGCAGGCGCAAATGGGTAAAATCAAAAATCAGCTGGGTGGCATGAATCTTATGAACCCATATCGCGGAAGATCGTCTGTTTATGCCGAAAAAACAGCCGTTGGAAGCGTAATAGAATTTAATGCATAAAAGGAGTTCTTACCTCGTCTCCTGCGAGGTTACTCCTAGTCCAAAAAGGGCAAAATCTGCTTTTACAGGGTCGCCGGGAAAAATCTCAGCGACTTTTTTTGTCAGTTCAAGAGCTGTTTTCAAGTTCGCCGACTTTGACTTGATTAGCCCCAGTTCATTTGACTGCCGCATCACATGAGTATCCAGTGGCATCAACAGGTCTTTTTTTGAAAACCATTTCCACAAGCCAAGATCCACCGGAGAATTATCCCTCACCAGCCAGCGCAAAAGCATATTCACTTTTTTAGCAGCCGAATCTTTTGAATGGGGCAAGAGGGCGCAATCACAGGGGAAAGCAGAGGCAATCACCTGATGAAGATAGATCTTTTCATTTTTTTTCTGCCCTGTACTCACCTTTTTTAGTTCTTCTTTCCAAAAATTTTTAAAATAAGTGCCAATTGTTTCGCTTTCTTCGAGAATTTTCTTCATATTATCAAAAAAGAGTCGCATGTCAGTGTTTGTGTACATACGATAGAAAGAGGCTTTGTTTTCCGGGAAAAAATCTTTGTACTTCTGATTTAAAATCCAGTCGACAGGAGAAGAACCTGCTGCGTTTAAGATTGATTCTACATGAGAGAGGATTTGCTCACGGCGACCAAAGGCAAGGTTCGCCGCGATAAAAGCAACAGTCTCAGCCGTGCGCTCGTCTTTGTAACGGTGCATGAACTGAGAGGGATCTTTTTTAAGAAAATCCGCTGACTCATACTTTTGAGCCAGCGAAATTAACTTTTCGGATAGTTCCAAAATAATTCCAGAACTATTTGTTGAGGATGAATTCAACGCGGCGGTTTTTCCATGCGTTGTCTTTGTCCCCTCGGGCGGCAACAGGCTGGCGGCCACCACGACCAACTGCAGAAAGTCTGTCGCCTGCAACCCCGTAACTCTTGAGCTTATTCTTAACGAATTCTGCACGCTCCTTCGAAAGTGGCTCAAGAGCGAGACCATGTTTGTTTGTAGTCTCTTCTTCTTCGGTGCCAGTAACAGAATTAGCGTGTCCTTCAACAGTAACAGTGTAGTTCTTGAACTTGTTGAGAATCTGGGCGATTCGTTTAAGAATTCGCTCGTTGTTCTTTGCCTGAGCCTCTGTGATACCAGGCTTAGTAACCTTTCCGTTTGCATCAAGAACTTGAACATTGAAGTCTGCGGCATCCTGTCGGAAAATGATTGACGGAACTGCCATCTTGAGAACATCTCCGACTCGGATAACGAGAATATCAATCTCAATCTTACCTTCAACTGTGCTTGTCATGCCAAGTGTATCTGTAACAGTGAATGTGTACGGATAATCCATTGCAGACTGTACAAGTTCACCATTATTACCACGACCATCCCAAACTATGCGCTCTGTAATAGAAGATTTTCCACTTGTTGACCAGAACGGTTTGTTATTCGGGTCTTTAATGACAAACGACCAGTTCTTAAGCGGTACAACATCATTACCCTTAAGCTGAATATACAAATCATCGTTCTCGCCGTCGTTATCCGGAGAGAAGAACTGTGGCGCTGTTTTAACAGTGAGCTGTGGCGGTGTGACTGAACAGATGAAGAGTGAAGAATTAACATCAATTTCATTACCCTTAGCATAAACCATCTTGAGTTTAGCGGTAAATGCGCCTTCTGTAATCTTGTTTTCCGAATCCATTCCATTCCATGTGATTTCAGCAGGAATATCTTTCTGATCTTTATCGCTCCAAGATTTAACGATTTTTCCTTCTGGAGTAACGATAGAAACGCTCCATGACTCAACTCCATCTTTGAGAGTAGGTCGAATTGAGAGTTTCTGAGTATCGAGGAAGCCGTCTCCATTGGGACTGAATGCATCATTCTCGGCCGTAATGTAGGCTTTTGCCTCACGGGTATCAATTCTGATGTTTGCGATTTCTGCGCTTCCCTTATTTCCTGCAACATCTTCAGATGCAAATACCATGCGGTAAGTGCCGTCTTCAACTTTATTGCCAGAAGCATCGGTGCCATTCCATTCAACTTTCGCTGGAACTTTACCCTGCCAGCTGTAAGTACGGACAACCTGATTCTTTGAATCGTAAATCGTTGCCGTCCATTTGTCTTCTGCCGAACTTTCAGCATCGATTTTAAGAGAATCTTTCTTACTGTCTCCATCCGGAGAGAATAATGTGTAGCTGGTTTTAAGGCTGACACTTGGAGCAACAGTATCGATAATGAATGCCTGAGTAGAAGCCTTTGCCTCGCTTCCGTTTGCAGATTTTGTTGAAAGAGTTGCAACATATTTTCCGTCAGCACAGCGTTCACCGTTTGTAGCAAGACCGTTCCAACTGACAGATGCAGGAAGAGATGTTCCCTTCTGCGTCCAGACAGTTTCGTTTTTAGCATTCTTAATTTCGATTGTGTATTCGTTGACTCTACTGCCTGCTTTTACAAGCGGCGAAAGTTTAACTGAAGCTCTTGCCTTGTCACTTGCAGCCGGGTTGAATGCAAGCGGACTTGCAGCAAGGAGAATTTCAGTCTTGCTGGTATCAAGAGCAATTTCACTTGTACTTGTCTCAGAAGAGTTTCCTGCCAAATCCGTAGCAGAGAGAGTGTATTTGTATTTTCCATCTGGAAGAAGCGATCCGGAGTCATCAAGACCATCCCACTCAACAGTAGCCGGTGGGAATGAACCGAAATTGTACTCACGGACAGACTTGCCTTCTGAATTAATGATACGACCAACCCAATTTTCAACAGGTGCGCCAGTTTTTACGGCAACATCCTGGGTAATAATCATTGCATCAAGGTTACCGTCACCATCAGGAGAGAATGTTGGACTTGACTGCTTGACTTTTGCAGCCGGCGGAGTTTTATCCAATGTGAATTCTGGAGATTTAACGAGATCAGGTATAAAGCCATTTGAGTATTTTGCAGAAACAACTGCCTGATACAAACCTTCCGGAGCTTCAGAACCAGAATCAGTTTTACCGTCAAATGAAATTCGGCTTGGAGGATTATCAGTACCATTGTAAGTCTTTACGACAGTTCCTTTATCATCGGTAATCTTGACAGCCCATTCAACGAGTTTGTTTACAGATTTTGCATCAGGAACAGGAATCTTAACAAGGAATGAAATCGTATCATTTATGCCGTTTCCGTTAGGAGAGAAATACTTGCTGCCGGCAATTGAAATGTTTGTAGCCGGTTTATCAGCAGAATAGATGATGTTTGTAATCTGAGCAGGGTTAGAATCATTGCCAGCCCGATCCGTTGCACTCACTTTATATGAGTAAACGCCATCTGGCAAAGGAGCACCCTTGTCGTCAGAGCCGTTCCATTCAAAACTGAGCGGTTGACTTGAAGTCCATTTATATGTGCGAACAATTTTTCCTGTTGCGTCCGAGAATACACCCGTCCACAAATCTTCAACAGAACCGCTCTGCTTAACAGAAAGAACAGGTTTTGAACCTTCTCCAAACATCTTTTCTGAAGCTGAAGGCTGAACAAGATTAACTTCCGGCGGTGTATTATCAACAATTACGACCAGTTTGCCTGTAGACGCTGTATTTCCGTTGTCATCTGTTGCGGTAGCATAGTAGTAATAAGTTCCATCAGGTGCAACTTCACCAGAATCCATAATACCGTTCCAGACAACTGTTGAAGGAACAGTTACGCCTGACTTAGGAGTAACCAAAGCCTTCCAGAATGTTTTGAAAGTAACTTTTGTTTCTCGTTTTTCTTTGTTACCGATAGTTCGAACGACCTGGCCTTTATCGTTTTCAATAATTAAAGCCCAGTCTTTTACATATCGTTTTTCCTTAATTTTGAAAGGAATCTCCAGAACATCCTGCTTACCATCGTTGTTAGGAGAAATATAAACAGGACCTTTCTCTGCAAAAAGAGCTCCAGAAACAAGAGCTGCCAATGTAAATGCAAGAACTGATTTTTTCATTTACTCTTCTCCCCACAAAATAACTTCCGGTGCCTTTGTATCAGCAAGACCGAGATTTAAAAGAGCGCCGGCACTGACTGCGTTTACATTTTTGTAAAGCTGTTTCCAAGAACCTGAAACCGTCATATCACTTTCGTCCCATCCGTGCTTTGCCATATAAGAACCAGATTTTGATTTAAACAGGAATTTGAAACTAACTCCAATTGAAGGCATGAGATTTTTAGCCTCGTTTGCAAATTCCTGGGTATCGAACTGCCATGAAGAAGAGATTTTAAGAAAATCCCAAAGCTGAAGCTGAAGCCCCATATCAAAAACAAAATTCTGGAATGCAGGGAAAGAAAAATCAAATGAAGAGCCTAAATCCATGATATCAGTCTTAACAAGGGTTGCTGCAATACCGGTACGAATCGTAGCAAGTCCTGGCCATGTCTCAGACTCAGGCAGACTTGTCTCACCATTCCTGATTGCTTTTGCAGTTTTAATTCCAACAGTGTCTTTTCCGCCAGAATAAACCTTACCGATATTGTTCATCGAAACACCAAAACGAAGGTTCTTCATAAAAAACAAATCACCAAAGTTGTAGAAAGCACCAAAAGCCAGACTTGCAGTCCAGTCAGAATGAACTACATCGCCGTAAAGAAGGCCAAAATTTCCGGTCATACCGACAGAAACCTGATCAGTAATATCTTTTGAAAGGCCACCGGTAAAATTGATGCTGTTACCGATTGGCATGTCAAAAAACTCCGTCCAAACTCCCTGAAACAAAAGAGTTGAAACGCACCAGCGCGACGGAATAAGAAGCCCCAGCTGAGCCGCACCTCCAAGAGAATTATCACCTTTTTGATAATCCTTGTTCGAATTGACAAAAAGTGTTCCGGCAACATCAAGAGTGATTCGCTGCTCCCAGGCAGTAAGAGCCGGATTATTAATAATTGATGCCGGCGTAACACCAAATATTCCACCGCCAGCTGCTGAATTTGCTCCCGTCATAAGCTGAGGTTCAGTCAGTCTGAGAACATTCTGACCTCCGGCTGGTGGATTATAAGCAAACAAATTCGCACCAAGAATAACGGCTGCGAAGATTGCTCCCAGATTTTTTTTCATAAAATCCTCCACAGAAAAAACCGGCTTTAATGTCCGGTGATTCCTATTTTCTTTTTTGAAAATACATTCCTATAATAACGGATATAAAAATATTTGTCAGTAAATGAAATTAAAATACTTATAAAATCTAAAATCCCCTTTATGAACATAGCCTTAAATCATTGACTTTATAGGAATAATTCTGCATATTTAAAGTATGTCAAATAAAGAATCTTTCATTCAAAAACTCTTAGGCTCTCTGCTTGGCGGAAACGATGCTGAAGCAAATAAAAAAAAGCAGCTTAAAAATATAGCAAAAAATCTTTCAAAAACACATTTTAAATTTTATAAAGCAAGCGCAGATCAGGCATTACCTCTTTTAGGAAAATTCTTTTTTGATTTATACAAGACACTTTCAAGTTCCCAGACTCTGTTCAACAGTCAGCAGAATCCAAACTATTACAAAAATATCATCATAACTTCTTCACTTTCAGATAATCAGAAGCAACTTATAGAAAGTCTTTCCGAAGAATCAATTCAGGAACAGTCAAAAAGCATGGATTTTAAGCAGCTGAAAGAAAAAATTAAGGGTGACATTTCCACCTTTCTTTCAGAATTTGACCAGGCAAGAGTTCAGCAGATTGACAATCTTCATCAGAAGCTCCAGGTTTTCAAAAATCTCTGCTGTTTCGATTATTATTTCGTACTCAAAAAGTTCGATTCATCAATTAGAGAAAATGAATTCAACCGCAGTCCTAAATTTAACCCGATCGATGCATCATATATCGCAGATGACCTCAAAGATTTTCTCTCGCTCATTTATGCAATTCCTTCAGGAGCAGACTGGAATGATCTGCTTCAGCTTCTTAAGGCAATGCGTGGCGGGAACGAACCAATCAAAGCCGGTCAGTGGGCAAAACTCGTAGCAAGATTCAATCAGCTCAAGGCTGAAAAAGTCTTCGAGATGATTATCCAACTTACTACAAAGGATCCTCTCTACGAAGTAAACTACGAAGAAAAACGTGAACAGATTGTTGAAGCATACATCGAAAAAACCCGTACTGATGCGCAGACATGCCTCAACAAACTGGAAAATGCCCTTAAAAATTCAAAAAATGACGGGCTTCTTTCTCAGATTTTTGGAACTACAAGTATTGATTCACTACAGAACTACACGGACGAACAGAGTGCTTATTTCACCAAAAAGAATCTCGGTGGCTTTGAATACACTAAACCACTGAACTACCTTAAAGCCTTCCTTTTGGAATATGTAAAACGAGATATACGCTCTTATGCTGACCTCGTTCTCATTCGTGGTAAATGGACAACCAGCCCACTTTCAACCGAAATGAGTGATGCCTACAATGCCCTTTTGGAATACTCAGAAAAAATTAGCATTTTCGACAAAAACCTCTCTGAAGAAGAAGGTGAATACGGTATCAAATTAAAGACCCTTCTGCCCAGAGCTGACCGCGACAAAGAAGCTGCCGGTATTATAAAAACAGTCCTTAGGGACAATAATTCCCTAGCCCGTGAATACATCGTAGGCACAACAAAAATGCTCATTGTTTTCGGAAAAAATACAAAACTTCTGCTCGAAGACTATCAGAAACAAAGACCAGAAATGCTTACAAACTGGAAAGAACTGGATCGATTCGCTGAAAAACCAATAAAAGAACTCAGCGTTGAAGTTTACAAAAAAATTTACCTTATTGTTCAGCTTATACAGGGATTAATCGGTAACAACTAAGACTCAAGTTAAAAGAGAACATTAAACAGCAGGCTTGAAAGCACAGCCCCGAATGTTATAAACGGTACAAATGGTATCGCAAAAATCGGGCGGTGCATGGTCTGCTTTTTTTTATATTTTTCCATAATCGCAAGAAGAAGATAATAGAGAACACCCGATAAAGCTGCAAAAACCGTAGCGATGATATTCATATAGAATCCGGTATAAAGGGCCGAAAACATTCCAAAAAAGACATCTCCAAAGCCAAGTTCATCTCCACTCAGAACCCTTGTTCCGAAATAAACAAGAAATGAAGTTCCAAGGGCAAGGAGCATGTTTTCAGCGAATGAAATAAAAGGTGTTTTCAAAAAGAGAAAACGAGCACAGAGAAGAATCAGGCTTCCTAAAAATACAAGAGGAAGTGATATTCTGAATTTCCTACAGTCCATAACTGACAAAGGAAGGGCAAATAAAATATAAAGACCGCTGAGGATAAGTAATTCCAGACTCATTCTTTACTACCGCAGGATTGAATCCACAAGCTTTTTGAATTCCATATCAAGGGAGAGATTATCTCCCTTATTTTCAAAATCAGTTACCCGAAAAGTCCCATCGCTTTCCTGAACAATAGCATCTGGAACATCAGCTTTAAGTTCCTGAATTTCTGCATTTGATGTGGCACCGAATTGCGTAAACATAAATGGCATATTTTCCTCCGGAGACTCCAGTGCTTCAGGCTCATCGGCATCTTCGATTGTTTCGATTTCCTCATTTTCTTCGACAGTCTCTGAACTTTCTGCACTCTCTTCTTTATTATCGGCAAGTGGCTCAGGATTTTCAAAAAAATGCTCACTATCTTTTACATCTACCTGGGGAAGAGGCTTATACATGCTTTCGTCACTGTCATCATCATCAAGAAATGAATAATCCAGCGGGGAAGCTTCAAAGCGCTCAGCAACGGTATCGTCCGTTATTTCCTCAAAAATATCAGAAGATGGAACACCAAATTCAATTTTTTCAAGAAGGGCTTCATCTTTATATACATCATCTTTCGTTAATTCATCTGAGGACATCAAACCTGGAATATAATCTTCTGCGTCACTGTCATCCTTTGCATCTGCGGATATAGGCTCCAGTTCTTCAAGGCTGGCATCCTGAGCATCAATAGATTTTGCGGCCTCACGCAATTTTTCTATATCATGCATTTCTGAATAGGAAAGACGACGACGCAAACCTTCTTCATCAAGCTCATTTTCCTCGCTACCCCAATCAGGAGTTTTTTCAGGAAGGGCGGCAATTGTCAGAGCCATCTCATGCGCCTGATACTCTTTTTCATCTACCTCAGCAAGGTCTTCAATGTTTTCGTTTTCATCAAGGGCCTTTATTGAATCAATTTCCGGGAATGTTTTAAAAGAAGCATCGTCTGCGCCCTCTTCGACTTCATCAAGTTCTTCAAGAGGCTCGATTTCTTCAGCTTCCTCAAGGGATTCAATTTCCTCTACGCTTTCTGCCTCTTCCGCTGTTTCTGCTTCTTCAATCTCCTCAATCTCTTCTGCAGGCTGGACTTCTTCAGACTCTTCAGCTTCTTCAGCCTCTTCAACTTCCTCGATTTCTTCAGCGTCTTCAGGGGATTCAATTTCCTCTACGCTTTCCGTCTCTTCCGCTGTTTCTGCTTCCTCAATCTCCTCAATCTCTTCTGCAGGCTGGACTTCTTCAGCCTCTTCAGCGTCTTCGATTTCTTCAGCTTCTTCAAGAGATTCGATTTCTTCTACGCTTTCCGTCTCTTCCGCTGTTTCAGCTTCCTCAATCTCCTCAATCTCCTCTGCAGGCTGGACTTCTTCAGCCTCTTCAACTTCTTCAGCTTCCTCAATTTCTTCACCGTCTTCAAGGGATTCAATTTCTTCTACGCTTTCCGCCTCTTCCACAACTTCTGCTTCCTCAATCTCCTCAATCTCTTCCGCAGGCTGGACTTCTTCAGCCTCTTCAATGGATTCAATTTCTTCAACAGGTTCGGTTTCTTCCGTATTTTCTGTTTCTGCTGTATCAACCGTTTCAACAACTTCGATTTTTTCGGCTTTTTTATTTTCTTCCTGAATCGTAGATGCTACAACAGAAGCAGCATTTATCTGGATTTTTCCATTTTCGAGAATATCTTCAAGGGATGAGCGTACTATTGCCTTAAGTTCAGCAGCACTTATTGGAGAGGCTCCTGCAGGGACTGAATCAAGGCCCACGAAAGAACGGCACATTTCCTGCCAGTAACTTTCAAAAATCGACTTAAACTCAGAAGCATGTTTTTCGCCCTTGCGCCCGAGAGATTTTAATATTCTCTGCTCAAGAACACTTTTTTGACTGGCCAAATATGCAGAATCAACCTTCTCTGACTGCTTTTGATATGCCAGAAAAAATTCATTTTCATACCGCCGGACCCGGTCACGGATAATCACAATATCATCATGGCGGAAACTTAGAATCAAAAAAATGCCCAGATAGAAGGTGATAAAAGCTGTTGCGAGCAGAAGGAACCTCATGTACTGAGGAAATTTAAGTTCACTGTCGTCATAAATCATGGCGATATAACCAAAATCTTCCCTGGACGGTTTATATGAAAATACGCATAAAGTTTTTTGACTCTCCCCATCCTCTTCTTGGGGGGCAATCCGCCAGAAAGACTCTGTATTTTCCTTCCATTTTTTTATAAGTTCGTCTTTTACGGAACGGCTTCCTAAATTTGGAAGACCGAAAACAAATCCGCCAAAGCCATCGAAACCTGGCTGAGAAGTAAGATCTGTAATAAGAGAAGCAAAACCGTTTACATCCGTAAGACCTTTGTTAAACAGAAAATGACTAAAATCAGAAGCGGAACAATAAAAAAGGACTGTTGCAGCCAAATCAAAATTTCTGTCAAAAAGAGGAACTGAATAAATCAGTACATTTGCTTCCCCGTCTTTTATAATCCGGCATTTTTGTTCCGACGGAGATGTTTCCGAAACTCCACTAGCAGCCTGCAATAAACTGAATGGAAGCCCCCCGGAAGTATCATAACGCCTGTATTCAAGCCCCTTTTTATTGGAAATCAAATCCTCACTGAATGTGCTGAAATGAACATTGCGGCCATTTTTGTCTATAATCCGGACACCTTTTAGTGATGAAGTCTCTTCGTAAAGTAATTTTAGTTTTGAGTCCCTGGATTTTTGAGACTCTTCGGAAGGTCTTGAATCAAGATATGACTTTACATCAGGATTCTTTACATATTCATCGAATCGTTTTATGAGAGTATCAAAATATTCATCCTGTGCCGCACCGATTTCCGCTAATTTCTTCTGAGTGATTTCCTGCACAACCGGCTGATAAAAAGTTACTTCCAGAAGATCAAAAAGACCGGAGAAAGCAACAACCGTAAATGCGCAGAAAGCCAGCACTGAAATCAAGAGGCTAAAGGCAACTTTCTGTCCAGATGTCATAACTTTTCTATATATTTTCGGCAAAAATCACAACAAAAGCAAGAGGAAATCAACCGATTAAACTGTAGCTTTTTTTCGAATTTATGCTATATTTCTCTTCTATGGATTTAATCAATCTTGAAGAAGAAACGAAAAAAATTCGCGCCCTTCTCGTTGGTGCTCCGAAAGCAGACATTTCAGAACTTGAAGGTCTGGTCGATACATTAGGTTATGAAATCGTAAGAAGCCTTATCCTCAACAGAATGGAAGAGAACCCTGTCTATGGAATCGGAAAAGGCAAGGCTGAGGAAATTTCCGCTCTTGCAAAAGAACTTGAGGCAGAGATTATCATATTTGATTTCGAAATAACTCCGAGGAAGCAGAGAAACTGGGAAAAACTTGCAAAGATTCCGGTTATTGACCGTCAGGAAGTAATTTTACGAATTTTTGCCCAGCGCGCACAGACAAAAGAAGCTCTTCTCCAGGTACAGCTTGCACAACTTGAATATTCCCGCCCAAGGCTCGCTCACTCATATGGAGATATGGCCCGTCAGAGAGGCGGAAATTTCGGTTCAAAGGGAAGCGGTGAAACTCAGCTCGAACTTGATATCCGGGAAATAAAAGAAAAAATCCAGAAGCTTAAAAAGGAACTTGAACAGGTTGTGCGTGACCGTGAAACTCAGCGTAAACGAAGGGAAAAGATTCCCCTGCCATCCTGTGCCCTTGCCGGCTACACAAATGCAGGAAAATCCTCGCTTTTAAATGCACTTACGGGGGCAGATGTTTTCGTAGAGGACAAACTTTTTGCAACGCTAGACCCAACGACGCGCAAATTACAACTGAAATCTTCAATAAAAACAAGCGAAGCAGAAAGGGGATTTGCGGCAAATATCCTGCTCACGGACACTGTCGGCTTTATTTCAAACTTGCCCCACTCCCTGGTAAACGCATTCAAATCAACACTAGAAGAAGCAGAAAGGGCAAATCTAATTCTTCTCGTTCTTGATGCAAGTGATGAAAAGGCTGAATTTCAGTACAACACAGTCGTTAAAGTCCTTGAAGAAATTGGCGCAGCAGACACGCCGAGAATTATCGTACTTAATAAAATCGATAAACTTGCAGACAATCCTGCACTTCTTGCAAAAGTATCTACTCTATTTCCTGATTCAGTCAAAATCAGCGCAAAAACCCACGAAGGATTTGAAGAACTGTCAGCGCGAATATGTGACGAACTCCTCGGAAAAAAACTCAGCTACATAATACCTGTGGATAAGCAACATTTATTGAATGAAGCGAGAAAAACTGGCATTATCTTAGATGAAAACTGGCTGGATGATGGAGTTCATATCACAATAAAAGGCGGAGAATTAAAAAAGAATCCCCGTCTCTCAAATCTTCTTGCCAGCTATATCGAAAACAAAGAAGATTTACCTCAGGAAGAAAGACCTCAGCAAGCTTTCAAGAAAAAATTCGCTTCCGACTGGTAAAAGACATTGATAACAGCAAAAAGTGGAGTTAAAAATGAATAACTTAAATATAAACAAAATTCTCGCCTATGTTATCGGGGGCATTCTTATTGTAATCATTGCAGTCTCTGCAATTGCCCTATGCTCAAAAAATGTTCATCCGGGTGAAGGATTACGGCGGGAAGATCCTCTTCCTGAGTCAGTAGGCTCAAAAAATATGGCTTTCAATCACATCGGGCAGATAAGAGTCTTTACAAAAGAAGATCAGGATGGCTCTAAATCCGTTATCGTACTTGTTCCATGGTTTGAATATGACGGAAACGACAAAGCTTTTTATGAAGAGCTTGACCGTAAACATCTAAGTCTTCGAGCAATGCTCACTTCCTATTTTTCTCGTCATACAAAAAATGAACTTATGGCAGCAGGTGAAGAAAAAATTAAAGCTGACTTGAAGAATCAGATTAACGACAGTCTGGTTCTCGGAAAAATCTCAAATTTATACTTCAATGACTATCTCTTTTTAGATTAAAATCATGCAACCTAAACAATGATTTCGTGTCTAAACAAGTAAGGAGTTATAGATTTATGGAACAAACAATTACATCACCGGCAGCACAAGTCATTATTTCCCTCATTCCAATCGTCGGAATTTGTATTGGTGGCATAGTCATTTTCTTCGCCCTGCTCTGGATTCATCACGAAACAAAACAACGCATCAAGGCTGGCGAAAAAGCACATGTAAAATTCAATTACAATGCGGCCACACTTCTCTGCGGTCTTTTACTCACAGGCATCGGTCTTATGCTCACAATATTTTTTGCCCTGTTTGACGGAATTACACCGGCCCTTCTCGGCGGCTTAATTCCATGTACGATCGGAATATGTCTGCTCTTGTTCTACAAACTATACGACTGGAAGTCAGATGACTCTCGAACAGCTGCTGATTAGACGAAGAGACAATGCTCTAATAAAAGCAACTCTCGCAGGAAACAATCAAGCTTTCTCTAAACTTCTTTCAAATTACAAAAAAAGGGTTCATGCACTGGGCATGAGTTTTTTCAAGAATGAAATTGATACAGAAGATTTCATACAGGATGTCTTCATTAAGGCATATACAAATTTAAGCAATTTCAGAGGAGATTCTTCATTTTCAACATGGATTACATCAATTGCCTATAATACAGCCATAAATTCAACAAAACGGAGAAAGGAATACCTTCCAATCTCTAACGAAGAAAATCTTGAAGATCCGGATTTTGGACCCGAAAAGAATCATATCAGAAAATCTATGGTCCTTGCCGTAAGAGACGCGGTAAAAGACCTTCCTGAAAAATTTGCCGTCTGCGTAGAATTGTACTTTTTTTATGACAATTCCCATGCAGAAATCAGTGAAATAACCGGTCTGCCGATCAACACGATTAAGTCGCATATTTTCCGGGCAAAAAAAATACTAAGAGAGAAACTAAGGAGTTATTATGAATAAAGAAATTTGTGAAAAGAACATGGACAGATTCATGATGCTGGATAAATACGAGCGCATACCTGCAAGCGTGACCCTGCATCTGCTCACTTGCAAAAAGTGCCGCACTCAAGTGCATTATCTTTCACTTGCCGAAAAATATGCTGCTGAAGCAAGAAAGCCGACTCCTTTGAAAGACGCCATCGAAAATCTGGCTCATCCGGTCAGCATGACAAAATGGATTGTCTGGGGAATTATAATGATTTTACTGATGGTTACCTTCGGACTAATATTAAACCGAATGGACAGAACAAGCCTCTCTATTTTCTTTAATATATTTTTCGGAACACTTGTCACAGTTTACTGCGCTTTGTTCGTTGGAACAAATATAGATTTTTTTATCAAGAAAATAGAAAGAGGGCATGCCGTTTTAGAGGGCTAATTCCAAAGATTTTCTGGGTTAACTTGTTTGCCGTTTTTGAAAACAGTAAAATGCAGGTGAGGGCCAGTGCTCAAACCTGTACTTCCTACCTTACCGATTCTTGAATCCTGAGTTACATGCTGATTTACAGCACAAAGGATTACGCTCATGTGCCCATATAAGGTTTTGTATCCGGAATGATGAGCTACAATGACATAATTTCCGTAAGTTGCATTATAGCCGGTGCCTGTTACTTTTCCGGGAAGGGCTGCATAGATATTTGTTCCCATTGGGCAGGCCATATCAACTCCTGAATGATAAGAACGAGCACCGGTAAAAGGACTTGCACGCCAACCAAAACTTGATGATTTATACCAGCGGGCACGGATTGGTTTTCTGAATAAATCTCCGTTAATTTCCTGTCGGGTAACCCAGTCAAGCTCAGCGTCAGGCACGAACAGAGTTGTTCCTGCAGCGAGAGCAGTTCCCGCTTCGATATGATTTACAACAGAGCATTTTTTTGTATCAATTTTATATTTTTCTGCGACAGATTCAACAGATTCGCCGTCTTTTTTCGTTGTGTAAAGAATTCCAGGCATTGTAGGAATTTTAAGGTAATCACCAATCTGAAGAAGACGGGAATTTCTGATGTTATTGACCGAAATAATGGTATCAGAAGTCACATCAAAGTCTTCAGCAATTTTACTGATTATATCTCCAGAGCGAACACGATAAGCAAAATAAGAAAGACTGTATGAATCATCAAATTCCTGGGTTGAATTAACAGCAATTTCGTCGATCGACTCTTCTGAAACTATAGGAAGTCCGGGTGTTTCAAGACCGCCCTGACCACCAGTTGTTCTTTCTGTATGATTGGCAAAAACAATGGCACCTGCAAGGACAACAGCACATACACTGACCGTTATGGACAGACACTGCACGGCATTTTTTAATGAAATTTCTGAAATTTTGTTTTTTACAATCGTTGATATTTTTTTCATTACTTTTTACCCAACCCAATTAAGTATGTTTCAAAAGACTCAGAACGACATGCCTGAGGCTTAAATCCCTTGGCATTTTCGAAAACTTCACGCATCATCTTTAAAAGAGCCTGCTGGTCTCCGTTCTGAAAAATCTTTACGGCAAAATTACCGCCTTCCTTGAGCATCGCCTGGGCATACCAGATTGCCATTTTTACCAGACCAGAAGAACGGGCTGTATCAACGACACGGTTCCCTGTAGTGAGCGGGGCTGCATCACACACAACGAGGTCAAAGGGACCTTCAGACTTGATTTTTTCAACGATTTCCTTTTGCTGTAAGTCCCCCTGAATGAAGACCAGATTATCACCTTTTACACTTTTTGAAAGAGGATTCAAATCACATGAAACAACTTTACCGCTGCCTTCCATTTGACGCAGAAGAAAAGTAGTCCAGCTGCCGGGAGCCGCACCTAAATCAAGCACTTTGTAATTCTTCTTAATCATACCGAATTTCTGGTCAATTTCCTGGAGCTTGTAAACGGAACGGGCCGGATAACCTTCAGAAAACGCCTTGCGAGACCAAAAATCTGGTTTTTCATAAGAATTTGCCATACTTAACTATCGGTTAAATTAAAACAGAATTTAGTTAAATTGTGAAGTGTTTTTTAATTTGACAACAGAGAAATGATATTGTAATATAGAAGAACTTGATTTCGCAAAAAGTTTTTTTTGCAAACTAGGAGAACAGAATATGAACAATCTGATTATGTTCATAGGTCTCCCGGTTGCAGGAATCGTTCTTGGATGGATTATTCGATGGTGTTATGCCAGATTTCAACTATCTGCGTCAGAACAAAAAGCTGAACGCTTAAGACAGGATGCAATAAAGGAAGCAGAAGCACAGAAAAAAGAAATTTTGCTCGAAGCAAAAGATCAAATCATTCGTGAACGAAAACAGCAGGAACGGGAAGATCGTGAACGACGCGCCGAAGTTCAAAAATACGAAGCGCGTGTAAGTAAAAAAGAAGAGCTTATTGACAAAAGGGCCGAAGAATTCGACAAAAAAGAACTTGAATTCGCCGACCGAGTCAATGCAATGAAAAAGCGCGAAGAGCAGCTTCAGGCACAGGAAGAGCAGTATCGCACCGAGTTGGAGCGAATCTCAGGTCTTTCTGCAAAGGAAGCAAAAGATTTAATCATCAAAAATCTTGAAAACGACGCTCGCCACGATGCACAGGCTCTCTTGAACAAAATCGAACAGGATGCCCAGCTTTCAGCCGAAAAGAAGGCTCAGGAAATCCTCATTTCAACGATTCAGAGAATCGCCACCGAAACAACAGGGGACTTAACAGTCACTACAGTTTCATTGCCTGGTGATGAAATGAAAGGCCGGATTATCGGTCGTGAAGGTCGTAACATTCGGGCCCTTGAAACCCTCACAGGCGTTGACATCATCATCGATGACACGCCAGAGGCAGTCGTTATCTCTTGTTTCGATCCTGTACGCAAGGAAATTGCCAAGCAGTCACTTGAACGACTTGTTACAGACGGGCGAATTCATCCGGCCCGCATCGAAGAAATCGTTCAGAAAGTTACCCGTGAGATTCAGCAGAAAATTTACGAAGAGGGCGAAAAGGTTCTCTTCGAGCTTGGAATCCACAATATGAGTCAGGACGGAGTCCGGGCACTCGGAAGGTTGTACTTCCGAACGAGCTACGGTCAGAATGTTCTCACTCACTCAAAAGAAGTTGCCGAAATCGCCTCACTGCTTGCAGCAGAAGTTGGAGCCAACAAAGAGCTTGCCAAGAGAGCTGCTCTCCTCCACGATATTGGTAAGGGAGCCGAAAACGATAGCGATCAGAACCATGCAGAGGTAGGAGCTGAGATGGCTCGCAAAATGGGCGAAGACCCACGGGTCATCAATGCGATTGCTGCCCATCACAACGATGTCGAAGCAACAACCCTTGAGGCAGTTATCGTCCAGATTGCAGATGCTATTTCAGCAGCCCGCCCTGGTGCAAGACGCGAAACAGTTGACAACTATGTAAAACGTTTGGAAAACCTTGAGGAAACAGCAGAAAAGTTTCCTGGAGTCGAAAAGGCTTACGCAATTCAAGCCGGCCGAGAACTTCGCATTCTTGTCAACAACGAAAAGATTCCAGACGGAGAAGTCAAAGAGCTTGCACAAAAGATTGCAAAGCAAATTGAAACTGATATCCGTTATCCGGGTCGCATAAAACTAACAATGATTCGTGAAACACGAATCGTTGAATACGCTCGGTAAAAACACTTAAAAAAAGCCCCGCACGGATGCGGGGTAAAAGTAAAGAGAGAAAAATCTGTTTGCCTTTAGGTGAACAGAATTTTCTCGTGATAACAAAAATTACATGGATGTAATTTTTGTTATGAGTTTTCCCTAGCCAGTTTAGAAATTTCATCAGCCATCTTATCAAGCGGAACTTGTTTTTGAACTCCACCCAGTTCATAAGCTACTTTAGGCATACCGTAGACAATTGCCGTAGCCTCATCCTGTCCGAGAGTCCATGCACCCTGTTTACGCATTTCGGCAAGTTCAACAGCACCATCCTTGCCCATTCCTGTCATAATTACACCTAGAGCATGATTCTGATAAACTTTTGCAACAGACTCAAAGAGGACATCAGCAGAAGGCCGATGACCGTTTCGCTGAGGTTCTTGCGAAAGACGAAGCATTTTTTTACCCAAAGCTGTCTGTTCCACATAAATATGATAATTGCCAGGAGCGATATAAACGTTACCGCTTTCAATAGGCTCGTTATCTTCAGCCTCTTTAACATTAAGTGCACATATTTTGTTAAGAGAATTTGCAAATTCTTTCGTAAATCCGGCAGGCATATGCTGAACAACGAGAACTGGCTGTTTTAAGTGAGGGTCTATCATTTTGAATACATCTCGAAGGGCATTAGGGCCTCCAGTTGAAATACCAATTGCGATGACTTCAATTTTGCCAGGCTTACGAAGAGGTTCAATAACAGCCGGAGCTTTTGGCCCTACTGACGTATAAAAATTTGGTGTTGCTGACGGTTTTGCTGCAGTGCTTGAAAGAAATTCTTTAGCTTTATCCTGCCCCATGGCCGCAGCAAGTTTGCGCTCAACGAGCCTGTCTGAGCCAAGACTAGAGAAGAACTCGCTTGAACGAACCTGCTTTCCGTGACGGCGGGCATAAGAGCCTCCGTAAGAAGCAATAAGCTCAATAAGTCGGTCTGAAACAGAACTGATATCAGCAGAAACTGAGCCATTTGGCTTTGTGATAAAATCAGCAGCTCCAAGCTCAAGGCACTCAATTGTAACAGCTGCACCTTTTTCGGCAATACTTGAAAGAATAATAACAGGGATATCAACCTTATTCTGTTTGCGCCATCTCAAAAATTCAAGGCCTGTCATAACAGGCATTTCAATATCAAGAACAATTACATCAGGTTTTATTGCCGGCAACTTTTCGATCAAAAACTGACCATTCATTGCCTTTCCAACGACAGACATACCTTCAGTACCGTCAATAACACGTGATATAAGGTTTCTCATTAGAGCTGAATCATCACAAATTGCTACAGAAATATCTTCCATTTATACTATCCTCCCAAAAAAACAGGGGTGCCAATAAGATTGCTGTTTAGCGCAAATGCTGAAAAAAAACTCAGCACGACAATACTTTTTGGTCATCCCCTAATATATATAAGACACTATAATTTTAGTATCACATATGTTTCTGATACAGACAGGCCCAATCCGTTTTAAGGAATTCGAATTTTGTGTCCATGCCGAACAAACTTTCTGAATGCCCGATGAACAAATATGAATCTGGTGCCATTGAATTCCAGAATCTGTCAATTACATTTTTTTGAGCCGGTTCATCAAAATAAATCAAAACATTGCGGCAGAAAACAACATCAAGATTGCGGGCACCAGAATCATTGCGTAAATTATGATAGTCGAACTTAATTGTCTGCATGAGCTCAGGCTTTACCTGATAACCGCGGTCATTTTTCGTAAAAAAGCGATCAAGATACTTCTGAGGAATACCTGTAACACGAGCCTCTGGATAAAAACCAGCCTGGCCTATCATAAGACACTTTAACGAAATATCAGATGCTGTAATTTGAAATTTATAAGGCGGAGGAAGAATATCAGCCAAAATCATGGCGATAGTGTAAGGCTCTTCTCCAGTTGAACAGCCTGCACTCCAAATCCGCACAGTTGTATCGCCTGTCTTTTTTTTATTCTCCAAAACATGAGGAATAACATAGTTGACCAGGGCATCGAAATGCGGCTGATTTCGGAAGAATCTCGTAAGATTGGTAGTAACAGAGTCGAGCATGATTTTCATCTCTTCTTTGTTTGACATAACGAGACGGTAATATTCCTCAATCGAATCCAACTGTTTTTCTCTTAGTTTTTCTTTTAATCGACTGTCAAGAATAGAACGGTTTGTTGCCGAGAAAGTAATTCCACTTTCGTCATAAATGACTTTGCGGAACATATCAAATTCTGCATCTGTTAATAAATCTGCCATAAATTAATTATATACCCTTAATTTCAAATTGTAAATAAATTTAAGATTTTCGATAAAATCTCCTCCGTTGAAACAAAGAGACCTTAATGTTAGAATTATAATGCATAAAATGAAAAATTCACTTTGTATAGTAACATTCTTCTATTTCTTTTCATTTTTTTCCTGCTCGCTAAACTATATGAAAAGCGAGAATACGGAAAGTACCATTCCTGAATTCAGTTTCAAAAATGCAAAATATACAAAATATGAAGCCGGGAAAAAAAACGTCGAACTATCTGCAGAGTGGCTCGAACAGTACAAAAGTGATAATGCAGTATTTGCACAGAATGCAGAGTTTGAAACTTTCAGCAAAAATGGAGAAGAAGAAACAAAAGGTACATGCCGGCTGGTTTCAGCAAATACCAATGATGATGTTTACACACTTTATGGAGACATAAATCTCAATTTCAAAAATCAGGATATGCATATATCTGCAGAATCTCTAAGATTTGTCAAAAAAACAGAACAAATCACAAGCGGAGTCGGAAGCAAGGTTAATCTTCAAAAAAAAGGTATGTCGCTAAGTGGCTACGGATTCAGTGCAAGCGGAGTAAGCAATTCATTCTCTTTCTCATCCAATGTAGAAGGTTTAATACAAACAGAACAAGATGAAAAATAACTTTATAATTCAGATTGCGGCATTATCTTTACTATTTTCTCTCATTAATATTTTTGCCTATTCAGAAGAGATTAAATTTCAGGCAGATTACATGAGTGGAGTTTCGGGAAGTAAAACAGATGAAACAAAATTGCAGGGAAATGCTTATGTAAAAACAGCCACAATGGAAATTCGAGCCGATTCAATTTCTCTAACAGGAAAAGATTTCCGCTATATCACGGCCGAAGGAAATGTCGAAGGAAAAAACACAGAAACAAAGATGGATTTCACCTGCGGAAAGCTTAATTATGACAGAGAAACAAAACTCGCCAGACTGGAAGATTCAGTTCATATGGTAGACTTAGAAAACGATGTCAGCACAGACGCTCAGATTATTGAATACAATCAGACTAAAGAAATTGCTACAATGCAGATTGGTGTAACTCTAAAGCAAAAAGACAACACTTGTACGGCAGCTTTTGCCATCTACAGAAAAAAATCCCAGATTCTCGAAATGAGCGGAAACCCAAAAATTGTTCAGGGAGATGACACATTCCGCGCACAGGAAATTATTCTTAATCTCAATTCCCAGGAAATAAAACTCTCGGGCCGGGTTTCAGGAACTGTAACCGACACAAAAAATGAAGAAGTAAAAAAAACTGAACCAAATGAAGAAAAAAATGAAAGCAGCAAGTCCGAGGAAAATAAAGCAGACAATAATTCGGGAACAAAGAATGATTTAAAGCCTGAAGAAAAACCGGAGGAAAAGAATGAGCGATAACGAATTAGAAGTTAAAAATGGGGAAGTGATTTCCGGTTCACAACACACATTACGGGTTAGTTCATTGTATAAGTCATTCGGAAAAAAGAAAGTCGTACAGGGAATTGATTTTCAAATGCACACTGGCGAAGTTTTAGGTCTGCTTGGTCCTAACGGAGCTGGAAAAACAACAAGTTTTTACATGATTGTCGGTTTTTATAAGCCTACTTCTGGTGAGATTTTTTTGGATGAAAAAAGAATCACCCCCCTTCCCATGTTCAAACGCGCCCAGCTAGGTATTTCATATCTGCCCCAGGAGCCAAGCGTATTCAAAAAACTTACCGTCGAAGAAAATATCTGGTCAATTCTTGAGACCCGCCCTGATTTAACGAGAAGCGAAAAAAAACAAAAGCTGGAAGAATTAATAGAAGAATTTGCTATAGGCCGAATCCGCAAGCAGCTGGCCTACACTCTTTCTGGCGGTGAGCGTCGCCGAACCGAAATAGCCCGCTCCCTCGCAATCGAGCCGAAATTCCTGCTCTTGGACGAACCTTTCGCCGGAATTGACCCGATTGCAGTTGCAGACATCAAGGGAATGATAACACTTCTTGCCAAGAGGGGCATCGGTGTCCTGATTACGGACCACAATGTGCGTGATACCCTGGAAATCACCGACCGGGCAATAATAGTAAGCACCGGCCAGATTTTAATCCAAGGAACCCGCCAGGAAATCATCGACAGCCCCGAAGCCAGAGAAATCTACCTAGGCGAAAGCTTTCATATGTAGAAAATTGAGTTTAATATTTATCAAATAAAAAAAACATGCTCTCGGCGAGAACCGCCCCATGCAATCCACGGTTGTGCGTATTTTGAAAATTAGACTCGCTTACGCTCGCCCGCACAAAGTGGATTCAGGGACGAACCCCGCCTACGCATGTTTCTGCCTTTATCGAATAATAAACTCAATTTTCAACTTTCAATTTCCTATGCCAGACACTTGTCCAATGCTGCAGAAATTGCTTTTTTGTCCAGATTCTGACCTATGATACAGAGTTTTACCATGCGGTCGCCCACATTTTCATCCCATTCTTTTTTGATTTCAGGATTTGCGGCAAGAATTTTCTCCTGCTCTTTTTTTGGCGCAGCTGCAATCCACTGACCTGAGTAACCAGCTTGAATCTGACGACCACTTGTCTCAAAGACATAAGCCATTTCTTCTTCATCACTGAACCAAAGAAGTCCTTTGCAGCGGATAATGTTCTTTGGCCAGGTATTTGCAAATTCATCAAGTTTCTGGCGGTCAAAAGGCTTTCGACGGTAGTAGATGAAAGTTCCGATTCCGTATTCATCTTCGTCAGCTCCACTGTCTCCCTCATGCTTATGCTCGTGGTGGTGGTGATGCCCGTGCTCGTCATGATCGTGCTCATCGTCGTCATGATGGTGATCACAATGCTCATCACAAACATGGCCCTCTTCACCGTGTTCAGGATTATCATGATCATGGTGATGATGTTCATGTTCATCTTCATCATCGTCGTCAACTTCGCCTTCTTCAAGCTGCTTACACCAGCCGGCAGAAGCGTAAACTCCTTCAAAGTCAAAGCTTCCTGTTGCGAGAATATCTGAAACAGGCACATCGCCGTGGCTGGTCTCGATGATTTTTACACCCGGATGGAGAACTTCAATAACCTTGCGGACTTTCTTGAACTGATCTTCGGTAACCAAATCCTTTTTATTGATAACGAGGGTTGAACAGAATTCAATCTGCTGAACGAGAAGGGACTCGATGTCTTCTTCACCGATTGCCTCTTTTGCAAGGAGTTTGTCACCGCCTGCAAATTCGTCAACAAGGCGGGCAGCGTCAACAACGCCGACAACATTGTCGAGCTTGCCGTTTTTAATCATTTCAAGTTCCTGTGCGATTGGCATTGGCTCACAAACACCTGAAGCCTCGATCATGATGTAATCATATTTGCCAGTTTTGATAAGATTTTCAATATTCTGGGCAAGGGCACTCTTGAGTGTACAGCAGATACAACCGTTTGTAAGAGGAACAATGTCGCTTGTGTCAGTGATTTTTGCACCATCAGCGATAAGGCGTGCGTCAACATTGACTTCGCCGATGTCATTTACGATGACAGCGACCTTGTAGCCTTCCTGATTGTTCAGGACTTTATTCAAAAGCGTGGTCTTTCCAGCGCCTAAATAACCGCAGAGCAGAGTCATTGGTGTAAGATTTTTAGCCATTTTATGGAATCTCCTATAATCCCTATAAATATACTGATTTTTTTTAAAATCGGCTATATTTTTTAACAGCCAGTTTCTAAAGAGCTGGCTGAACGCTTGGTGACGCTTCTTTCTGAGAAGCCGCACTTTCTCCATCAGACGGAGCAGCTGGAGTTTCTTCTTTCTTTGGTGCCTTTAATTCTTCAGCCTTTACATTGAATTTCTGGCGCAAAGCTCCGCTGGCAAGGTAGATTTCGCTTTTTCCGTTCACTCGTATGTAATTCTGCTGACCACCGGCTGCATCCTTTCCAATTTCAAGACTCAGATACTCTTTTCCATTGTCACTGACTTTTACCGTAATTTTTGATGAATCAGTAAAACCGTAGCGCTCGATTGCGTCTTCATTAGAAGATTTTGAAATTACGGAAAGGCTTTTTATTCTGTTCAAAGCATCAGAAAGCATTTTAGCCTTACCGCTATCAGCTTCTTCATCGTTTACTTTCCAAAAATCACCATATCTTTTGAGAAGAAGGCTCCCCTTTTCAGAGGAATCAATTTCAATTGTGTCATAAGTCTTGTCAATCACAAAATCCTTTACGCTTGAACGACTGCCAGAAATCAGTTGCACAATGTAAATCAAAGCAAGAATCGCAACAGCGGCAGATAATATCATCTTTCTAAGGTTTAATTTGTTATCATTCATAAATTACTCCAATAATTTAGACACAGATGGACGCAGATGCACACAGATTTTCATATCTGCGCTAATCTGCGTTTATCCGCATCTATTTTTTTTCCACTCGTTCATCATTCGGGTTATAGCGCTCCCGGATTGCCCGTTTTTTTGCCTTGATTTTGAGCAATACCAGAAGACCAGACAGAGCTACAAGTACAACCAGCCCGATTTCATTGAAATATTTGGCCACGGTTGAAGCGGCCGGATTTTTTACGGTGAGGGTATTGAGCGACAAGCCCTTTGTACGCATTGTACACAAATCTTCCTCGCCGTTAAGGTAATCCACGGCGTTTCGGACGAACATTGATACAGGCTGATTTCCTTCCGCATCCAAAAGTTGGGCATTATTAAACATGGCGATTCGTCCACCACCAAGAATAGAGCTTCCCACCACGAGGATTTTTCCGTTCTGGACAGATTTTGCCAAATGCTCGCTGGAAGAAATCGCCGCGCTGTCAGCAGATTCATTCTTATCAGCAGATTTTGGCTTTTCGCTGAAAGCAGAAGAGAATTTTCCCTCAACAAGGACAGCAAGATTTTCGCTTGCCATAGTTGATTTGTCGCTTGGAACAGAAATGAATCGCGGGTCAGGGCTGATGTTTGAATCCACAGTCCATGATTCCTTTGAAGATTTTGCCAAAACCGTGACGCGCGCATCCTTGTTTTCTTTTGCGGCAGTCACGTCAAGAGGAGCGTTCTGGAAGAAAATCACATAGCCCAAGTTTTTGGTAATGGGGCTTTTCTGATCCAAAGTGTTTTTCTGCATCATTGGAGCCACGTAGAAATTCATCTTTCCGTACTGGCGGTCGGTCTGGCTGAAACAGTTCAAATCGTAGACATATTTTTTGCCGACAGAGATTCCCCATTTCTCAAGATTCTTTTCAAGGCCTGTATTTACCGGATTGTAAGTCGGCTGAGAGTATGGATTTGCCTGAACTTCCTCAAAGGGGTCGAGGAAGAGAAGGATATTTCCGCCCTTCAGTACATATTGGTCGATTTTGTAAAGTTCTTCATCGGTGAAAGAAGATTTGGGGCCGTTGATGATAATGCTTGAAAGAGACTGAGGAATTTCTTCCTCGGCCAGCTTGATTTCTTTGAGAGTGTAGCGGTCAGAAATGAGCTGGGCAAAAACCGATGGTGAAGGCTGACCGTACTGCCCCTGCTCACTGGCTTCAACTTCACCGTGGCCCGTAATGTAGCCGATTTCCTGAGATTTTGAGACCAGGGATTTAAGGCTTTCCTCTATCTGCTCGTTCAAACCTTCAAGGCCGGTAATCATGTTGCGTCCGAAGAAATCTCTGGACATTTTGACAGGAAGAAGGGAGAATTTTTCGCCGTATTCAAGGACAAGTCCAAGCGCGCCAGTTCCCTGACCAAGATTCGGGTCGTTCCAGTTAAGCGACTGGATTCCGTATTTTTCCACGAGGGGAGGAATTTCGCTTGCAGGCGGCTCGATGCTCTCAAAGCGGATTCGGTTCTTGTTCTTTTTGTTGATTTCGCCGTAAGCCGCGCGGATTTCATCTTCCATCTGGTTGAAGCCGATGATTTTAAAATCAGCGAGTTTTTTAGTGGCATAGAGAGTGAGTTTCACTTCACCGGCAAGGCCAGCAAGCGCACTTGTAGTTGAGACCATGTTTGAAATCGTGGTAGTGATTCTGTATTCAAGACCGTCTGTGCTCGTGAGGGAGTCCAAGACTTCGATTCGGTCAGCGTACAAAATGGCAAGTCCCATCCAAACTCGCTTTACACCTACTTCGTTATTTTTGAGCTCCTGAATCTGAATCTGGTTCAGTCCATAGTCACGGGCGGCTTTTTCATTTTCTGCCTTTTTCATATCGACGAATTCATAAGAGAAATTGTCGTTGGCGGCTGATTTGTATTCCACCAGAATGTCCTTGATGTACTGATAAACGCTTGAATATGGAGCATTGAGATTGTCAGAGAAAAAGACTTTGACTGAAAGAGGCTCTTCCAAAGTCTTTACAACCTGCTCGCTTCCTTTTGAGAGCGAGTAAGATTTTGGGGCTGTGAGGTCAATTCGGAAATAAGAACGGCTGACCACAAGATTTGCGAAAATCAAAAGAAGAATGAAAAGAAGAATGTCACTTTTCGGACTTTTAAGATATTGAATGAACTTTTTCATAATGATTAGCGAGCCTCCCCTGTTGATTTTAATGATTCAACGGTAAGAACAAAAAAGAGTGCCGTAAGGGAAATGAAGTAGACCAAATCCCGCAAATCAATGATTCCTCGTGAGATTGACTCGAAATGTGAGTAAGCCGAGAAGAAGTCAAAGAAGCTGACGACGCTTGCCGGCATGAAAATCAGGAAACTTGAAATCAAAGTGAATACGATGCAGATTGCGAATGCGATGAAGAAAGCGATAATCTGATTCTTCGTGAGGCTGGAAGCGAACAAGCCGATGGCCGAGAAAGATGCAATCAAAAAGAGAGCGCCAAGATAACCGCCAATCATCGGGCCTGCGTCAGGCTTTCCGAAAACAAAGCAGGTAATGGCATAGAAAAGAGTGGGAACGAGCATAACGGCTCCCGCTACGAAAGAAGCAAGGTACTTTCCGAGGACAATCTCAGTCTCAGTGACCGGAAGTGTCAGCAAAGTCTCATAAGAGCCGCTTCGTTTTTCCTCCGCAATGAGCCGCATGGTGAGGGCCGGAATAAAGAATGAAAGCACGATTGGCAAAAGTCCGAAGAACTGACGAAGCTCGGCACGATTATTCAGGAAGAATGTATTGAAGAACAAAAATCCCGAAGCCAGCAAAAACAGCCCCGTAACAATGTAAGCAATAGGACTTGTAAAGTACGCTTTGATTTCGCGCTTGAATATTACGATAGATGAACAATTTTGTTTCATAAAAACTCCATATTTTAAATTCCTCACAGAGACCACAGAGTTCACAGAGAAAATTTTATATCCTATATCTTAAACTCTCTGTGTACTCCTAAACTCTGTGAGGATCTAATTTTCAACTGTAAGTCCGTGGAAGATGTCTTCCAGGCTGTTCTTTCGGACTGCAAGTTCGTAGATTGTCCAGTTCTTGGCCGCACAGAGCTTGAAGAGTTCGGGGCGGATTTCCTGACCGTCTTTTGCACTGACCAAAAGCGAAATTGCATTTGGGGCAGACTCAACCTTGTCTCCTTCTGTGACAGTGCAGGAATCGACATTATTAATAGAAGAAAGTGATTCTTTTGCTTCATCCTCGCTCGCTCCGTCAATCTGGATGTAGACGGTCTCGGCGTGGCCGTATCGCTCTCGGAGCTCTACAGTCGGACTGTCGGCGACGACCTTGCCTTTTGATATGATGATGACCCGGCCGCAAAGCATTTCGACCTCACTCAAGATGTGGGTTGAAATGATGACCGTGCGGGTTTTTCCGATTTCACGAATGAGAGAGCGGACATCCTCAATCTGGTTGGGGTCAAGGCCCGATGTCGGTTCGTCAAGAATCAAAATCTCCGGGTCATTCATAAGGGCGTGGGCCAGACCGACGCGCTGCTTGTATCCCCGTGACAGCTCTGAGATGTTTTTATGCATGACTTCCTTGAGCCCGCACTCTTCGCAAAGTTTAGGGATTTTTTCGTCTGCGTTCTGATTCTGCATGAGGGCGACATAGCGGAGGTATTCCTCAACAATCATGTCGGCGTAAAGGGGAGCTGACTCCGGCATGTAGCCGATTTTTTGCTTGGCTTCAACAGGATTCTGCGTGATGTCGATTCCGTCGATAAGGACCGTGCCACTTGTGGGCTTAAAAAATCCGGTAATCATTCGCATGGTGGTTGATTTTCCGGCACCGTTAGGACCAAGAAGACCTACGATCTGCCCCGTCGGAATCGAAAAGCTGACATCATCGACAGCTTTGAACTCGCCGAAGCGTTTAGAGAGATGTGAAACTTCAATCATTTTTGTGATTTTCCTTGCAAGTTTTTTCTATAATTTAAACCAAAAAACAGGAAATAGGTTATACTTTTTTTATGAAAAATTCAATTTTAGACAAGATGAAATGCGCAATTTTTGACATGGACGGCACTATTCTGGATTCAATGCCCATGTGGCATACGATTGCTGACACTTACCTTGAGAGCATAGGGAAAAATCCCCGCGAAGATTTATGGGACAATGTCAAAAGGCTGAACATGATTGAGACAGCCCAGTATTTTATTGATGAATATGATGTAAAAAAAAGTATCGAAGAAATCGGTGAAGAAGTCAAAGAACTGATTATGAAATTCTACGGTTCAAGCCTACAGCTCAAAGACGGGGCAAGAGACTTTCTTGAGGAAGTGAACAGACGGAAGATTCCATGCGTGCTTGCCACCGCCACCGAAAGAGAAAGTGTCCTCGCCTGCATGAGGCGTATTGACTGCGAAAAATATTTTTCACAAATAATCACATGCCTGGATTTAAACACTTCAAAATCAAGCCCGCTGATTTTCGAGGAAAGCGCAAGAAGGTGCGGGGCAAAGCCTGAGGAAGCCGTCGTCTTTGAGGATGCACTTCACGCACTGAGGACAGCCCATAAGGCCGGATTCAAGACCTGTGCCGTCTACGACCCGAGTAACGAGGAGAGGACGGAGCCGCCCAAAACGGACTGGGAAAGAATCCTTGAATTTACTGACATGAGCTGCATGAATTTAAGGGAATTGATTTGATGCGGTAGGGATAGGAGCTGCGCCGCAGGCGTTCCGAAACGAAGTTGAGGAATGGAGCGCACTTAGCGCGTAACAGCGGATAGCCCGACGGCGAAGCCGGACCGCCCGAATTTTCAGTCTTAAACTTTTACTTTTCCAAAATCTCTGCCCAGGAACGAGAATCCCGCTTTTTTGGGTCAAGTCCCAGGGCAAGGAGGATTTTTTCAAGATTTTGCCGCACTTCTTCGGCCGTAAAATCGTCGCCCGTGTACTCGATTTCGACATATGGAAGTGAATTTACCTTTTCGAGTTCCAGATGAGCTTCAAAGGACGGATTATCTGAATGAGTGCAGATTACGGAGATAGAGTCCTTTTTCTTTTCGAACCACTTTATGTAGCCCGCAGCTGCAAAAAAAGCTCTGAGGACGGCCGGATTTTCGATGAAAGTCTCGTGCTCGCGGTTATATTCAATGCCGTTTTCGATTGACTTTTGCTTGATGCAGAAATATGCTTTTTCGACTTCTTCACCGTACATGTCAATTCCGCTGGGCAAAAGAGGCTGTTTTTTTTCGCTCCTGATTCTGATGACCCGAAGCTCCTTGTTTTTAAGCCTCTCCTCGTGAGTCTTGTAAAGGGAAAAATATTCATCGCTTTTAAGAATTTTTTCTGCATTAGCCACCGAAAGCCCTTTAATCTTTGAAGGCTCCAGCAAAAAGCTCTTAATTCGGGAAAATTCTTCGTTTGTTAGCGGGATTTTCAGTTCAATTTCACGGGACATAGTAAAATTATAGCACTTTTTTTCGGAAAAACCTAGACGAAACTTTATGAGGCAACGCTTGCCACAGTGAAACTCAGGGTGAGCATGATGATTCCAGCAAGAAGTACGCCTGAAATTACTGAAATACAGGTCTTTTTCCAGTCCATGTCAAGGAGACTTGCGGCAAGAGTACCCGTCCAGGCGCCAGTTCCAGGCAAGGGGATTCCAACGAACAGAAAGAGGGCGAAATAAAGCCCCCTGCCCGCCTTTTCCTGCAATTTTGCCCCACCACGATGGCCTTTTTCGAGGCAGAAACGACAGATTCCGCCTATAACTCTTTTGTCCTGGCCCCACTCAAGGAATTTCCGCGCGAACAAAAAGATAAATGGAACCGGGAGCATGTTCCCGACCATGCAGGTTACGAAAAGAAGGACGAGGGTGAGCGGAGTCATCTCGATATTCTGAGCGGCAAAAAGGCCGACACCCACAGGAATTGCCCCTCGAAGCTCAATCAGGGGAACCATGGAAACAAGAAATGAAATAAAAAGAGCTTTAGTCATAAGTCAGAATATATTATAGCAGAAAGGAAGTATTTTCAATTCGAAAGAAATAGTGTATAATTTTATGCTATGGGTGGAATTAAAAAAGAAGAGAAGGAAACGGCTGCAAAAAAAACGGCCGCAGCCAAGTCATCGTCTGCGAAAACAGCAAAAACAAAATCTGTGTCATCTGTGAAATCTGTGGTTTCAAAATCTTCGGTGACAGGCACAAAAAGCGTGGAAAAAAAAACAAAGCCTGTGGCCGGAATCGATGAAGAAGGAACTTTCCGCGCCTGGGACAACGCAAAGACTGTGGCGAAGTCAAAAAAAGAGGCGGCTCCCAAAAACAGCGTAGAAGAGCGGGCAGCGGACAAAAAAGCCACTGCCGAAGCCGAAAAAAAACTTGAGGCCGCAAAAAAAGCTGACCCGAACGCAGGCATGGCAAAAAAAGAAGTTTCCGCCTCGGACTACTCAGACGACAAAATCCGTCACCTGGATGCCCTTGAGCATATCCGCCTCCGAAGCGGAATGTACATCGGTCGGCTTGGCGACGGCTCAAACCAGAACGACGGAATCTACATTCTCCTAAAAGAAATAATCGACAACTCAATCGACGAATTCATCATGGGATTCGGTACAAAAATCGATGTCGAAATCAAGGAAAACCGCGTGAAAGTGCGGGATTATGGCCGTGGCATTCCGCTCGGAAAGGTCGTGGACTGCGTTTCACAGATCAACACCGGCGGAAAATACAACGACGATGTTTTCCAATTCTCTGTTGGTATGAACGGTGTCGGTACCAAAGCCGTAAACGCCCTTTCTTCATATTTCCGCGTAATCTCAATTCGTGACGGAAAATGCGTTGAGGCTGTCTTTGCCGAAGGAAAATTACAGTCAAACAAATCGGGCGCGGTAAAACCGGGCACCAAAAACGGTACATATTTTGAATTCGTTCCCGACACAAAGATTTTCGGAAAATATTCCTTCAACATGGAATATGTCGAAAAACGCATGTGGAACTACGCCTACCTGAACTCAGGCCTTACCCTGCGCCTTAACGGTCAGGATTTTGCAAGTCAGAACGGTCTTCTCGACCTTCTCACAAAGGAACTTGAATCCGAGACAATCTACCCAATCGGAAGTTACACAGGCGAGCACCTTCAGTTCGCTTTCACACATACAAATTCATACGGCGAAAATTATTTCT
>CAMVJE010000011.1 GCA_947167745.1 uncultured Treponema sp.
CAGGCAAGGCCTTTGACTTTATCAAAAGCTTCACCTGGATAAGCCTTATTTTCTTTGCGATTGTTGTTTTGCCCCAGTTGTGGCTGATTATTTATTTTTAAGCAAATCGCGGATTTCTTCCAGCAGAATTGCCTCATCTGACTTGACGATTGCCGGAGTTTCTTCAGGCTTAGCTTCTTCCTTCTTTTTGAATTTTTCGAAAATCTGAATCACAAGAAAGATACAGAAAGCAACAATGATGAAATCAACGACAGTCTGAATGAAAGCTCCATATTTGATTTCTGACTCACCGATTTTAACGCTAAGTTCAGCAAAATTGAGTTTACCGAGAGCAAGCCCGATAAGTGGCATTACAATGTCATTTACGAGGCTTGTGACAATCTTGCCAAATGCACCGCCGATAATAACACCAACAGCCATGTCAACTACATTTCCGCGAGAAATAAACTTTTTGAATGCACCAAGTTCTTTTGTTGCAACCCCTAATCCGTTTTTAATACTTGCCATGTTGTACTCCTTAAAAAAATTACCCCACAGAATTGTGGGGAAATCAATGATTCAAAATTATTTTTTTGATTTAGAATCAGTTGCCGCCAAAGAAGCGATAAGCGCATAGTTAGCAGCAAGTCTTTTTGACTGTTTTTTGCTGTTAGCGCGTGTTGTCTTGTTGCTGACCAATGGTCTAAAGCGTCGTGCAAGTCTCATAGGAATCTCCTTGAAAAAGTGTAAAAAGATTATAACAGAAAAGAGAGAGCTGTTTCAAGTAAGCCGAGTCTCTTTTCTGCCTTAATACAGGTCTTTTTATTTGAGGTTGATAATTGACTTATCATAGTCTGTTGGTGGAACGAATCCCATCAAATTCATCAAAGTTGCAGGCCAAGAAGAAATACCAAGACCGCTGTTGAGCTCGAGCTCATACTCGCCCTTGTACTCTGGGTCATAGATGATGCCAGGAACAGGGTTGAGCGAGTGGCTTGTCTTTGGCTTTGGTTCGCCGTCAGCGCCCATAGCTACAGAGCCGTCCTTCTTGTGCTCGTACATATCGTCTGAGTTTCCGTGGTCAGCTGTGAGACAGAGAATACCGCCAGCCTTTTCAATAGCTGCCTTAAGGCGGCCAAGCTGAAGGTCCATACCTTCCATAGAACATACAACAGCGTTGAATACACCAGTGTGTCCAACCATATCACCATTAGGGTAGTTAAGACGGATGTGGTCATATTTTCCGCTTTCAATTGCTTCAATTACCTTATCAGTAATTTCAGCACACTTCATCCATGGGCGCTGCTCAAAAGGAACAACATCAGATGGAACTTCGATATATGTTTCAAGATTCTTGTCGAATTCACCAGGGCGGTTACCGTTGAAGAAGTAAGTAACGTGACCATATTTCTGAGTCTCAGAAATTGCCATAAGATGAACGCCAGTCTTTGTAAGATATTCACCCATTGTGCGGTCAATGCTTGGTGGGTTTACGAGGAACTGAGCTGGCTTGTGGTTATCACCATCGTATTCCATCATACCTGCATATTCAACAGCAGGGCGGCGTACGCGGTCAAAGTGAGTAAAGTTATCCTCTTCGAAGGCAGCAGTAATTTCAAGAGAGCGGTCACCGCGGAAGTTAAAGAAGATTACGCTGTCGCCGTCAACAATAGGGCCTACAGGCTTTCCGTCTTTAGCGATTACGAACTCGTGCATATCCTGGTCCAGAAGGCCGGCGTTTTCACTGCGGTAAGTATTGATAGCTTCTGTTGCAGATGCGAACTGACGGCCGTCAGCCAGAACATGAGCGTGCCATCCGCGCTCTACCATAGACCAGTCAGCACCATAGCGGTCCATAGTGATGTACATACGTCCACCACCAGAAGCAATCTGATAATCAACATCGCTGAAGTCAGCAAGGAATTTTTCGAGAGGTTCAAAATACTCAAGAGCGCTTGTCGGAGGAACATCGCGTCCGTCCAAGAGTGCGTGAACGCGGAGAGTCTTTACACCTTCCTTGTGAGCCTGAGTAATCATAGCCTTAAGGTGGTCAATGTGAGAGTGAACGTTTCCGTCAGAAACAAGACCAATAAGGTGGAAAGCTGAATTCTTATCCTTTACATTCTTTACAAGCTTTTTCCAGGTAGCGCCTTCAAACATTTTTCCAGAAGAAATAGACTCGCCAACAAGCTTAGCACCCTGAGCAAAAACGCGGCCACATCCCATAGCGTTGTGACCAACCTCAGAGTTTCCCATATCGTCATCAGTAGGAAGACCAACTGCTGTTCCGTGAGCCTTAAGCTTTGTGTGAGGACAGTTTTTTGTGAACCAGTCCAAGTACTTCATTTTTGAAGCCTTAACTGCGTCCCCTTCTTCGTATTTACCATAGCCAACACCGTCCATAATTACGAGAACTACAGGACCTCGTCGGCCTTTCCAGTTAGGATTTTTTTCCAATGCATGCATTGTATCTGCCATTTGTATCTCCTATAAAAAGTCAAGAAGAATGTTTCAACATTCGATTGACTTTTTAATGCCACTTCGCAATGAAATGAGAAGCGGCAGTTAATGAAGCAAGTTTCCAACGGAAACTTGTCATGATAAAAAGCAGACAATATTTTTGGCTGCTTTTTATCTTTATCTCCTTAAAATTCAATTTATATTACAGTTTTCAAGCGTTTTGTACAATTACAATAAAAGGAGATTGCAAATCTGCGCTCACCGGTCTTATCTAACGAATTCCCTGCCACCCTTCATGGAAATTTTTGTCTTGTACATTTCTTCGTCAGCGCGATCGAAAACAGCCTGAAAATCTAAATCCTTCAGGGCATCATAAACAGCCAGGCCGTTTGCAATAGAAAGCTTCTCACTAACCTCGGTTTTATTGTTGAATTCATAGTCCATTTCAGTCCGGAATTTTGTGAGCAATTCAAACCGGTTTTCAAAATCAAGACCTGTAATAACAATGACAAATTCATCTCCTCCAATTCGGAAGATTTCACTTTCGGAGAAAATTTTCTTTATAAGGTCGCAGGAATTTTTTATAAGCAAATCGCCGGCTTCATGGCCGTACTTGTCGTTTATCTCTTTCAGATTGTTCACATCGAAAACAATTACGCCGAATTCATATTTTTCATTCTGTGCTTTAGCAGATTCGATGGCAGCATCAATCTTATTGCGCAGTTCAAGAAAAGCCCGCTTGTTTTTTGCACCTGTCATTGAATCAAAATAGACAAGGGAATTAATATAATTGAACTGAACCTTAAGTGAGCGGGCCATAAACAGGAAGGTATTCATCAGTTCGCCAATTTCATCATGAGGCTTCCTATTAAAATTAAGTTCGTAGACTCCAGCGATAATCTGGCTTGTAGAGTCAGTAAGTTCTTTGAGAGGAAGGGTAAGTCTTTTTGAAACCCACATGCTTATAAGTGACAGAAGAATAGAAATCACAAGGATGGAAATTACAATTTCAATAAAAAGCCTGTTTCTTTCACGGTCAATTTCTTTAGAAGGTACGCTTACAACAAGACGCATTCCGTTTTCCAAAGGCTTATACATCATCCTGAATTTTTTACCATCGAGAGTATATTCATAAATAGGAATAACCAAATCATCGATGTAATACATGTTGAAGTCCGTCGTTTTGTCAAACATCCTGACTCCGGCACGGATAGAACGGTGATAAGTAACGACAAATGCCTCATCCGTCAAAAAAGCGTATCCTGTATCATACACGGAAATTGAATTGACAATTGCCACAATATCATCGAAGTCTATATCCATACCGACAACAGCGAAAAACTTTCCGTTTTTGTAAACAGGCATGGCAAAAGTAATTACATACTCCCTAAAATCATCGTTATAATAAGGCTTTGTCCAAACTCCGCGACCTGTAACTTGCGCTTTGTAGTACCAGCTGTTGGAATAATCAGAATCATAAATTGGAAAATCAGTGAGTTTTGCAGGCTTAAAGAAGTCGTCTGTCTTTTTCCAGACAAAACTGTCGACTTCATCCGTAATTTCAGGTGCGAAGCGGACATAAACTGCTATGGCATTTGCAGTTGAACTCGCTATGTAATAAGAAATGTCCTCAAGCTTGGTTTTATAACGCATATAACGCTCAAAATCATGAAAAACCATAAGACTTTCAAGATGTTCCTGCACCTGCCCGGCTAATACAATTGTTGATTTTTCAATATCAGAAAACATTGTGTTTAATCCGGAAGACTGAACCTGTGTCATAAGGTCAAGAATATCCGCAGAATCCCGACGGATAACAGTATTTGCACCAAAAATACCGAATGCACCGACCGTTACAGAAGATGCAATAATTCCGATGAGAACAATTAAAAATATTTTTGACTTGATGGACTTCATCAGCTTTGCTCGTCTCTTCCGAATATTTTAACAAGTTTTTTTCGGCTGGAAAAGTAAGCTGGAATAAGAAAAATATCAGCAAGCAGCCATGCCAAAGGGCTTGCAAAACAGGCGCCGATAAAACCAAAAGCAGGAACCAGCACAAAACCAATAAAAGCCCGGCCGACCAGTTCAAATACGCCTGCAAAAATTGCCAGTCGTGAAAATCCCATTCCCTGAATCATAAAGCGGACATTATTTACAAGAACCAGAAGACAGAGGCAGGCTCCGTTTGCAACAAGATACAAATATGAATTCTTGATAAGTTCAGCCAGCACTTCCTGATTTTCGTTTACATTTATAAAAAGGGCAGAAAGCTCATCACCGAAAATTGCAAGTATCACAAGGGCAAAGGCAGAATAAATGAAGCCAATCATAACGCCCCAAAAAAGACCTGAATTAAGGCGGATGATTTTACGGGCACCAACATTCTGTCCTGCATAGGTTGCCATAGTCGTTCCGAGTGCATCAAAAGGTGTGCAGAAAAAAACATGGATTTTGTGGGCCGTAGTCATAGCGGCAACATAAACTGAACCAAGAAGATTGACTGACCACTGTAGAATCAGTGCGCCAACAGCAGTGATCGAATACTGTAAGCCCATAGGAAGGCCTATTCCCAAAAGGGTTAGAATTTTCTTAGAAGAACAGACTCTGTCCCCGCATCTAAGTCGAAGGATTTCAAACTTACGCTTCATGTAGAAAAAACACAAAAGTCCAGCAATTCCTTGAGAAATAACGGTTGCCCAGGCTGCTCCCTGAACGCCGAATTTAAATAGCGCGATGAAGACAAAATCAAGAATGATATTGAGCATGGCGGAAATCAGCAGAAAATATAAAGGAGTTTTTGAATCACCCACAGAACGAATATTTCCGGCGAGAATGTTGTAGAAGAAAACGACAGGAATTCCACAAAGAATAATTACAAAATACGAATAAGCCATATCGATAATATCAGAAGGTGTTTTTAAAAGTTGCAGCATGGGGCGGCAGAAAATAACAGTAAGAACCGTGAGTGCGACTGACAAAAGTATAATCAAAAGCCAGGAGTTAAAGACAAACTGCCTCATGGAAGGATAATCGTTTGCGCCGAATTTTTGGGCTACAGGAATGGCAAAACCTGCACAGACCCCCATGCAGAAACCAAGAATCATGAAATTTAAGCTCCCTGTTGAACCAACAGCCGCAAGAGCATCAACCCCAAGAAACTGACCGACTATGATTGTGTCCACGATATTATAGAACTGCTGAAAGATATAGCCGAAAAAAACAGGAAGAGCAAAATTGAAAATGATTTTCAGCGGATGACCATTTGTCAAATCTTTTGTCATGAATAAAATTCCGCCTTTATGATTTCGAAAATTTCCCGTTCGTGACTATCAAATTCAAATAAGTCAGCTTTAGCAAAAGCAAGAGAATGATAATTTTCCTTTTCGATAAAAAAGGGAATGAATTCCTGGCAATTCTGCTCGAAAAAAAGCCAGCATAGAAGATAAATGAACTGCCCGCCGCTTGTGTAACTGGCCTTATCTGCAAGCGGAGAATAAAGCTCTACGCTTTTTATGTGGGTAGCACCGATTTCATCCTGATTTTCCTTATCGATGTCCATGCAGGATTTGTAGAGATTGTAGGCTTTGAGAAGATTCTGCTCATCTTTGTCTAAAGAAGCCGCCCGGTCACTCTGCTCCCCAAGAGCCTCAAAGGGGGCGCGGAAAATTTTGTAGCTTGAAACCACTGAAGTACGAAGGCGTTCTCCCCTCTCCCGTAATTTTTCTTCGTAGTAAGAATTTTTTGAAACTTCAACGGTGCGTTCAGTCGCCGAAGACTTGTTAAAACGACTTAATTTCTGAGAAAAAGAGCTGAGTACATCTTGAAAATTCTGGCTCATTGTTTAAATATAGCATAATAAAGGAAAAGAGAAAATGAAAAAAACTAATGCAATGAGAATTCTTGACGGGTTAAAGATAAAATATGAAACGCTTTCTTATGATGATGACGGGGAACACGAACTTTCACGAGGGGCAGCTGGCGGTATTGCCCAAAAGCTTGGAATAAATCCTGCAGCCTGTTTTAAAACAATCGTCATGAGGAGTGAGTCCAAGCAGATTTTTGTCTTCTGTCAGAGCGCTGAACATGAAATCAATCTCAAAAAAGCAAGAAATGCATGCGGGGCAAAAGAAATAAATCCCGTAAAGCCAGAAGAACTTTTGGCCCTTACAGGTTACATCAGGGGCGGCTGCTCACCTTTGGGAATGAAAAAGAAATTCCCCACTTTTATTGACCAGTCAGCCTTGCAGCACGAAAAAATTTATGTAAGTGCGGGCGTTCGTGGGGAACAGATTGTCATAGCCCCGGCGGATCTCGTAAAAGCATGCGCCGCCGAGACAGTTGACTTAATTCTTGAACAGTAAGGCTGCTTTAAAGACCTAGAGAAAGACCAGTCTGGAAGAAGGGCCTGCCTCCGATGTGAGGAATCTCAAGATAAATTCCTACATGTTTTTCGGGGCAAAACTGGATGCCAAAAGGACAGAAGTCAAAACAACCCCTCATGCTAGAATCTGAAGAATCTTTATAGTTGAGCCATCCCAGACTGATTTCTCCATAAATTGAAAGACGCATACCACCTGAAGTGAAAACCCAGTGACCATAATCTGCGTGAAAACCAATATAATAGAAATTCATGGAAAACTCTTCTGTATTTCCAGCACTTCTTGAAGATTCCCAATAATCCAAAGCAGCACCTGCCATAAAGCCAAAATGATAATTTGCGATAGGTGGATAAAATGTAATATTCAAGTCTGTAGCAAATTTTGGAGTTGTCGCTTCAAATTTGTCGTGCGGGGTAAAAGCAGCACCAAATAAATCAGCAAAGCCGACGACAAAAGACTGCACCGCACCATGAGAGGTTAAAGCCGGGAATACAGGAAATGCACCTCGGACTTCAATAAAGCGATGACCTTCAAGACTTTTTATATTTTTTGAAAAATCGCTTGATGTTGATGAAGAGCTTGAATTTGAAGAAGAAGCTGATTCGGAAAGAACCTCATCGGCAAAACAGAAAGCTCCTGCAAGCAAAAATGCAATAGATACTGTGAATAATTTTTTTGCGATATTTACCATATAAAAATCTCCTTGCTATATAAATTTAACACAGAATTTGATTTTCCGAAAGTGTACCTGTAATAAAAAACCCGTATCCTGCATGAAGCTATAAACTCCACAATGAATACGGGTTCGTTTTTTACTAAGAAAAAGCGGAAAAATTACAGATTCTCAGGAATTGTAATTCCGATTTTTTCAGCAGTATCTTTGTTGTAAGTGAAATCGAATTTTTCAAGATATTCAATTGGCATTTCAGCTGGTTTTGCACCTTCTTTGAGGACTTTTACAGCCTGTTTGCCAGTAAGCTTTCCGAGTTCGTAGTAGTTGATGCCGTAAGTAGCCAAACCGCCAGAAGCAACCATGCCGTCCTCACCGCAGATAACCGGAAGTTTTGCTTCGTTTGCGACCATTGCAACATTTGCCATACCGGCAGCGAGCATGTTGTCTGTAGGAACATAGAATGCATCTACCTTGCCAACCAGACTCTGTGTAACCTGCTGAATTTCATTTGAATTAGAAACCGAACCTTCAACATATTCAAGTCCGTTCTGAGCACAAGCCTGTTTTGCGATGTCAATCTGGAAAATTGAGTTTGCTTCGCTTGAGCAGTAAAGAAGACCGACTTTTTTTGCGTTCGGAAGAATTTTTTTAAGGAGAGAAATCTGAGCGGCAACCGGTGTAAGGTCTGATGAGCCGGAAACATTTGTCTCAGGCTTTTTGTTTGATTTTACAAGTTTTGCAGACTCAGGATCTGTAACAGCAGTTACGAGAATAGGGATATCTTTTGTGAGGTTTGCAACAGCCTGAGCAGCAGGAGTTGCGATTGCGAAGATAAGGTCATCTTTGTCGTTTACGAATTTGTTGGCGATTGTAACGCAGTTTGCCTGTTCACCCTGTGCATTCTGGTAGTCAATAACGATATTCTCGCCATTTTTGTAGCCAGCCTCTGCAAGTCCGTCAACGAAGCCCTGATAGCTTTTGTCGAGGGCAGGATGCTCAACAAGCTGAATTACACCGATTTTGATTTTGCTGTTTTTTTCGTTACAAGAAGTAAGGACGAATGCGCCTGCAAGGAGGGCAGCAGCAACAGAAAGAAATTTTTTCATTTTTTTTCTCCATGTATTTTAATGAATGTATAAAGTCTATCGCGAAAAAACACGAGTTTCAAGTATGCTATTTCCAGGGGAATATGAATGAACTGAGTTTGCGAGGTCCAAGAGATTCTTTATCTTCGGCCAAAAGCTCGTCCCAGGGAACTTCGTTTCGCTTGTCCCGGTTCTTTTCAAAATCCGGGTCGGTCTCGCTCATTTTTTCAATCCAGTCGTATTTATAAAGGCGGAGGCGGAGGGCATTCGTTGAAGAAAGCAGGATTCCGTTAAGCCCCGGAATAATCATAAAAGTGACGCAGGAAAGAATAAAAAGCAGGAGATTTACGAAAAAAAGCTCGATAGAAAAAGCAACATTATCATAGAAGATAAGAAAGGATTTTTTAAGGCATTTTTTGAATCCGTTATTTTCCTGCAAGAAATAAAGAGGAATAAAATATTGAAGTGCTATTGCTGAAACAAAGACAAACCAGCCCAAAGCCGCCGTAATGATGAGTCCCAGCAAACTTCCGTCATTAAAATACATTCCGAGATAGTAGGCTACGGCAAAGCGAACCAAAATAAGCACGACTGCAACCATAACGCCAAAAGTAAGACCTATTCTCCATACAGATTTAAGGGCAGAAAAGAAGACTCCAAATGAGGGGGCACGGAAGTCAGCAATTTTAGCCGCATTGGCTCCCCATGCAAAGAGAGAAACCGAGAGAATTCCCATGCAGAGAATGAATGCAAGCAAAAATGCATAAGGCCCAAAAGAATCCACGGCCTTGAGGGCGAAATAAGAGCCGACAAGCAGGAGAATCGTAACAGCATTAGACAGCACCAGGAAGAAAAAATTATCCCAGCCGTCAGCGAAATTCTTTTTAAAGTAAAATCCGAACATTAAAATAACCCCGAAATGTGACCTTCATCGTCAATGTCGATGTTAAGAGCGGCAGGCAATTTTGGTAAGCCAGGCATAGTCATAATTTCACCGGCCAGAGCAACTACAAAGCCCGCTCCCGAATAAAGCTGTACATCACGGACAGGGAAAACATAATCTTTTGGCGCACCCATGAGTTTTGGATCATGACTGATTGAATTCTGGGTTTTTGCCACGCAGACCGGCAAGTCCTTGTAGCCCTGCTCCTCGTATTCCCGGAGTTTTTTAAGCACATTCGGAGCAAATTCAACATCTCTGGCGCGATAAATCTCTTTTGCAAGAGTGCGGATTTTGTCAGCAAATGAAAGATTTGCCTGATAGAGGTAGTGAAAATTTGCTTGATTTGAATCAGCCACATCTGCAACGACTTTTGCAAGTTCTGTCGCTCCTTCGCCACCCTTTCCCCAGCCTTCACAGAGAACTGCTTTTGCCCCTTTTTTGGCACAGAGTTCCTTTAGCAGGGAAATTTCTTCTTCGGTGTCGGTGACAAAACGGTTGATTGCCACCACGGAAGGAACGCCGAATTTTGCGATATTTTCGATGTGAACGGCCAGGTTTTCAAATCCTGCCTGAAGAGCGGCAATACTTGGAGTTGAAAGGTCAGCTTTTGCCATGCCACCGTGCATTTTAAGGGCACGGACTGTGGCAACAATTACGACAACGCTGGGAGAAATTCCTGCTGCCCGGCATTTGATGTCCATGAATTTTTCAGCCCCCAAGTCAGCGGCGAAACCTGCTTCCGTAACGACATAATCACCAGTTGCAAGGGCAGAAAGAGTTGCGTTCACCGAGTTTGTTCCCTGTGCTATGTTTGCGAAAGGCCCGCCGTGAACAAAAACTGGATTTTCTTCGAGAGTCTGAACAAGGTTCGGCTTAATCGCGTCTTTGAGAAGAACGGCAATTGCACCGGTACATTTAAGCTCGCCGAATTTTACCGGTCGTTTATCAAATGTCTTTCCGATTGTAATTGAATCCACCCGTCTTTTGAGGTCAGAAATTGAAGAAGAAAGACAGATGATTGCCATGAGTTCGCTGGCCACGGTAATGCAGAAATGGTCTTCACGGGGCATTCCGTCAGCCACACCGCCCATGCCAACGACGATATTGCGAAGCTCGCGGTCGTTTAAGTCAACACAGCGCTTCCATGAAATTGTGCGAGGATCGATTCTAAGCTGGTTCCCTTGCTTGATGTGGTTATCGATAAGGGCCGCAATCAGATTGTTTGCGATGGAGATTGCGTGAATGTCGCCGGTAAAATGCAGATTGATATCTTCCATTGGAACTATCTGGGCATATCCGCCACCACAAGCACCGCCCTTTACGCCAAAACAGGGACCAAGAGAAGGTTCGCGGAGAGCGATAACTGCCTTTTTGCCGATTTTATTGAGTCCGTCACCCAATGCGATGGAAACAGTTGATTTGCCTTCGCCGGCAGGAGTTGGAGTTACAGCCGTAGTGAGGATGAGTTTACCTCGGCCCCGAGGGTCACTAGCCTTTTTCTGCAGGCGGCGAAGCTCATCCATAGTGATTTTTGCCTTGTATTTCCCGTAAAGTTCAAGACAGTCTTCGGTAATTCCGATTTTTTTCGCCACATCGACGATTGGAATCATTTTGTTCTGCTGTGAAATTTCAATGTCTGTAAGCATAGGACTACTCCTCTTCTCTAAAATTAGCGTTTATTTTGTTCATCACTTCGTAGAAATGCGGGAAACTAACCGCGCAACACTCTGCATTATTTATGATGATTCTTTCGTCTTTTGGCAAGCCCAGGGCGATTGATGCCAGAGACATGGCCATACGGTGATCATCATAACTTTCACATATTGCACCGTGGAGTGTGAAGTCAGGATTTGGCGAGCCGTCTTTGAGGAAGGGAGAATGTCCGTGAATAATCAGGCTGTCTTCCCTTTCTTCGATAGAAGCACCAAGTTTTGCAAGTTCGATTGTAAGCACTTTAAGGCGGTCGGTTTCTTTTCGTCGGCAAACGGCTGCATCTTCGATAACGACTTTTCCTTCCACAAAGCAGGCAAGGGCCGCAAGGGCACAAACCGCATCGGGGAAGCCTGAAATGTTCACATGAAGCTCGCCATTCGGAAGATGTTCAGTAGAAAGACGACCGATCCCATCCTTTGAACACTTTCCGCCAGCGACAAAAAGTTTTTCGGCCTTTTTATCCCAGACAATATCCGCGCCCAGAGACTGTAATATAGAAACAATTGCATCATCTCCCTGAGTGCCACTGGAATCCACATTATCAATGGTGATTTTACTGTCTGAGACTAGAGCGGCAATCAGGGGGAAAGCCACGCCCTCCCAGTCACTAGGAATTGTTGCATCAAATCCTTTGAGATTTTGATTTGGAGTAACTTCAATATGCTTAAAATCCTCAGAAACAGAGCATTTAACTCCCACCTTTTCCAGCCATTTTTGAGTCATAGTGAGATAAGGTGTTTCTTTGGGATTTGAAAGTTCAATTTTAACTGACCCCTCTGTGAGAATTCCTGCCATCATAAGGCCTGAAATGTACTGACTTGAAATCTCACCAGGGGTTTTTACAGTTCCTCCCTTTTTAATCGAACCTGTAATAACCAGCGGGCAAGCGTTAGCATTGGGACGGGTGACAAAAGATTTTGCACCAAGCTGATTCAAGGCATCCACTACATGAAGAACAGGGCGTTTTCTGATGCTGGCATCCCCTGTAAAGACAGAAGTTCCCTCAAAGCAGGCGGCAACTGGTGTAAGAAAATACAAAAGCGAGCCGGAATCGCCTACATTCACAACATCATCGGGAAGGTGAAGATTTTTGCCGGCTCCGTAAACAGTCCATTCGGTTCCAGGCTCGCCCTCTGCCAGAAGATTTAAGTCCACCTCTGAGCCCATGAGGGGGACTGCAGCCGCCGTTGAAAGACAGTCTGCGCTGGGAAGAGGATTTTTTATGTGGGAAGTGCCCTCTGCCAGCGTGGCAAGCAAAAGGGCACGGATTGTATGAGACTTTGAGCCGGGAACGGTAATCGCACCCGAAAGATTTGACCTTGAAGCGATGATGTTCATGGGCAAATTGTAGCATATTTCGGACTTTGATAATAGTAGAACTTTGGAGGAAGGGGAAAAATAAAACATCGCAAGCAAGGCTGCTAATGAGTTTTTCAGGACAAAAGTCGTAAAAATAGGTGTCGTTTTCCCCTACCCAATTACTAGGATTTGTGATATTTTATTATAAGCGTTTGGGAAACCGGATTAACGGGTATGGGAGATTTATGATTGATATTGCGACTAACAATAGCGAGACAGACCCTAAGATTCTCTTAGAAACTTTTTTTAAGACTTTTGATTCATTCTCAGAGGAAGACAAGGCGCTTTTTACGAAAGCATGGGATTTTCTCTGTAAAAAAACAGAAGGGCTTTCCCGCGCCTGTGGTCTTCCCTACATTCTCCACCCGATTCGCGTTGCTTCAATCCTGGCTCAGAGCAAAATGGACATGGAATGCATTATCTCCGGTCTTCTCCATGCCATTTTTGAAGTTGATGGAGTTTCCGAAGAAGAAGTTAAATCTCAGTTTGGCGAGACGGTTTTTAAAATCGTTCGTGACACTTCCAAAATCACCGGAATGAAAATCAACGCCTCCACCATACAGCAGGCCGACGCAATCCGAAAAATGCTCTTCGCCATGATTGACGATGTGCGGGTCATACTCGTAAAACTTGCAGACCGTCTTGACCGCATGAGAAATTTAAAATCAATCGACGAAAAAAAACAGCGTCTTGTCGCAAGCGAAGTCATAGACATTTGGGCTCCACTGGCAGACAGGCTTGGTATGCAGAGTGTAAAGTCCGAGCTGGAAGACCTTAGCCTCAAATACTCAAATCCCGATGTCTTCCAGCAGATTAAGGCTATCGTCGCCCAAAAAAAAGACGAGCGCTCTGCCTACCTTGAAAAAGCAGTGAACGCAATCTACAAGTCTGCGGAAAAACTGGGAATCAGCGTGCAGATTTCCAGCCGGGCCAAGCATTTTTATTCTATTTACAAAAAGATGCAGAAAAGAAATGTGCCCGCATCTTCCCTTTACGACTTATTGGCCCTGCGCGTCATTTGCGAGACAAACGCCGAATGTTACACGCTGATTGGAATCGTTCACGGTCTCTGGAAGCCAATGGACGGCCGCTTCAAAGATTATATCGCCATGCCAAAATCCAACGGCTATCAGTCTCTTCATACCACCGTGGTCTGTGAGGGAAAGCCCCTGGAAATTCAAATCCGTACCCGGGAAATGCACAATATGGCTGAGCACGGAGTTGCTTCCCACTGGCTCTACAAAAAGGGCATGAACCATGACAAGGTTGATGTGGCCTCACTGGGAATTTTCAATCAGCTGCAAAATCTCAAAAAAGAAGACCTGAGTAACGAGACATTTTTCTCTGAGCTTAAGGGCGAGCTTTTGGGAGACGAGATTTATGTCTTCACTCCAAAGGGCGATGTAATTCAATTGCCTCAGGGAAGTTGTGCCATCGACTTTGCCTATCGGGTTCACTCTGGCGTCGGGGAAAAAATCGTCGGTGCAAAGGCTGACGGAAAAATCATTCCCATTACGGCTCCATTGCAGAACACTCAGATTATCGAAATCATCACGAATCCTCAGGCGCATCCCACCGAAAACCAGCTCAAAATAGTAAAGACGGGTAAGGCAAGGCAGAAAATTCACTCATGGCTTTTAGCAAATGACCCCACTTTTGAAGACAAGGCCGCCGCAGAGCAAAGGGCAAAGGATTTGGACGCCCAGAACGAGAGAAGCCGGGCAATTCAGGAAGAAAAACGCAAGCACCGCTCGTCAAAGGGAATGAACCCGGAACTTGCCGAAAAAAGCCGCTACACAGGAAAAATTATCGTTGAGAATACGAAAAATGTTACATACACTCTGGCAGGCTGCTGCAATCCTTCCGTGGGAGACCCAATCGTGGCCTACATGACCAAGCGAGGGCTAAAAGTGCACAAAGCCACCTGCCTCACCTTCCAGCGAATCGAAAACATCGAAAACCGCATGGTGGAAGTTGAGTGGGAACAAAAATAAAACAGGAATTATCTAAAATTTGTAAACCTGTGTCGTTACAGTGCTTTTTTCTTCATCCACTGTAAAAATCGCACACTGTTTGGCATCCCGGGAAGAAAATCGCAGAGAACCAATAACTTCTTCCTTGAACTGTCCGCCGTAATCAACTCCATAATTTTTATGGGCATGTCCCTCTAAAACATATTTTACATTATTTTCGATAAAATATGTGAGGAGAAGATTTCGCTCCATGGAATTCTGAATAATCATAAAGGCGAAGGCGCTGTCTGTACCACCAGCCCAAATTGGATAATGAGTCAGGATAACTTTCGGATGCGGATCTGCGTAAATTTTTGTTTTAAAATCTTCTAGTTGAGTTGGGCCTGTAGTTCCATTCGCCGTATCAAGAAAATAATATGAAAAACCAGAATAATCATCACTGATATCAGTATCAATAGTAAAATGATAGCTAGATGAATAAGGAAAAAGTTTTTTTAGGAAGTATTTCGAACCATTGTTGTATAGGTCGTGATTTCCAAGAATTGAGAAAATTCTGAATTTACGCTTGTCATCGGCTGTATTTTCATCTTCGTTCCAAAGATATTTACCAGCCAAAGCCTTAATTTTCTTTTCAAATAAAATATAATTGTCGTATTCGCTTTCATGCCCGCCATCAGCCGAATCTCCCAGATTTATTGCAAAACGGGGAACATTCTCTCCTCCGGCTTTATAAATCGATTCAAGCCATGTCAAAAAAGCTGCTTCATTGATGTCTTCCCTTGAAGAACCGTAGTGCAAATCCGTAATGACCAAAACACTGTATCTGCGCTTACCTTCTGCCGTAAAGATTTCATGGCCGCTTTCCCAATTTGGATTTGATGAAGCAACGCTTAAATCCGGTGCATATCTGTTAAAATCCTGAACTGTGCCGGATCTCTCATCTACTTCGTTTTGGTCAAAGCGCCCCCAGAAAAAGCCATAATTTGAACAGGAAAGAATACAGAAAGCCATAACATAAAGAAGAAGGCAAAGACCTGTCAACGAGAAAAAATTTTTTATGAACCGAGGAAATTTTGGCAGCTTCATTAGAATGTATACCTCGCGGAAATCTTAAAAATTGAATTATCTATGTAAGGAGCCGTTGTGTAACCATCAACGATTCGAATGGACAGGTCTGCTGCGATTCTAAGCCCACCATCAAGATTAACTGCAGCACCAAGCATATAGTGTGGGGAGCAGAAAAGCGGATACCTGTACATATCATGAAGGCCATGCTCCCAATAAATTTCAAATCCGTTACTCCAAACCTTATCTAAATGGAATATAGCTTCAAAATAGCGGTCGTAAATATCAGGAAAGTATTTTTCAAGGGCGTAAACTCTCGTTCTTTTTCCGGCATATCCAGCCTTAAAAGAAATCATGAAATTTGACTCAGTACAGTAGCGGAATGTCGAATCTATAATGTAATCGTGCTCATGGGAAATATTAGTGTAGCGCTGATAGTGATATATTCCTCCCATACCGACCGAAATTCTGGCCGTATCAAAATACCAGTTTGTAAACGGGCACCAGACTTCACCTTCCACTGTAAAATCAAATACATTTTCGTGCCACTGACAACCGATTACACTGTCTGTCCAGTGAGTCTTCAAACCGAACTGGCTGGAAAACAGAGTTTTGTTGCGCTCGATTCCTCGAAAAGTATAAGAAATCATGTCAAACTCTATGTATTTTTTTATATTTTTATCTGTGGGAGCAGAAAAAACTTGATAGAAAGAGAATGAAAATAAACAGACAATTATACTAAAAAGTTTTCTCATGACTTTGTAACCGCCACTGAGGCTTATCGCCCCCTGTTACGGATTTCTCCTTCGACATAATCAGGATCTCTAGTGCGCACAAGGGTGTTTTCTTCGATTTTGACACCGGTGTAAATAGCACAGTCGTGATCGGCGTTCACCCAGTCGAGCTTTTCGCCTGTCTTAGGATTGATGAATTCGTATTCACTGCCAGAAACTTTCTGAGCCAGGACTGACGGAGAGACAAATTCAAGCTCCGTTCCCGCATCAACACGGTTAAGGGCATCGTAAGGATAGACCTTCCAGCCATTCCTCTTCTCGCAGATTTTGATTTTCTTTTCAGGATGCTGCTCAAGGTCCCGCAGAACGGCGGCACGGGCGCTTGGATGCATGGCATCAAGCTCGGTATTTCTGTCGGCCACAAGTTTTTCGCCTGCCGCAAAGATTTTTTCGGCTTCATCGTCTGTAAATGGAGTGCCGATTGCAGCAGCCAGCAAATAAGGAGAATCGCTTGCACCGATTGTAGTTTTGTCGGCGTCCCCACGGTTATAATAGAAGCCTGTCGTTGCCTCCCGGTGAGCGACATCTTCCAGCGAAGCGATGAAAGGAGCGGCCTCCTCAGCTGAGATTTTTCCTTCAAGGGCATCAAGAGCCTTTCGGTAAGCACGGGCAACCATGGCAACATAATAAGTTGACTTCATGCGGCCCTCGACCTTGATTGCGTCAACCCCGGCCTTCTTCATGTCAGCGAGGTGGTCAATCATGCAGAGGTCTTTTGAAGAAAGAATGGCGGTAAAGTCGTCTCCCTCAAAAACCGGGAAAAGCTCGCCCGGCCTCTGTCGCTCCTGAAGGCGCAAAATTCCCGACTGGGCAATAGCTTTAGCATCAGCAGGTGTAAGTTTTTCAGAATTTTCAATTTTAAGATTTCCGCCTTCAACTCCCAAATCATATTCCCAGCGGCAAGAGTGAGAGCAGAAGCCGGACTGGGCACTCCGCCCCGTAAGATAAGCGCTCATAAGGCAGCGGCCCGAATAAGCGATGCACATGGCACCGTGAGCAAAACACTCAAGCTCCATCTCCGGGCAGGCATCTTTTATTTCACGGATTTCGTCCAGGGAGACTTCGCGGCCGAGAACGACCCTCTTGAAGCCCAGCGAATGATACATTTTGACGGCCTCTTTGTTCATGCAGGAAGCCTGTGTCGAAAGATGCAAATGAGTTCCAGGAAATTCCTTCTGCAAAATAGGAACAAGCCCCAAATCCTGAACGATAAAAGCATCTATCGGGTACTGCTTGAAGTAGTCCAGGTTCTGCAGGAACATCTTGAGATCGTGATTGTGGAAGGCGATGTTAAGGGCGCAGAAAAGGCGCTTCTGTGGGTATTTCTTTTTAAGCTCGATGACCCGCTTGTACTCGTCCTCATAAAAATTGTCGGCCTTGATTCGCAGGGAAAATCTTTTAAGACCGATGTAAGCCGTGTCGGCTCCGTAAGCATAAGCATAAGAAAGTTTATCAATATTACCTGCAGGGCAAACTAATTCCATATTTTTCTCCTGATTTCTAACTTCGTTCAAGTTCAAGCTGAATCTCGTGAACCCCCTCGTCAGAGCGGTCTTTTGTAGTAATCAGCTGACCAACCCGCTCCACTGCAAGATGAGATTCACTCAAGTGCTCGTCATCCAGCTGGAACATTGGCATCATATTGGGCCAAATATCCAGATCACACCGGCGACCTATATTACGAAGCATTGACTGAAACATATATGCATCATCTTTAAAGATTTCTTTTTCGCCCATTTGAATGAAAAGTGGCGGAAACTCCATAATCAGGTTCCGACTCGCCTTAAGGGGAGAAACCATAGGATTCTTCCAGTTTTCGGAATAAGTATAATGTTCTGAACAAAGCCGGACAGACTCTGCAGTAAAGACTTCATCACTCACCTTTTTGCTAGTGAACATATCATTGTCTTCCGAAAAATCAAGCCAGGGTGAAAAGAAAACTACCTGGCGGATTAGCTGTCGCTGCTTTTGTTCCAGTGAAAAAATCAGGGCAGAGGCAATTGAAGCTCCACTAGTGTCGGCCATGATGATGAATTCCGGATTTTTAGAAGAATCATCATCAGACATAGAAAGCGCTGTAGAAATCTCAGTGTAAACAGTTTGAAAAATGTCTTTTACATCGTCTAAGCTTGCTGGATAAGGATGCGCAGGTGCCAGACGAAATTCTGGGAGAAAGGCCTTACTGGCTGTTGCATTAGCTAAGGCAGACACAAAAGGGCGGTAGACAGAGCGTGAACCGGCGACAAAACTTCCACCGTGAATATAAAACAAAATTCGGTTGGAAGCAAACATTTCTGGAGAAAGTACATCGTATTTTGTACCCCGAAAAACCTTTTCTTCGCAATCAACATTATTCGGCAGAAAGACTGAAGAAAAAGTATCGTTTAACCTCGTTCGGAAGTCATTGATGTCCATTTTAGGAGAAAGATACAAATTTTTAAGTTTTTTAACAGCTGCTCGCCTATCATTCGACATATTTATATAGTATAGTAAAAAAACGAAAAACTTGCTACACTATGCAACATAGGGGGCAATATGCCAATCAGGATTCAGTCAGATTTACCAGCTCGTTCAATTCTCGAAAACGAAAATATCTTCGTAATGACTGAAAAACGGGCTGCTTCACAGGACATCCGCCCGCTAAAAATCGCAATCGTTAATTTAATGCCTACAAAAGAAGCCACCGAAACACAGCTTCTCAGACTTTTGGGCAACACACCCCTCCAAATCGAAATTTCTCTAGTCCGCATTGAAGGTCATGAATCTACTCATGTTTCAGGAGAACATCTTGAACGCTTTTACATTCCTTCTAGCGAAATTTTTAAACACAAATACGACGGACTCATAATCACAGGCGCCCCCGTAGAGCAAATGCCCTTTGAGCAGGTGGATTATTGGGATGAACTTTGCCGGATTATGGATTACGCAAAAGAAAATGTATACTCCACCCTCTACATATGCTGGGGAGCGCAGGCCGGACTTTATCATAATTACGGAATTCAAAAGCAGGGACTGGCAAAAAAACTTTTTGGTATTTTACCAAACAGGCGAACTGTCAAAGCTGATCCCCTTATGCGCGGATTTGACGATATTTTCCCGGTTCCAACAAGCCGCCACACCACTGTAGACCGCAAATTCATCGAAAAAGAAAAAGACCTGGTCATACTCGCAGAAAATCTTGAAGGAGAAGTCACGATTTCAAAGTCCAAAGACAACCGCTCGATTTTTATGATGGGTCACCTAGAATACGACACCGAAACACTGGCAAATGAATACTGGAGGGATAAAAATAAAAATCTTCCGATTGATATCCCTGAGAATTACTTTCCCAATAATGATGCCACACAAGAGCCGGCAAGTACATGGCGGAGCACAGCCCATCTCTTCTATTCAAACTGGCTCAACTATTATGTCTATCAGGAAACTCCATACGATCTGGTTTAGCAGGCAATCATTATAGTGAGTTCGTGCTTATTGTAATTTAAGTGAACGATTTTTGAATCTGGAATTCTGGCAAATTCTGCAATCAGAGGCCAGTTAATCGCTCCCTGCATTTTAATCGTGCAGATAATATTTTTTGCCAGACCGCTATCCCGCCAGAGATTTATCCACTCAAAAAGACGCTCCGGGTAGCAGATTACATCACTTAAAAGCCAGTCAATTTTTTTGCATTTTAGAATCTGACAGACTTCCTCTGGCTTTAAGGTGAATGCATCATGGGCCAAAAAATGAACATGTTCATCAGCCATAAGAGATGGAGCAAGTTCTGCCCTGTCTACAGCAAGCACATCTGCCCCAAGCTGACGCAGTACCCAGGTCCAGCCGCCAGGACAAGCCCCCGCTTCGAAGCATTTGTCACCTTCCTTCGGAAAATCTACGCCAAAAAATGTGTGGTAAAGGGTAAGACTCTCCTGAATCTTTAAATATGCCCGGCTTGGAGGATTTTCGTGGTCTTCTTCAAATTGAACACAGCCAGCAGGAAGGGGGGAATTTGTTTTTGCTGAAGCAAGTATTGTTTTTTCGTCGATAAGAGTGTACAGACCCATGCCCGTATTTGGAATATTTACCGGAAACTTTCTGGTCTTTAAATTGATATATGGAAGTTTATCTTGAATCAGGCTGGCCCGTCTAAAAAGCTGATACTGATAAGGTGCCCAATTCCGCTGAATATTCTTAAGGGCAGAAGCCGCCTCTCCAATTGACTCAAAATGAATCAGAATTGGTTCAAGAAGAACAGTACGCGCCCAGTAAGGCAAGGAAGAATTTTTTGCCAGAAGCGACTCTTCCGTGAGAGATGGACAATAAAGCAAATCTCCATACCAGACAGGTTTATTTTCGCCGCTGCTAAAAGAAAAAGATTTTCCTTCAATTGTTGCACTTTCAGTGATTTTTCCAAAATCAAAGCGTTCAGAGAGTTCTGAAGTGAGGAGATTCTTCATTTCTGGGAAAGCAAGAAAAGCAAGCCCCGGGAGTTTTTCGATAGTAGCCATGAAATTATACTCGTATTAAATAAAAAGCGAATCAGTGTCGAAAGAAACGACACCATTATTTTCTTGTGAAGATTTATCGTCCTTGAGCATTCTTATGTACTGGTCAAGACGGGCAGAATCCTTTGAGTGAAGAATTGAAAATCCGATTGAAGTTTTACCATCATCAAAATGAGACCATATAGGGCGGACAGTAAGTTCAAGCGGCTCACCGCTGACTCTAGAAAGGCGGATTAAGACCGTATATTCCTTTTCGTTATCTATATCACAGGGTGCATTAAATTCTGCCTTAAAGCCGCTTTCGCTTATGTCAGTAAGTGCACCGTTTACAATACAAAGTTCACTACACTCGACCCGTGCGAAATCTTCAAAACGCTCAGCAAGTCTCTGCTTTTTCATAGTCAGAATATTATGAAGAAAAGAAGCAGATGTGTCAAAAGGTGAAAAAAGGCTTACTTTACCAGCATTACCTTTCGAGTTTCATCAATTCCGCTTCCGGTAACACGAACAAAATAAAGTCCTCGGGCACATACATCACCGGAATTATTTTTGCCATCCCAGTAATAGTAATGAAGACCAGCACTTACACTTCCCTTTTCCAGTCGCTGAACTATATTTCCGTCCAAAGTCATGACAAAGATGTTAAGATTTCCGGAAGACTTCATATCGACCTGAATTACAGTTTTCTCCCCAAGACCAGCATCAATCACATTATTAAGGATTGAAACTCCGCCCCGCTGAGAAGAAATGCTTGTCAAAGAGAAAGACCATAAATCAAGGAAGGAGAATTTTCCAGCCTGAATAAGTTCAGATGGCATCCACATGGCATAGAGAGGAATTTTATTTGTAGTAGTATCGCCGTCATTATCAATCAAAATGATGTCATTGGAGTCTGTTTCAAGCCCGGTCTTTTTTTCAGGGTCTGTCAGCTTGAAAAAGAACTGAAGTTCACTTTTGTCAGTAAAATTAAAATCAGAATTCTTTAGTGTGACATTTTTTAACAGTTCTGAACCTGTTACTGATTCTATGACTGCAGGAGCTGTTCCCCGGTTATTGAAACCTGAAGCAAGAGAACTCATGCGGGCGTCAAGCCAGATTCGCCAGTTGCTTCCTGTAAGGCGGTTAAAGCGGTCGCTTATCCATTCAGGCTTAAGATTTGATTTTTTATCAGCCGCAACGAGGAAAGACTCACTGTTTTGAACTGGAATATAGCCGTCAGAATCTTCACCGCTCACCAGTTGAACCTGCATCATTATATCGTGGTCGGAACGCAACTTACTGTAATTTCCGCCTTCGCTTGAAAAATCATGAGCTGCATAATCGCTTGAAACAGGAGATATTCCGCTTCCATAAATGCCCTGCTCGTCCCAATTATCGCTTTCATCAGAAAGAGAACGGGCATAAAGGACATTTACTGCATTAATTGCAAAATCAGAAAGCGCATGACAGGTATGGAATGGCATGGCGTTTCCATGAACATCCCGAAGATAAGAAGCTATGACTGTACCACTAAATGTTTCAACTTCAGTTCCCTCGTCATTTATACGAATCCATGTTTTTTCTACATCAGTTAGAGTAATTTTTCGATTCAGTGTAAACAAAAGTGCCGTATAATCGCTTGATGATTCAGCCAGCTCAACTTTTTCGATAGAAATGTCGTTAATTGTGACGGAAGTATCAATATTATCCGAGCGCGAATCAACAAATTCAAGATTCTGTCCGATTTTTTGCAGGACTGCTTCCAGTTGACTGCTCTGTGAAAGAGGCTTGCGGTTTTCATCTGCCAGTGGTTTTGTGAAAACTGCGTAAACCTTATTCTCACCTAGAGGCGAAAGAATAATTGAGAATGAAGGCGGTGTAATATCCAGAGAATGAAGGGTTTTCTGACTTCCGTCATCGGTCTGAATCAGGCGATTTCCTGCCAGATCTGTAATAAAAGACTTGTCCGCCGTAAAGGTCAAAATGAAACTGGTACGAACGGGTAATTTATTGTCAGCAGGGTTGAGGGCTAATGAAATGTAAGGCCCGTCATTTTCAGTTGTGGTTATCGTAAGGCTTTCATTTCGGAAAAGGGCACTTTTTACATTCTGAGATACAAAACCGTTGTTAAAATTTCTCTTTTCTGATTCAGAATTATCAAGAATGTAAACATATTGGAAGGCCTGGCTTGAACCTTCCAAGCTTGAGCGACGGATTCCACCCCCTGTTATATTAGCCCCGGAAGAAAATGGCCTTGTACCACCTGTACTTTCTGGTGCCTTAAAACTTTCCAGCAGGATTCCGTTTTGTGTCCAGCCGTTTTGTGAAACCCACTTATATTCGTCTGAAGAAGAATAATTCTGGCGATTGTCGAACAAATGTATTTCTACGCGGTCAAGGTAGGCGCTGGTGTTCGAATCAACCATCCCGATAATTTCATAAATTCTTTCTGATGAATCACCTTCCGTCCATGAAGTTTTATCAGAGCTGTCGAGAGACTGAACATATGTGGCAAAGACAGGCGGAAGGCAATCCCAGCCGGAATAAAGCGATGTCGCCGCTCCTGGAATACAAGCTGAATCTATAGAAGGAGACGGAGAATTTACAATTATAGTCCGCGAACTGTTACTGGCATCAAGTTTATTACCCTCTAAGTCCGTGATGTAGTCATTGGCCTTAACCGTAACCAGACCAGACGGACTTTCACTTGAATCAATGTAGCCAATCCAATTGTAGAACTGGCTTCCAGCAACTGGAATTGGACTGGTTTCATCAACATAGCCTGCGACAGAAATCCTTATGCGGCTTTTTTGTATTTGCTCAGCCTGTCCTGCATTCAAGGCAAATTTTCTGTAGAGGGCATGGGGTTTTGCCGTATCGATTTTGTGGTCATTTCCATCCCGATAACCTGCGGTAACACTTCCTGAAGCAATAGCAGCATAGCCTGTGATCAGAAGTTTTCCGCTCTCTTGTTCAAGACTGCCTCCGTGAGAAGTAGCACTAAAACTTGTCTGAGCCTGAGAATTCTGAATTCCGAGCGCTGCGTCCAAATCACCGATATTTACAGGTTCTGAATATCTTAGTTCAATAAAATTGTGGGAATCATAGAATTTCTGAGAATCGGCGCTTCCCGTATTTTTTGAGAACAATTCCTGGCCGGCAAAAAGATCTACCAGGACAGGCCGGGCTTTATCCTCTGGCTCAAAAACATCTGCCGTGCTGTAAGAAGAGGCATCTTCACTCCATAAACCGCTTCCGTAATTCCGGCACATAGTTTTTCCTTCGGCGGCATAAAATAATCCTTCCATAAAAGAAAGATCAGTAGTCTGTGACTGATGAACTCCATAACGGTCCGTACTGTCAGCTTCTCCGGCCTCACTTCCCGTAGCATCCGTATTCCACCGTGCAGTTGAAGAAGCAGAAAGCTTGAGGTAAAGGGGAGTATGTGCTTCAATATCGCTTGTCGTGCTGATTGGGCTGGAACATGTAACTCCGTCAGTCACCGTGTAGAAAACACCGTCAAAAGGAAGGCTACCCTTGTTATAGAAAATTCCTCCACTGGCAAGTGAAGTCACTTTTGCAACCGCAGCTGCGACTTCACCATGCGAATTTTCCAGAGCCATGTCGAATTTAAGGCAGATAACTGAATCGGAAACAGAATAAGCTTCTTCGATTTTTGGCACACTAAACTGGAAGCCGCTGTTATTCGCTCCATCAACACATTTTTGGTGAAGAGCCGAAGTTACGAAAGCTGAACCAGACTGAGCCTGTGCACTGCAGTTTGAAACAGTTGAATTAAAAACAACCGCATAAGGAATTCCCCACTGTTTTTCAGTAACGGTTGAAGTAGCATTGAACACAGGATTTGAAGAAGCGCTATTGGGAAGGGTGAAAGTAATTTCAGAAAGAGGAAGCCCGTTCACATATAGATTTTGAGTAATTTTAAAAGCAGAATTTGAAACAAGCAAGCCGGAAAAGGCTGATTTTTTATAGGCAAGAGAAGTATATTCGTAACAGGCAAAACGCGTATCCGAAGATGAATAACGGGGATCATCGGCATTATAATCTGAACCAAAAGCGAAAAGATTTTTTATGGAACCAGTGGAAAGCGATGAAAGCCTTCCTGAATAAAGACAGAGACTGTTACTGAATGAAACATTTCCAGTAATTGAAAGGGTGGCCGAAGAGTTTAAATCAACGAAAGTGTTAGTGGTAAATGTAAGTGAACCTGTCGTGACTGAGAAAGAGCAATCTGTGCTTCCGCTGACGAGAATATAGCGGCTGGAAGCAAATCTGGCATTTCCGCCGGCATTTACATTTCCTTCAATCGTAATAATGTCCGTAGAATTAAGGGTGCCTGTAAAAGTAACTGAATTTCCCTCGCCGATAAGAGTTTTTCCATTTACAGTGACATTTGGAACCCTTCCGCTTGAACCGCTGGTAAATTCAAGCTGATGAAAGGTATTTCCCAAATTGAGAGAATCTGTTCCCCAGCTTCCATAATATTCGATAATTCCATTCTGTGAATAATCAGGACTTGAGGCAGCCCCCAAATTAGAGGTGTCTTCACTTCCATATAAAAGAAGCCTTGTTGACTCGCCGATAGTAAAGTCGTTCACGATAACGCTATGACCTGCAAAATCAAAATCAGCACCGTCTTCGACTTCAAGAGAACTTGAGACCGTAATACTTGAGCCATTGACATCGATACTGCTTGAGCCGGTTGCAAGATTCAAATCAGCAGTCAGTTTCGGATAATTTCCACCCGCCGGAAGAAGTGGTATTAATACCGATGAATAAGGCCCCGGAACGGCCGCAGGCTGCCAGTTTGCACTTTCATGGGAATCGCTTGAAAGAGAACCTGTCCATGTATATAACTGGCCGGCAAAAATCCAGTTTGTGTTGTTTCCGCCATCGATGTTATATCCGTCAACTGAATAAAGAACTATCGGGTTTGCGCTGTCAGTATTTTTTGAATTGATGATTTTTGCATGAGCAATGGAAATTTTAGTCACATCTTCTGGCGTTATATTCCATTCTGCGTCTCCAGTCAGAATGATTTCGTTTCCATCTGTGCCGCTTATGGTAAGGGCTTCCACAGTCTGACTTGTACCCGAACCAAAAGTAAAAGTGCAGCCAGGACTCGTACAGCTAAAAGAAGAAAATTTGTTATTGCCAGTTATTTTGACATTGCTTCCAGTAAAAATAGCGGAATAAAATTCAGTGTTGCCGCTGATTTCAGTGCTGTTGCCCGTAAAAGTAACGCTGTGTCCGCCGGCCGTAAATCCACTTAAGGCTGAATTATTATTCGTTAAATTCCCTGAAATAGAAATTTCTGCCCCTGCCGTCATGGAAGAACCGCTTTCAATCGTAAGGTTTCCGATTTTAAAAGTGGCTGTAGGATCAGAATCGTATCCCAAGGTTGTGCTTCCAGAAGAAAGAATTAAATTCCCGATTGTACCGTTACTTGCTGTATCTGAAGCAACTATCGTACCGCCATTCATTGTTACGCGGTCGGAGCCGTTTCCAGAATACGAATCAAATAAAAAAGTTGATGCACTTCCTGTGAGTATAATTGAGCCTTCGGAATAAATTTTTTTCGCTTTTACAGAATTTGCTTCCAGAATACCGCTTGCTGAAATATTTAAAAGAAAGTCGCTTGAACTCTGGTCATCAAAACTTACTGTTGTCAGGCCTTTATTCACATTCACTGTCGTTTGAGAATGCGTGATAAAAGTATTTGAAACTGCAACATCTGCATTCAGGGTAAGACTGCCTCTGTTTGTTGAAGATGTAGCATTTGCCCGGTCGATTTCAATCTTTGTTACGCTGAGGCTGTCTCCGCTTCCACCAGAAATCACTGTTTCAAAATTCGCTGACTGAGCACCAATCGTTCCGTTTGCCTGCATCTGAAATAAAGCTGCCGTACAAGAGCCGCTCACTACAATTTCTTCGTTTCCTGCAAACTTAAATTCGTTTAAAGCCATTTCGTTCTTCATTTTGAACTGGCTCGAGCTTAATGAATCAGTGTTATAGAAGTAAATCGTTCCGTCATTTGCATCAAAGTTTGAACAAGAAGAAAAATCTGCATTTCCACCCAGAAAATATGTTTCGCCAGAAGAAGCTTTGAATGAACCTGAGCCTGAGTAAGTTCCTTTAAATGTAAGACTTGTGCCGCCCGCTTCAACCTTGCCATTATTTACAAGCGCTCCCAGGTTTTCGATACCCGAAAACAAAAGATAGCCGGAAATAGTCAGTGTTGAAGGATAAAGATCCGGATCGGCTGCCGTACTTAAATTGATGCCGTAAGTCTGGCTGTCATTATTAATCGTAAGACTGTATGAGTTATTTTCAACCTTAAATCCAAGGATATTCTCTTGTGCCGTAAGGGAGAATTCTGCAGCACAAGCATCCTCGTAACCTGGATAATAGCCGTTGTAAGAATTTCCGCTGGCATCAACATAATCTCTGACAGAAACATATACTTCGCTGCCGTCAGAGTCATTAATGCCCTTGAAATTCCAGTTTCCACTCTCCGACCAGCTGTCAGAAACCGCCCCGCTCCAGTAATATGTTTTCGTATCGCTGACTGTAACAGTGCTTGTGCTTCCGTCACTGTAAGTTCCTGAACCAGATTTTGCTCCTGAACCTGTAATTGTGCCGGTAAAAGTTCCGTCGTTTACAATACTTGCAGAGTCTGTATTAGACAACTGACTTCCATCCGGAATTATAAAATTGGCATTGGCTTCATTTGTAATTGTTCCCGCGTTAGTGGAATTATTTGATGCCGTGATACTTCCGTAGTTTGTAACATTTCCATTATTGGTCAAACCGTAATTAAAGCTTAAAGTTCCAAAATTTACGAAAGTGCCTGTTGATTCAACAACTATACTGCCTGCCGTGACATTAGTCTCAGAAGAAACAAGAATGACATTCCCCGAGTCAACGGTGATTTGCCCGCCTGAAACGAAAGAAGGATTTGTAATTTCAGAAAAATTCGATTCCGTCGTATCAGCAAGGATTGCTTCATAACTGGCTCCACTGCTGCCTGAGTACTCATAAAAGCTTCCGTTTTTATAGACATAAATTGCCGGCCAAAGATATCCTGCAGAAAAGAATAAAACAAGAGCACATAGGGCTGGCTTTAAGTGAGAAAAAATTCTGTTGAACTTAAAAGTGAAAATCACGCTTTTCATTATAGCACATTATGGGAGAATCTTAAAATTGGCAGACTCAGCTGTACTTTCTCCGAGCGAATTAACTCCAATCAAAAGAACAAAATGGTTGTTTCCGTTCGCATAGGTCGAATAGGGAACTGTAATAGAACTTCCACCAGAAATAGTCGTTCCGTCTATACTCCAGATGTAAGAAGAATATTCTTCGCTCGCTGTAAAAATAAGCTGCTCATTATCTCCGTCAACTGTACAGTCCAGCTTATTCAGCGAAGAAACAGCCGCCCTGGCAGCCCAAAGTGCATAAAGCTTAATGTCGGAAGAAATGCTTATTGACTGAGCGTTTGAATACACCGGACTCATCGCCGAAGCAACTAATGCCCAGCCATAAAAAGTATAACCGGCCTTGGTGAAATTTATCGGAGTGAGGGATTTTACTTCACCATAAGTGAAAGTCTGCGCGCTCATACTTCCGCCTGTTGCTCCGTTTCCTTCAAAAGTAACTGTGTAAGTCGCAAGCCCCCAGGAAGCCTTTAAGAATAGGTCCTCTGTGACAGGCATAGTAAAATCATATAAGTCAGTAAGGTTTCCGTTAACATCTGTGTTATACCAGCCGTTAAAAACATAGCCGGTTTTTTGCGGACTGCCGGGATTGCTTACCCTTGAACCGCTCAATACTTTATTACCGAAAGAATCATATCCTGCAGGCAGATCGCCTAAAGTCCCGCCATCCAAAGTGAAGTTGACATAATAGAATAGTTCCTCCCATTTTGCATAAATAGTAATGGTTACATCGCCACTTGCATTCTTACGGGCACTATCCCATAAAAGCGGGTCAAGACGATAGAAGTTGTCTATGCCATCAACTGAGGAAGCTGATAAAGACCATCCGCTGAAACGCAAACCTTCTCCAGCCCTTATCATATCATCAATCCATGCTGGCTGCCATTCACCGTTTGCCTCAATTTGAGAATAAGGAATAACCTCATCTGCATGAGGAGTTATAGAAGCACCATTCAAATTGTACTTAACCGTCGTGGTCTGCATTTCCCACTTTGCGTACAAATCAACATTTTCCTTAATATGAGTAGAAAAATCAAATTCTGTAGAAGACAGGGTCGTTCCGCCGTCTGTTGAAGAGTACCAGCCCTTAAAATCATATCCCACCTTAACCGGATTCTGAGGTTTTACAGCCTGTTGATCCCATTCAACGCTTTGTCCCTCATAAACAGTTGATGAATCGAGGTGATAGCAGACATAATAATTGGTAATCTTCCAGATAGCATATAAAGTCACATCATCTTCTGGATAATTTGCCAGGTAAATCGTTTCTCCGTCGTAATAGCTTTTTCCGCTTCCGTCCGACCTTGTATTCCAGCAAATAAAGTTATAGCCCTCCTTTGAAAAGGCTTGTGAATTAAGAGTGGATGGCAGCTCAGCAATTTTTATTTCCTGATTAGCCATAGAACCGCTTCCGGAATTCCCGTCATAGCTGATATTTATGGCACTTTTTAGCCAAAGGGCATAAAAATTTACTGTTTCATTTTTTCGGGGCGTAAGATTGCAGACAATCGCACTGTCTATGTATGAAGGCTCATGAGGATTCTGAGACTCACTCAAGCCCCAGCCGACGAAAGAATAGTCAGTGCTTCCATTTTTGTAAATAAAAGAATTTGCAGGAAGACTCTGAGACTCATCGTAAGTAAATTCAATTTTATCAAGCTGGGTTTTACCATCAGTAAGGCTTCCCTTGTTTCCATTCAGTACCAGATAGTATTTTACGGGGCTCCAGTCTTTTACATAAAATGACTCGTAATCAGCCGACACTTGAATTGAATCCACAAGATTCGTGACATCATTGATTTTGATTACACTTTTGCTCGTGTATGATTCGCTAGGCTTGTAATAAGTCCAGCCGGCAAATTCATAGCCTGGTCTGAGGGCAAAAATTCTCTCATCACTGATATCCGGCAAATTTTCTGCCGAAAGAGACTTTCCAATCGGATAAGAAAGTTTTACGGAAGAAGAATTCGGGTAGTCAGCAGGATTCCAGGCATAAAATGTATACACGGCAGAAGTATCGCTGGCAAGATCATCAAAGACATTGCTTCCCCCGGAGCAGGAAACGAAAAAAAGTAATAAAAGCGTCATGGCAACAAAGAAGAGAGAACTGATTTTTGAAACTTTCATATCCGCCCCCTAAAATCTAAAGCCAGCACAGACATAGGGTGTAAAGAAACCTAAGCCCGTTGAAGCGGCTATAACATGACTAAAATCGACGCCGGCTTCCACGACGACGAATTTCCACGGATTATAGAACACAGAGACTCCTGCCACAAAAGCCGTATAAAAGTAAGACTTTACGCCAGGTGAAGAGCGGTTCGAGGAAGCAAGCTCGGTATAGTCCAGTGTTTTTCTCATTACATCCAGACCAAGCCCTCCCTTTGCGCTCAAAAACAAAGAGTCCATGAGTTTATACTGCCACACAAATTTTACATCAAAAAGATGAGAATTCAAGGTTGAAGTGTAATAATCTGTATTAACAGAATAATTTTGCCAGCTGTAGGCAAATTCATAGCCCAGGCGGTTTGCCGTAAACCTGAACGGCATGTACTTTATGCTCGCTTTTACGGCAGATGCCCAGGATTTTTCATAATAATCTTTTATGGAAGCATCATATAAATTCAGCGCGATTCCGCCACCACCTTCAATGATTATTTCCTTCCATATATAGGGCTGATTTTTTCTGGCTAGTTTGGCAAGGCGTTTTTTCTCAGCAGCCTCTTTTTTTGCCTGTTCAGCGGCTTCTTTTTTACGCTTTTCTTCTGCGGCCTTTTCTTGTGCAATCCGCTCTTCTTCGGCCTTTTTCTCTTTTGCAATCCGCTCTTTTTCGGCCTCTTTCTCTTTTGCAATCCGCTCTTTTTCGGCCGTTTTTTTTGCCTCGACCTCCTTCACATACTGGTCGATATTTGCTTCAAATTCTTTTTTCAGGGTAAGTTCTTTTGCAAGTTCAGCCTCGGCCGTAATCGCTGCCACTTCCTCAGCCGTGTAAAGCCTTTCTCCCTCAACTACAATAGGTTCAGAAATGGAAGTCAGCCCGCTGGCATTCGTAACTCGAAGACGCCAGATTCCAGGCGGAACATTATTAAAATCAAGACTGGTGACCCGCTCAGTTTCTGAAGAAGAATCCTTCATTTTTATTTTTTCACTGGCATCAATACTGCCTTCAAGAGATTCATTTACAAGTTCAAATTTTGAATTTTTGTTTACCGCAGAAATATCAACATTAAGATTTATAGAATTACCTTCACTGCTGACTTTAACTTTTTCTTCAACCATAGAAATACGGGGTTTCGCGGCCTTGTAAACATCAAAATTTATCCATGCAGAAACGCTGGCTTCTTTTCCAAGATAATCAAATGCCCGCACTCGATAACGGTAAGCTCCCGGAGCAAGGGAAAGTTCCGTACTGTTTTTATCAGTGGTAATTATTTGTGTCCTTCCCTTTTCCAGATCCTGAACTTCTACTTTATATTCCAGAGCATTTGCATTACTCTTCCACTGAATTTTCTGCGGGAAGGTGTTTTCCTGCGCCCCGGAAGCAAGCAGAGAGAATTGAAGAATCAAAATTGCCAGAATCAGACGAAATTTAATTGCCATACATCTTCCCCGGCTTTACAGCCTCAACTTTTGTGGGTGACGCAAAATCAATCTTAAATGCAGATGCAGCAAGAGGACCAGACTGTTCCAGATATCCATCCTTAGCGTAAGAATAAGCTTTTACAGTCCATTCAAAATTTCCGACATCAAGAATAGAAAGATCTTTTATCCGGATGAGAGTGGATTTCGTATTTTTCTCACTATATATTAGTTTTCTTGTGCCATTAGCTTCTTTTTTATACAGGGAGAATGAGTAAGATGTTGCACCGGCCACCTCCTTCCATGAAAATTCAATGGAGCGATGCTTTTTGAGATAATCCCCGTCCATTACGAAATTCCGTGCAGGAGAGTCAAGAATTGCCATAGAAAGATCGGGGACTCTTTCAATAACAAAACTCTGTACATTTGAATCCAGAGGCATTCCTTTTGCGGTGCTGGCTGAAACCTTCCATGAGTAAGTTCCTGCCGTAAGCCGCTTGATTGAAAACGTAGTCTTTGTTGTGATTACAGTATTTACGATTTTCGTAGAGCCGTCTTTCTGCAGTTTTGACAGGACAAATTTGTAGCTTGAAGGGCGGTCTTTTCCGGGCAGCCATGCAAATACAGTCGGATTTCTCAAGGCAGTTAATCCCTGAATAGAGACTCCCATACCCGGACTTTGGGCAAGAATTTTTGAAGGATAACGAACAGAGAAGACTCTTTCTGCAGGAACAGAAATTCTCGTATCAGAAGCAAGAGCCTGAAGAGTGCAGCGATACTTTCCTTCTTCAAGAACAACCTGAACGCTGTTTTCTTTTATATCACCAATGACTTTAACTATATCATCTTTTGAATTATAGATTTTAAGCGTGTAAGACTTAACATCTTTTAGCGGCTGCCATGAAATCGTTACCGGAGCATAATTATAGACCGTAATTTCTTCCTGCTGATTTGGAGTAGTAATAAGAGGGGGGAGGAGTTCTGAAAGAACAGTAAAAGAGCGGCTTGGGGTAATTCCCGTAAGGAAGCCCTTATCGTCACGAACACCTACCCGCCACCAGTAATTGCCGGAAGGAAGATTGAGACTATCAAGCACGGAAGTGGCTGAAGTTTTTTCAAGCTGAATGTCTGTAAAGTCCGGCCGTGTGGAAATCTGAAGCACGGAAATCGGAGAAGTTTTTTCATATTCGTCGGAAAGCTTCCACATAAAGGCCAGTCCATTTACATTCTTTGCTTCGATATTGAAATTTTCCGGCGGATAAAGAAGTTTATTGTCCTGAGGAAGGTAATGAGTCACGCTAAAAGAGCGAATTTCAGATTCAGGGGAAAGGTCATCACTGTCAGAAGATTTTCTAAGAATCTTCCAGTAATAATTGCCTTCCTTTAGTTCAGCGGGAGTAAATTCCCGGCTAAAACGAAGTTCATCAGTTTCTGCAGTGAATACCACATTATTAAAATCATAATCCCTGGCAATTTTTAGTTCATAACTGGCATCTTTCACTTCTGACTTCCATATAAATGAAGACAGAATATTATCCTTGTATACAATCTGAGCCTTATCTGCCGGGGCAGAAAGTTCTGGTCGTCTGAATTCCTGATTTTTTGTAATTTTGAAAGAATAAACATTGCTTTCGCCCGCATATCCAAGCTTACCCAGAGAATAATAAGGCATAACCTGCCACCAGTAATTTCCAGCCCCCAGATTGATAGAAGCAAAAGTTTCCGTAAATTCCGAATCAATGATAAGAGAACGCATATCCGGCGTTGAAGAAATCAAGAGTCTGTAGCGGGAAGCATATTCACTGCCAGTCCATCTGAAGAAAATTTGAGGGTCTTTTGCACGATATTGGAAAGAAGTTTCAGCAGCTGGAGAAATGCCTTCAATCGGGGCAATATTGTGGACAGAGATTTTTCCAGAGACAGTTTTATCTTTTGATGACTGGGTAAATGCACGCCAATAAGAAAGTCCCGGCTGAACATTCAACTCTGCTGACTGACCGGAATAAGATTTTGAAGAGAGCAAAGTTGAGAAATCCTTAGATGAAGAAAACTGAATCGTAAGATCCTCGCTGGTATTTGTCTTCCACTCAAAACGCAGGGGTAGCGCGCCTTCCCTTATATTAAGAAGCTTAAGTTCCTGAGGCGGATAAAGTACGCTTAAAGGATTGATTTTAAGTTCACTGCCCTTTTCAACATTGACCGATTCACCGTATCCAAGAGAAGCTGTCTGACCTTTATTCGTGGTAATTTGTGCAGAGCCGCTTTTGACTTCTACATTACTCACTCCGTTTTCAATATCACTTGTTGCAGCAAGAGAAGAGCCGGCTTCAACATTGACCACAGAACCGTCATCAAGTTTTACTTCAAGGGCAGAAGATGCCGCAGCAGAGTCAATTTGAATTTCACCGCCGTCAATTGAAATCTGCAGACCGCCACTTGCATTGGAGCCGACTACAATCATCGTATTTTCGCCCAAATCTATTACAGTGCCGTCTTTTAAAGTGAGGACTGCCTGAGCTAAATCTGCAGTACGAATAGTGTCACCGTAATAGAGTTTCGTGCCCGTAGAAATGCGCTCCCAGACAACGCGGTCATCAAATTTTCGCTGGGCCACATTCTGCTTAAATGAGATAGTTCCAATTTCGTCTTTGTCGCTGCGTACGGTAAAAGTGTTCAAATCCTGCCAGAAGAGCCAGGCGAAAAAAACTGCAACTGAGAGGCAGAGAAGAACGACAAAAAAATCAAGGAGCAGCGACTTGAATCTTATTCTCTTCCGCATCAAGGTTTACCTTCTCAAAATCAGGAACTGGTATTCCAAGTAATTCCCGAAGCTCTTTTAAGTTTTTCGGTCCGGCAGGTCCGACTGCTCTTTCACAGTCTGGATCAGGCTTATATTCTTCCCGCTCTGTAGAGAAGAATTTTCCAATATCAAAATTAGGCATGTTTACAACACCATAAAAATGTTGCTTACCCTTGCCCTTAACTTCAAATTCAACAGGAATTCGCTCAACGACAATTTCATTGTGAATATTTGCAGGCTTAATGATGAAATTGTTTTCTTCACAGCGGATAAAATCTTTTTTGAGAAGATTATAAGTGTCCTCGGTAATCAAAATATCAGTTCCGCAGGGCTTGTTGCTCGCTTCAGCCCGGCTTGCAAAATTCACCGCATCACCGATTGAAGTGAATTCCATTTTATCAAAAGAACCCATAAAACCGACTGTAGCGCGACCAGAATTCAAGCCGGCTCCAATTCTAATCTGGGGCTTATATTTTGCGAGCGGATCGAGTTTGTGCTTTTCGCTAAATTCTTCCGCATCTTTATTATATTTCATAAGTGAATAACGCATGGCAATTGCACAGATAACGCCGCTTAAAGCATCAGAACGGACATAATCATTATGAGCCTCTTCCTTCAAGATTCGCGTTACGGAATTCTTTTTCATTTTTTCCCATTCAAGGCTGTCATTCCTAAGAACGCCCCATGCCGCCATAATTGCGTCCCCTTCAAATTTATCAACGACGCCGCCTGTTTTATTGATGCAAGTTACCATGCGACTCATGTAATCATTCAAAAATCCTATAATTTCAGCCGCACTTCTCTCTCCAAAACGCTTTTTAAATCCGTCTGAGATGGCCGTAAATCCCCGGATGTCACTGAAGAAAATCGTAATATCTTTTAAGTGAGGTTCAAAATCAATTTTTTTGGTGATGACAGCTTTTGTAACGCCCTTGTTAGTTAGCCGGGAAACAGTGTTAAGAATTTCGCCTTCATTTCGGGTACTTCGCTCAAGGACACCGATTTCATCCTTTCGATTTAATTTAATGTCATTAAAAAGTTCCGTGTTAAAGTTGCCCTTATTGATTTCGTTGACTACCTCGGTCAAACGGTGCAGAGGTGTGCTCAAAGATTTAGCAAAAAAGTAAATTATAAGAATGGCAAGAGCAATAACTGCAAACATGATATAGATATTTCTGATTATGATTCGCTTGACTCCTTCTAAGATGACAGAAGTTTTTACGATTGTGATTACGCCGCCGTTACCAATTGCAAGCCGCCTGAAAGCACCAAAATACTCATCTCCATTTTCGTCTGTGTAGGGAATCTGACCGTTACTGGACTTACTCAAAAGCATTTCCTGCACGATTTTATTACCGCTCTCGTCCGAGGCCTGATTCATCTTTTTAAGATCACTGTGAACAAGCACTATGCCGTCATTGTTTACAAAGAAAGACTGATTTATACTGCCGGAAGCAAAACTTTCGCAAATTTCAGCAGTTGAATAGAGGAAAGCAACATATCCCTGACCACTGGCAGTAGAAGCCGGGCAGAAAACAGCGATTAAAGGAACTGAAAAATATGGCGTAGCATTTAAAATCTCAAATGTACCCTTCATCGCCTTCTGACCGCTCTCTCTTTCCTGCTGCATGTAAGACAAAAGAAGCTCTTTTTTAATTTCGTTTGTCACAAGAAATTTTTCGCTGGCAAAAAGAAGCGCTTCATCATCTTCTGATTTTGTGCCGTCAACATAATAAACTGCGACAATATCTTTATTTCGCTGGAAGAACAAAGATTCGATTTCACGGGCATCGGAGTTTCCCTGAGCTGTTTTTAAAATCAAGTCAAGGAACATGGCGCTGGAAGAAACAGCACTATTAATCCGGTTCTCTGTATCGGAAGCCGTGCGAGAATTAATTGCAAGATTGTTTTCTTCGGCATTTGAACGAGTATCCTGAGTAACGAAATAAGAAACCGCATAAGTTACGCCACCGACAGCAATCACGAGCAGGAAGGAAATAATAACCATGAGTTTTACGCCGATAGGACTTCGAATTTTGGCAGCACGCTCACTATCTCTTTTTTCTTTTTCTTCAAATTTTTTTAGAAGTTTAATAGCCGCTTTTTCGATTCTGAGACTTTTTTTATCGTCTTCGAGAAACTTAGCAATTTCATCAGATCGGCGGGGAATAAAATTATCTGGCTCCTGAAGAACAAAATCGTCAATAAATTCTGATTTTGTTCTCAATCGGACAAAATCGCCCTGAGAAGCATCAATTTTTACAGTAGAAGCAACATTTTTTTTAGGAAGAACAAACTCCCCATAAGAAAGAGATTTCTGCTCCACACTCACTTTTATACCCCTGCTGACAGTATATCATAATATCTTTTTATTATCGGTAAAATTTGTGATTTTCTTGACCCTAAAAAAGTTCCGCTCCGAAAGGCAATTCTTTGCTTTTCGGAGCGGTTTGTTTTTCAAGACTGGGGGTTATTTCATCTGTGCGGTTTCGATGTAGCCGAGAGAGCCTGATTTTGTCGCATAGCCAAGAACTGGATTTACAGTGCCGTTACCCCAAACAGTTCCAAAGCTGTTTACTGTGTCACCAGACCCTGGCGTAAATGTTTTTTCGCCAGTTTTTGATTGCTTTATGACACCTGATGAATCTTTCCATACACCAACATTTATATGGTCTACAATGAGCTTACTTGAAGTTGGCACATAACTCACTTCCCAGTTTGAAGTGAAAGCCTCGTTTTCTGCACCGCTTACAGAAGATACTTCCGTTAAATTACCACCAATCCAGCGTGCGATTTTTGGTTTTGCAGCAGAAGAGGCATAGTAACTTATATAAGGAACTGCTTTGTCATCCACAAGGGCTACATCTATATTCAACTCCGAGCCTACAAAGCCATTGGAATCAAGGCATCCCACTTTTGCAGATGATGGTGAATCATATTTCTGGAGATAGGCGTACCAGACATCTCCGTTTGTACTGTCATAGGCGGCAATATGGATTCCACCAGCAGCATCTACTGCCACTTTGCAATATTCACCAACTTCCTGTTGGAACAATTCGACAGGTGCACTCCATTTTGTATCCTTCTGCTTATATTTTCCTTTCGTTATACTCTTTGGCGTTTTATTGTAAGAATACAGCATCTTATGATGAGTTCCATCCCACCATACGGCAACAACAGCATCATCGCTATCGCCGTCATTAGGTATTGCAGCGATACTTACATACTCGCCACCATAAACCGCAGTTCCATCTTTTGTTGTTACAGGACTTGATGCATAAGTTGGTTTCGTACTAGTAACTTTGTTTACTGTCTGACCAGCAATCAAAGAAGTTCCTCCTATAGAGTATGCTTTGCTAATTCTTCCAGCATCATAATGAGTTCCAAACATTCCTTCATCATCACTGTCGTCTTGTTTATTTTTAATAATACCCCAATTGAACCTTACTTCGTCATTGATTGAATCGTAATAAGCGAGGTATACAGTCGATTTGTCAGAAGCAGAAGCTACGGTAGCCATAGAAGGAGACTTTATACGAGATTTACTAAAGTTTGTAAAGTCTACCCATTTACTCTGAGACTCATCATAGAAATATTCTCTTTCTCCAATATACTCCAATCCAAACTGGTTATTCAAATTCTTATATCCATCTGTGGAAAGAGTACCCTTTCCATCCCAGCGGCTAGTTGTAAATCTGAAAATGTCAACTCCATGTTTTGAAGCATTAAGGTCTCCACCTGCGGCAGTAGCATAACTATAACCATTTACATCATAAGCAAGACTGATGCTATTCCATTCATCGAGACCGCCTATCCAATACTCATAGGAATTAGGATCAACATTTTTTTGGTTTGTTCCACGAGGCATACTAAAATATGCGGTTCCATTTATAAAAGCAAAACCGATATTATCTCTAACTGGATCTATAGCCATTACCGGCTGGGTTATTCCACCAACCTTTGACCTTACCGCAGTAGGGTCAATCTCCCACACATCAAACCACACATCGTCCGTGAGCAGGTTGTTGTTGTCGCCGTTGGGCTGGCGGTTGTAGTAGTTGTCGTAGATTGACTTGCTGCCGGTCGGGCTTGTGGTCAAATCCACGGTCTTGTCGTACAGGCCCTTCGCGTCGTTGTCGTTCAGGTTGTTGAGCGCGCTGATTCCGCTAACGCTAAAGTTGTATGCGCCGGAAGCCGTGAGCGTTGAGACGTCGAGAGTCGTATTGTCACCCAGGTTGAAGCCAGAGAAGGTGATTGTCTCGTCTGCCGCGACAGGATAGTGGCCGCGGGAAGTCCTGTTGTAGACGCTCGGGTTATTCTTCTTGAGGTTTGAAAGCGTAGTCGTAACGCCTGTGATGTAGGGTACGACATCTATCTGGTATGTCGGCTTGTTTGTCGTTCCATCGATGACTGTGTAGCCACTTGTGGTGACAGGTGCCGTGATTGAGCTTGCCGCAGTCGTGTTGTTCTTCGCGTCTTTCGCAAGGACAGTGAGCACGACATCACTTCCAACCTGGTTCGTGATTTTCGCAGTGTCGATTGAGAGAGTCCAGTAGACCTTGTGTCCCTTCTGGTCGAAGTAGACTGAATCGCCGTAGTTGCCCACGTCAGAGCTTGTTGCGTCTGTAACGGAGAATTCGTAGCCGTCGCTTGCAACAGTCTTTTCAGGCACAGTCCAGACGCTGTTTGCGGAATCGTATGTCGCGGTGACAGTTCCGCTCAAGACTGAACCGAATGTCACGCTGATTGAGCCGAGGCGCATGTCGTCGTAGGCGGTTCCAGTGAACGTGATTTTTCCAGAGACTTTCGGGTCGCCGTCGTACTGGCCGCTTGTAGCAGTTGAAGAATAGCCTGTAGCATTTTTCCAGTCCGACTCAAGCTCAATGTGGCCGTTGTCGCTTGAGTTGTCGTAGAGAGAATTTTCAGAAGCAGAGTTCCAGTAGAACGGATTGACGACAACAGTCGGTTTTGTCGTGTCATCCTGCGCCACCGTGAAATTCTTCACATAGAGGACAGCGTTCTGCGAATCGCTTCCCCGAGTCGTTTCTTCGGTTGAATCCCAGAAAGTAAAGCTCATTCCCTTGTTTGTTCCGTCAGAACCGAGGTTTGCTTTAGCAACTATAAATGAGTGCATCTTGTAGCTTGCGTTCGAGCCTGCAAATGTTCCTTCTACGGTTCCAGTAAAGCTTGCACTTATGTTGCCGGCAGTACCTGTCTCAGAACTTGAAGAAGTTGCGTTCGTAACAGTTCCCGTTACGGCAGTTGCGCTTGTGGCACCAGTCTTCAATACCATGCCGATGTCGCCGTTTCCACCTGTAAGTTCCGGGATTACGGCGAGCCCGTTCTTGATTTTGAAGATTCCGTTATTGTATTTTGCGGTCGTTCCGTCGCTCTGCTTTTCAGTAAAGTCCAGAGTATAAGTTTTCTGAGTTACACCTTCCGCGCCGAGAATGTCGTATTCAACGATTTCCGTGAGACTTGAAGAGTTTACATATTTTCCGTCGCCAGACAAATCCGTTCCCAGGAATACTTTTGCAAGGCGAGGTGCGTTGTTCGTAATCTTAGTATTGATTGTCTTTCCCGCAACATTTCCTGCGTTGTCGAATGCGAGGATTACGAGAGAAACAGGACCGTCAGGCATGTTGTTCGAGTGGATTGTTGAATCCCACGTCCATGTCTTTCCGCTCTTCGAGAACGATTCAGGCATTTTGTCGCCGTCATCGCCCTTTTCAAAGGTGAACGGATTTGCCGAATAGCTGGAAACTTTTTCTGTCGCGCTGTTGTCGATTACCTGAGCAATCGGGAAGTAAGCCGTGAATGAAGTCGTCTTTGCTGCAGAAAGTGACGGAGAGAATGTCACCGTCTTTCCGCTGATTGCAGAAATCGTATGGAGAATGCCGTCGATTTCAACGACTCCGCCAACGCGGACGTGTGCGTCGTATGCAGAATCCGAGGTGAATGTCTCTGTCGTTGCAGTTCCCGTGTAGGCTTTTGCGTAGAGAGAGAAGGTATCGCTTCCCTGAGTGAATGTCCGAGCTGTAAGGCCTGACATTGGGACTTTAGCGTCATCTGTTGAACTTGTAATCATCGGATCCATTACAACATTCGTGCCGATTGAAGCCTGCGTTGTTCCAGCCTTCCTCATGTAATAGAAGAGGATATTCTTAAGGCCAGATCCGTCATCGGTTGAAGAGCCGGAAAGTATAAACTGATAGTTTGAGTCCTCGATTGATTCAAAGGTATCACCAAATTCAGTTCCATTTCCCTTGAGAGCGTCCAGAGAAGGAGCTGTCTCATCAATAGTGAAAGTGAATGTCTGGCTTGCAGAGTGTTCTGCATCGTCCGCGTTTACAGTCAATTCGACGGAAGTTTTATCTTTCGGAATTGGAATATAAAGTCGAACGCCCTGTTTTCCATTTTCAGTGATGGCTTCTTCTACGAAATAGCCTGTTCCTTTCTTTAATGCCTTTTCTCCATCAAGAACGCTGAATCTGTTTACGCCTGTTTCATCAAGTAATGTGGCGACAAGAGTCCAGTAACCGCGGAGATACAAGCCCGATTCGTAGTTTTGGCTTGATGTGTATGCGGTTGTCGGAACGGCTGTAATGGCGGCAGTTCCATTTGCGTATTGGTTGACAAGGGCACTGATAGTCGGAGCTGTTTTATCAACATGAATTGAGATTACATTATTCTCGGTCGTCCATGCACCGAATTTTCCTTCTGCATTTACGCCACATGCACGAATCGTGATGTTGTTCGTTGAGTCAGCACTTGGATTGAGTTCTCCATTTGAGTTGAGGCTGAAGTTCCATGAACCGGTTCCCGAAGATTTGATTCCCCACCATTTTTTTACCTCAGCGTTTGAAGCAAAGCCGTATTTTTTCAGCTGTTCTTCGGTGAGAGTTGAAGAAGAAGTAAACGAAGTGGTGCCCAAAACATCATTGAGAACATCATAAGCACTCAGGATTGTGTATCCGTATGTACTTTCCGCCTTTGTTTTGTCGCTGTCAGAGAAAGAAGCATTTTCATCAGCAATCTGATAGAAAATCGATTTTACTGTTGTCGTTGCAGACGGAATAGTAGCTGAACCTGTAGCACGGATTGTTCCGCCCAAAACCGCATACGGTTCATCTTCACTCTTATAGTTGTCCGTTGTCGGATATGTGAATTCAAGTTTCGGCCGGTCTGCGTCCGGATTGTGCTTGATGTAATAATCTGTTTTCCAAGAAGTATTTCCCAGTTTATCAAGTGCAAGGAAATAAACCGGAAGAGTATAGATGCCGTCCTGTATTTCTGTTGCAAAAGTCTCTGAATCATAAACTTCGAAGAGCGGGTTGCCGGCAACAAAGCTGAAGTTATCGGTATCGGAAGATTCTGCATCAAAATTACCGTCAAAAGCAAATTCCCATGAAGAAGCAGATCTTCCTGCAACCAGAGAATTTATGCCGCCGTTCCATGAAAGCCCCTGAAGATATTCAAGCTTTTCAGCGTCACTTGTTTTTGCATTAAATGCCGTCGCCTGAACTTTTGTAGGAACAAGCCAGTAAATTGTATCGGTTGCAGCATTTCCCAAATCATCAGCCATACCGCGGATTGTTACAGAACCTGTAACTTCGCGCCCTGTCTCAGGTGTCTGGACTTCGATAACTGGAGCGGAATTGTCTACATAGAATGAGAAGTTTCCGTTTCCGATGAGGCCAAGTTTATCATAAGGAATGACATTGACCTTTATGCTTCCAGTGTCCGCTTCTGCCAATGAAAGTGCGTCTGTCGTCCAGGTAGATTTTTTAGAATCTTCGGCAGAGACGACAAAATTTCCATTTACATCGTATGAATCATCAGCGACTTTATCGCTTGAACGATATTTTCGTGTAAATTCACTGCCGTCTTTATTGTAAGTAATTTCAATGGCGATGCCCTCAATCTGGCTTTCATCGCTTGCCGTAACAATAAATTTTGCCTTTGGTTTCTCGCTTCCACCAATTATATAGCCTGCCGAAACAGTTTCTGCCGTTCCGTTCTCAGTCGTTCCGTCAGACCTGTATGCCTGAGACTTCAATTCTTCAACTTTCGGCGCGGTTGAGTCAGAACGATATTTAAATACCTTTGTACAATCATCATTTGAAAGTTCGTGGTCATTCACCCGAATTTTCGGAACATTAAGATAATCGTCTGCACCATTGTCCGTTTTATAGGTCGTATAATACTCTTTTCCAGAAGCGTCTTTTACATAGATGTAAACAGACTTCTTTGCATCGATATTCTTGTTGGCTTCATAATCAGCTTTTGGAGTAAAGGTGACAGTTCCGTTAGAATAAACTGAATTCGGCAGGCTATCGACCTTAGCCGTAATCTTATCGTCAGAGAATTGTACGGTGTCAATGCCGTCATCATCGCTTACGAGGGCGATAATCTGAGATTTAGTTCCGTACTTAAGGACATAAGGATTTTCGCTGTCACCTGCACGATAAGTGAGGTTCGTGATTTTTACGACAGGTCTGTCCGTGTCTTGAGAAATTTTGACCTTAAATGGCTCTGAATAGCCGATATTGCCGGCCTTGTCAGTACCTTTTGCGCGGAGATAATAATAAGATTCGTCCTGGAGGCTTGTCGTAACGAAATTCTCGCCCTTATATGTATAATTTCCGCTGAGTTTGATTCCATTTTCGTTTTCCTCAGAATAGACAGGAAGAGCTGTCCATGTGGCAGATTCAGCCGAGGCTTCCGTATAATCAGTCGAGTATTCAATGGCGAGAATTGCTGTTTCTGGCAGCATGTTTTCATCGCTTATCGTTCCGCTCAAATCAATCGTGCCGTTTATTTCAATGTCAGCAGTACTTGTGTCAGCGTCAGCCGGTTTTACAAGTGTTACAGTCGGAGGAATTTTATCGATAGTGATATTTGCCACGCTGATTGTCTGCGTGTTTCCAGCGCCAGCATTGTCGGTTGCCTTTGCATAAACAGTATAGGTTCCTTTATTTACATCAGCAAAAGCCTCTTTATCGAGTGTAGCAGTCCACTTAACCCTGTTTTCATCGTTTTCGTCTCCAGGCTCACTTTTAATTTCCACCTCGGCGTAGCTTGTTACATTGTTTACAGTGACATAGGCTACGACATCATGAATTCCCGAATCTTTATCAGTAACAAAGCCTTCGATTTCAATATCTTCAGTACCGCTATTCAGGATTATTTCCAATTCTTTTTCAAAAATCGGAAGTCCATTGTCGACATTGATTGAGTAATAATTTGATCCGTCAGCCTCGTCAATTTGTGCATTTCCAGCTTTATCCACTGCAAGAAGCAGCAGATAATTGTTTCCTTCGTTAAATCCCGAGATATTCGTCTTGAAATTTGAAACAACCGTTTTATCGGTTAAAGCACCTTCAGCAGTTGTATTGTAGCCGACTGTCCTTTCTTCTGGACTTGCAAGAATTGAGAAATAGCCGGTCTTTTTGTTCGCGTAATTCGTCTTAAAATCATTAATAAAATCAGCTGAAGGCTCTTCTTGAGTGAGCAGGTAGTAAATGAATGAAATACCGCTTCCACTCTCACTTTCTTTAAAGTTTCCACGAATCAAAATTGTAGAGGCGTTTCCGTAAGTTCCTGAAGAATACTTTCCGCCAACATCTTCAACTGAGCCATAGGCAGCATCTCCAATACGGAAGTAAATATCCTTATTTTTTGCATCAAATTCGTGCACTGCAACTGGAGCCTTGTTGTCACAGAAGAGAGTTACGCTCTTATTTGCGATTCTTGATTTTTTGTCACTTGCAGTAAATGCAATTGTGTAAGATTCTTCAATATCACCGTTGTTGTTCGTCCATGGATTTACAGTAATCGGGTATTTTTTTCCGACAACTTTGCCTTCAGAAAGAATATCTTCTGCAGTGCCAACAGTAATAATTTTTACGCTTTCTGTATCAGAAGCTGTTACTGCTGCCAGTGAATCAACATTTGTATCATAAATTTCTGCATAAAGAGTCTTTGCTTTGTCGTTTGTGAGCAGAGTATCGCCATCAGCAAGTTCCTCGTCATCAGCAATTTTTTTGATTTTGAGGACAGGGAGCTGCTTATCAAGAGAAATTACTGTTTTTCCATCAAGAATTTTAGAGTTACCCGCATTATCCTTCGCTGAATAGAAGACATAGACATTGTCATCATAGCAATTATTTGCAAGGGCATATTCTTCAATGCTGACAGTTCCACTCCAGACATTATCTTTTCCCTGATTCATCTGAGTCCATTGGACGCCATCAAAAGTAGCAGGAGCTGTGTCTGTCGTTGAAAGATAATAGCCCGCAAATGCGACACCACTGTAATCGTCCGTAACTTTTGCCGAAATCTGAGCATACTGCGCCTCATCGAGATAAACAGTTTTGTCAGCAGAGTTTTCACTGATTTCAGGAGCTTTTGTATCAATAATGAAAGCAAATTTTGCAGAATTTGACTGACCGTATTCATCAGTAACCGTAAACAGAACTGTATACTTATCGCTTACTGCTGATGAAGGGAAAATTACAGTTGAAGCCCAATCATTTCCGCTTTGAGAAGTAAAATTGACTGTTGCCGGCTGCGTCTCAAGTTCCTTTTCGTCATTATCGATGAATTTTGCTGAAATACTACACTTGCCACTTCCGAAAACCTTGCTGCTCGGAGAAATTGAACCAGAAATTTCAAAACCGTTTGGCTTATATCCAGATGCCGTATCAATGATGATATTTGGAGCACCGGAATCAACAGCGATATAAAAGTCTTGCAGAACTTTTTTATTTACTGATGATGAAGAAAGGCTAGACTCGATGTAATTATTATCCTCCGCCTCAACCTTGACTTTATAAACCCCTTCTGTGCCAGGAAGAATATAGCGCAAGGTGTAAGAAGCCTTTTTGGGATTAATCGAGTACGGATTAATTCCGTAGTATGTATTTTCATCTGCGACTTTATTGCCGTCTTTGTCAAACAATGTGACCACAACAGTGTTGACAGAATCATCGTCTGAGAAGTTTATCTGCAGTTTATTGTTAGACTGAGTTCCGAAAAGGTTATTTTCTGTGGTAATCTTTGAAGGATCATCAATATCGCTGCTTGCATTTTCAAGGGCGATTTTTGGACGGTCAGTCTCCTGATAAATGACAAAATTCTTTCCGCCGTTGAGAGTTTTTGACGAGTAGCTTCCTTTATTGCCTGCCTTATCCTCTGCCGTAAATACGAGCTCAATCTGAATTTTGTCATCTTCACCGGCGCCCAAATAATCATGGAAATACCTGGAAATTACAGTCGTCGGGAAATCCGTGAGAGAAATTGTAAATGCCCGGCCTAATTTTCCATCAAAATCAACTCCATATTCATCATTATGCGCACTGAGACCATCGAGAATTGAATCAGACTCCGAGAGTTCTTTAGTCAAGTCTGTGCTTGCCCATATATCGTAAATGACAGCTTCGTCCCCCTCTTTAAGGTTCTGCTCTATAACATTTCCACGGATAGCTATTTTTCCATTGAGGTAGTTGTTCGTATCTCCATTGCCGAAATATTCCTCGCCGCTTATCAATGGCGTAACCGAAGTAATTTGAACGACTGGACTTACCGTATCGATATGGACACTTCCCGAAGCACTACCATCGTGGCCTGAAGAAGACTTAGCGGTCACATTAACCGTACAAAGCAGATGGGCACCTTCATTAGTATCAGAAACTACAGCCTTTTCATTGTACAAATCCATGAGAACTGCTGATTTTTTAGGATCAAAAGCCCATGTGTCGTTTCCAGCCCAATATAAGGCTCCGCTTTCAGAAGCATTCCATTCAACAGTTTTATCAGCTTTTACCCTGCTGGTAATTTTCTCGGTAAATGTTTTTATGACTTCATTTGTGCTTTCATCAGTGATTTTGAATTCAGCATCGATTTCAGAAATGACATATCCAGTAGAAGTAATTTTTGCAGTTCCCTTAAAGACCGGGAATTCCTTTAAAACCGGAAGATTTAATGGTTCGTCATAAGTGATTGTAGGAGGAACACCGGCAGCATTTCCAACGAAACCATAGATTGTATCCTGAGAAAAAACAATATCCTCGACATCCTTGCCAGTTACGCCAAACATGTAATACTCATTGAGGTTGATTCCTTCTGACGGAAGGACTACAGAGAAAGTTTTTGTAGCTACGCTGCCACTCGGCTTGAGATTGTTTGCTTTATAATAATCGTAAAGAAGAATCCATGAATCTTCTCCATCTTTTGTATTTACTGTCGTTGCAGGAGAGTCATTCGTTGCTTCTGAGGCAACAACGAATGGATACTCATCACTTTCCTGAGCTGCATTTTCAAGAATATTAACCTTAGCCTGCAGCCTGTTCAAATCCTCAGTAACCTCGCTCGCACTGGCCGGCTTAGAATTAAAATGTTTCAGCCAGAATTTTACAGAATCCGGATCGACATTAGTTTTATCAAAACCTGCACTCACAGTTACAGAAACAGTGTTTCCACAGGAAGCCATCTGATTCGTACTGCCGCCGAAATTAAATGAAAATCCGTTGACATTGTAAAGCGGGTTTGACTCAGGATTCAGAGAAAAACTCAGCTTATTTTTCATTGAATCATCATCAGGAGAAAGTGCTGTATCAATGGCATTGTCATTCAAAATTTGTAAAGCAGCATCGTTTGTCTCAAGACCTGCAAGAATATCCTTTAAATCACTAGCACTAAGGCCCATTCCATTTCTTGCACTCATGAGCGGTTTATAGACAGAATCATAAAGATAAACTTTTGAACTTGCGTTACCGTATGCATCATCTTTTAGCTGTGCTGCTGAGCGAGAATTAGATTTTGGAGGATTTTTATATACCTTAGTAGAGTCCGTTAAAGTCACCTGGGCATAATAATACTCTGTTCCAGAGTCAGCCGGATGAAGTGAGGCATAGCGGTTATTGCTGGTTGAACCATATTGTGCAATCTGAACGCTACTGCCGCCCGCTGTTGAAATCTCTTCTTCCCTAAAGAAAGGCAGGTTTTCTTCATTATAAGTCTCAGAAGAAATGCAGTTTCCGTCTGTATCAAAGATCTGAACATCCATGTAAGCGATTGTATGGTTATCAGAAATCGTACCTTCAATTGTAAAAACTGAACCGTATGCCGATGGAGTTTTATCGCTGTTTTTAATTACACCTGGGTTCGAAATTATGAAAACAGGCGGAGTATTATCAATTTCAAAAGTTCTCGAATATGTTCCGGAATTATTGCCGGCATTATCGAAAGCCGTAACACTTACTTCATATTTTCCGTCTGGATATCTCCAGCCGTTGTAGTAATCCGGATTCTCCTCATCATAATCATTGAGAGTGATACTCCATGAAGACTCGTCCAAACTCATAGATGCCAGAAAAGAGTCATCCACATAGCCTTTATCTGAAGCAAGTTTATCAAGACTTTTTACAGTTACCGAAATTTTGGTGATTTTTTTATCGTCCGAACATGTACCAGCCAGGATAAAACTTTCCCTGATTGCTACACCTGATTCTGGATAATCAATTGAAAGGGATGGCGATTTTGTATCAATCGTTGCTCCCAAGCCTGCATTATCGCCGCAGGAAATCAATAAAAAAGAGAAAATAAAAGACATGAATAAATGGCTTAAAAAAGTAATAATTCGTCTCATAAATAACTCCTCTTAAAGCACAAATGAATTTTAACACAAAATTAGAGATTTTAATGATTATCGGCATATTTTAAGACAATTTCAACCACTTTTTTTTTAAAAAAAAAGGGAAAAGAAAAGCTTTTTAAAAAGGCTTTCCTTTTCCCACTTGGCGAGTCTCAAGCGTTTTTTTAACGCTCGCTTCCGCGGAAAAATCACAGATTTTTCCGAGACTCGCCTACAAACTCGTCTCACGAGTTTGTTCGCCTGCGGCGACCGGCTCCCTCCCGCGGTTCGAGCTCAGCACGAACCGAGACTCGCCTACAAACTCGTCTCACGAGTTTGTTCGCCTGTGGCGACCGGCTCCCTACCACTCAGCTTGTGCACAGAGTATTTTTTACTTATTCTCGCCCTTACCCACAAGGCACATCCATTCTGCCTGGGCGCACAATGTGTCGCCGACGAAGGCTTTTCCGGACTGGACTACCATGTTTTTGGTGCAGCGTTTGTTTTCGATTTCCATGCGGACATTGTCGCCCGGGCGAACCTGGTGCTTAAACTTAACATTGTTCACGGTTGCGAGGAAGAAAAGGCTTCCTTCGTCGAACTTTTTCTGCAAAGAAAGGGCCGCACCGCCGCCCTGAGCCATTGTCTCAATCAGGATAACGCCTGGAACTACAGGATATTCGGGGAAGTGTCCCTTAAAGAAAAAATCCTCGTCAGTGAATTTGCGGTGGCAGACACTGCCATTGTCATCGTAAGAGTCGATTGAATCCACAAACAAAAAAGGCTTGCGATGAGGCAAAAGCGACTCAATATCAGTAAATGCTTCCATATAAATCTCCTATGTAAGATGCTTGGCACTCACGAAAGTGCCATAAAAAGAATATGCCCTAAGAGGCGTAGGCTGGGTTCCGACAAAAACTCGCTTGAACTTGTTCACCGCGAGTTTTATGGCGGGTTCCAGTCGAGAGCCTCTTAGGGTTTATGCCAGTTACTGTACTTTCTTGAATACCAGACAGCCGTTGTGGCCGCCGAAGCCGAAGTTTGCGCTCATTGCTACATTTACCGGCATTTCAAGACCCTTGTTCGGGGTGTAGTCGAGGTCACAGCCGCCTTCTACATCAGGCTCGTCAAGGTTGATTGTAGCCGGGATGTATGAATCCTGAATTGCCTTAACGCAAATCATAGCTTCAAGTGAGCCTGCGTTACCAAGACAGTGGCCTGTCATTGATTTTGTTGAAGAAATGTGAAGTTTTGAAGCTGCCTCACCGAAAGCGATGTGGAGCATTTTTGTCTCGCCGGAATCGTTGAGTTTTGTTGATGTTCCGTGTGCGTTGTAGTATGTGACTTCCTCTGGTTTTACGCCAGCATCTTTCATTGCGATTGTCATACATTTAGCACCGCAAACTCCGTCCGGGTTTGGAGCTGTAAGGTGGTAGCCGTCTGATGAAGCGCCGTAGCCTGCAACCTCAGCGTAGATTTTAGCCCCTCGGGCTTTTGCGTGCTCATATTCTTCCAAAACGAGGATTGTTGAGCCTTCACCCATGATGAATCCGTCTCGTTTTTTGTCGAAGGGACGGCTTGCTTTTGTCGGGTCGTCTGCGTAGCCTGAAGAAAGGGCGTGGAGCATTGAGAAGCCCAGGTTTGCGTAACCACACTGAGTAGACTCAGCGCCACCAGCCAAAACTACATCGTAGCGGCCAGAGCGAACTGTATCGAATGCGTTACCGATAGCGTCTGTACCAGAAGCGCAAGCAGTTGCGACAGTGTGTGTAGCTCCGTGCAAGCCGAATGCCATAGAGATGTTACCAGCTCCCTCATTTGGAATGAGCATAGGGATTGTCATTGGAGACATACGAGTCTGGTTTGAATCGAAGTAAGCCTTCATTGTGCTCTCTGTAACCTCAAGACCACCGATACCAACACCGAGATAAACAGAAGTATCTTCGAGAATGTCAGCCTTTCCCATCAAGTCAGAGTCTTCGAGAGCCATTTTAGCAGCCGCAACAGCGTACTGTGTGTACAAAGCCATTTTGCGGGCTGCGCTTGAATCCATATAATCAGCGGCCTTGAAATCTTTTACCTCAGCTGCATATTTTACCTTGAAGTTTGCATTGTCATAATGTGTGATAGTGGCGATTCCACTTTTTCCGGCTTTAAGGGCTGCCCATGTGGCATCAACTGAATTTCCCAATGGTGAAACACAACCAAGTCCTGTTACAACTACTCTACGCATATAAATCTCCTATAATTAAGTTCAATTTGATTATGACAAAATATCATTTTTTGTCATTTTGTACAAGTGGGAAAAGACTCATCAATATAGAAAAATTCGCTTTCCTATGCTATAATTTTTCCATGGCTAATCGATTTCTGCCCATCGGCATTCAGGATTTTGAAAAACTCCGCACTTTCAACAATGTGTATGTTGATAAGACTTCGTACATTTACGAGCTTACCCGCACTAGCAGCCCCTATTTTTTAAGCCGCCCCCGCCGATTCGGAAAAAGCCTTTTGCTTTCCACTCTTGAAGCCTATTTCTTAGGCAAAAAAGATTTGTTCAAGGGCCTTGCCATCGAAAAACTGGAAAAGGACTGGATTCAGTACCCTGTCATAAAAATCAGTTTTGGTGCTGATAATTACCCTGATTTGAATTGCCTGATATCACTGGAAAATTCCGTTCTTTCTGAATATGAAAAGAAATACAATGTCGCTGTTTCTGATTCCCGTGCGGCACCAAGGCTCAAAAACATCATCAAAAGTGCCTACGAAAAAACCGGCAAGCAGGTGGTCATCTTAATCGACGAATACGACAAGCCAATTTTGGACGCGCTTTACACCGAGTACGAGGAGCAGAACCGTCAGGAGCTGCGCAGCTTTTACAGCCCGCTGAAGGACTGCGACCAGTACATCCGCTTTCTCTTCATCACGGGAATCACGAAGGTAAGCCATGTGAACATCTTCTCAGGCCTCAACCAGCTCAACGACATCAGCCTTACTCAAAACTATTCTTCAATCTGTGGCGTTTCGGAAAGTGAGCTGGAGAAGTATTTTATGCCGGAGATTGAAGCCCTTGCCGAAGAGCAGGAAATGAGTCTTG
>CAMVJE010000012.1 GCA_947167745.1 uncultured Treponema sp.
TCATTCCGTCATTGTCAAAGTCTGCCCAAATCTCTTTGGTTGAGACATAGCGGCCGCTTATGTAGCCCTCGCCTTTTTCGCAGGAAATTTTGTACCAGGGGGCATAATAGCCTTCCGCCCAAAGCCATTCCCAGTCACGCGAATAATCGGTGATTTTGACTGAGTCGCCGGCATTAAGCTGGAAGAGTTTTTCCCCGGAAAGCCCTGGAGACGAGCGGACATTCACCCTGTCATCGATGACAAAATGCTCTTTTCTTTCCCAGTCAACCGCAATGTATTTTTCAGCGAAAGTTTCTGACAGAAACAGGCAGAGCGCGATAAAAACAGCAATTATTTTTTTCATTCCGAAGTTTATCCTCCCTTAAATTTCTTCCATTACATCGCGCAAAGCCTGCATTTGCTCGTGGGTGCCCACCGTGATGCGAAGATATTCTTCAATGCCTGGGGTGTCAAAGTGACGAACCAAAATACCCTCTTTTTTGATTCTTCTGTAGGCTTCATCACCGTTCACGCCCTCTTTTTTGCAGAAAATGAAGTTGGTCTGGCTGTCAAGGACGCTCCAGCCCTTCTCCCGTAAAAAGTCGATGAATTCGTCACGCTCAAATGCGACCGACTGAGCACATTTTGCGTAATATCCAGCGTCACGGCAAGCAGCGATTCCTGCAGTCTGTGCCAGGAAGTCAATCGGGAAGTGATTAAGGGAATTTTTTACCGTTGTGACGGCCTCAACAAGTTCTTTGTTGGCCACGAGATAGCCAAGTCTCTGACCGGCCCCGCATAAACTTTTTGAAGTAGTCCGCACAATAACGAGATTCTGGAATTCTGCAAGAAGAGGAATACAACTCTCGCCGCCAAAATCAACATAGGCTTCATCAACAACAAAAACCCGGTCTTTTGGAGCTTTTTTTATCATCTCACGAACTTCTTCCCGGGTAAGTCCAAGTGAAGTAGGTGCATTCGGATTAGCAAAAATGATTCCTGAATCTTCAGAATTCGCAGTTTCAATCATTTTTTCCTTGTCCAAAGTCCAGTCTTCCTTAAGCGGGATTTTTGCAAGAGGAATATTGTAGAATCCGCCGTAAACAGGATAGAAGGAATAAGTATGCTCAGGAAGAACCAGTTTTCGGTCTGAGTCGAAGAAAGCGTAAAAAACAAAGCTCAAAACCTCGTCGCTGCCGTTTCCTGCATAAATCATGTCAGGAGTAACAACGAAAGGAATTTTGTCGAACTCACTTGGGCTTACGATTGCCCCGCTGCCATTTTTTTTGCCTTTCTCAAGGTTTGCCCGGCAGAGAACGCCCCCGGATTTATTGAGCATATCAGCGATGGCTTCTTTCAGCTCGTTTGAGTCAGGGTCAGGATAAAGAGCCATTTTTTCGGGATGGGATTTTGCCGCAGAACGCACAGCCTTGATTACTTTTGGTGAAGGCGGGTAAGGATTCTCATTTGCATTCAATTTGATATAAATTCTGTCCTTAGGCTGCTCCCCAGGAACATATGGATGAAGATTTGACATTCGTGAAGAAAGCATTTTTAACTCCGTTTAAAACTTTCAGTTTTTAATTTACTACTTTATTTTATGATAAATTGCTGATAAAATAAAGACATGGCAACCACAACAAGTATTATTGTTTTATTAAAATTTTTTGCATCACGACAGAAGAACGCTATCGTTGATTACACAGATTTTTGCGAATACTTAAAACGCTATTCAGAGCATCACCTTGAAGAACAGCCTACATTGGCATGTTACCTTGAAGATCCGGTTCCTGCCCTCCAAATTGAGTTAGATAAACTTATTGAATCGAAGCTTATCCTTCTCATAAATACTGCAGCTGACAAACAGGGAATTGTCGTCATTCCTTTTTATATCGAACGATTCTCAGAACGCTACAAAGATATTGCTGTCAATCCAAGTCTCCCCTTTCCTTCAGAAACAGATTTACCAAAGGGGACTCCAAAAGAAGTTATAACCAGAGAAAACGCTGCAGATTTACTGGGCCGCCTTTTAACACATCAGGATCTCAACGAAAAAACTCTCTACGGTCTGACCCTTCCAAATAACGCTCCTTCAATTCTTTTGCCATCAAATGTTTCGGCAGTAACACTTATTGAAGACGCAATCGGAAAGATTCAGAATATGCTCAAAAAAGAAGAGCATCACGACTACTTTCTTAAAAAACTCACGGTTTCAAACCCTGGCCGAGAAATGATCGTCAAAAACTTCTTCAATTCCTTTGTTGACCGTGGTGATCATTCCATAGAAACTCTAAGCCAGACGACCGAAAGTTTCTATCTCTGGAACCAGCTATGCTTCTTCATCAAACAAGACTACGAAAAAATCAAAGACTACACACAGGAAGATTTATCCTGTCTGCAGGCTGTCTACATCACTGAAGTCGGAGCTAACTATTTTAAGAACATAGCTCAGGAAACAGCAAAAAAGGAAGGTGCTTTCAAAACACTCGATACCCTTCTTTCAAAACCGCCTTATTATTTCACTTTTGAAGAAATTACAAAATTCACTGACAACAAGGGCATTCCTCTTTTAGGGCAATACTCGGACGAAGAACTCAAAGACTACCTTCACAAAAAGACTCAGGAAGCACCAGTTCAGGAATTGCCGGAAATGCTGATTTTTAAGACTATTGATGATCAGCGTTATTTCATTTTCAAATCAAAAGTCCTCCAGTTGATTTTACGATTATGCACTGACGCAAGGATTTCAGTTCTTGATGCAATCAAAAATCACTGGGCCGCCGTCCTTAAAACTTTCGATACCCTTCCCGAAATGAAGGATCAAAATGCATTTGAAGACCGCCTGGAAAAAGAAATCAGGATTCAATCTCCAATTTTAAGTGCACTTCTCCATGCATCATTTCTTCCACTTCTCAGTTATGACGCATCGGGTGGCGATGATACAAGCAAGATTTCACTCTTTGTAAACGGCCAGCTGCTTCCTTACAGCGACATTCTTCTTATGAGCCGGCAGGAAATTTTAAACGATGCAAAAATTAAATTACCCTTCTGGTATTCAATGCCAATCGTTTCATGGATTGCTAAACTTCTGCTCCGTCCACCCAAAAGCAAGCGAATTAAAAAGCAAAAGACAAAGGCAGAACTTTACCGCGAGGAAGAAGCTGCAAAAAAGAAGGAAGATGAAACAACGGCAATGATTTCCCAGAATGCTACAATAACCAAAAAGGTAGCACTCAGAGATGCAGCAAGAACTGCTGAACAGACCTATGTTCCGGCTTCTTCTACATTAAACCGGGAACTTGATTCATACGAAAAAATTTGGAATAAGCGTCTGGGCAAGGACATTCACAACAACCTTACAGAAGATGTAAATGCCCTTATCCGCGATTATATCCGCAAAACACTCCGTACAATCAAAGTTGATGGTTTCACTACAGACCGAATCGAAAGTCTGGCAGAAAGTTTAATAAATGCGCCAGGTCTACAGAAAATCGGTGAACGAGATGCACTCCTTATGTACATAAAACTTTACATGGTCAAACTGGTAAAAAACATTCCGATGTAAAAAAATGGGGCTTAGAGCCCCATTTTTTTTCTCCATGATTGCCGAAAATGAACTTTTTTTGCGAATAAATATATGAACAAAGAAAATAAAATCCTTGTTCTGCAAAAAAGACTCCGGCCGGGTCATTCTGCAAATATTTATCATCTGGAGAAAATTATGAATCAAATGAATCAAGTTGTAATCGAAGGAAATGTTGTCCGGGATTCCCAGGTCAGAGAGACATCTCGCGGTACAAGAGTCTGTGTAATTCCTATGGCAACGAACCGCCGCTACAGAGACTTCAAGGGTGAAAGTCAAGATGAAGTCGCATTTTTTGATGTAGAAGCGTGGGGAGAAAATTTCAGTTCCAGAACAGTCCGCCTTGCCAAAAAAGGAATTGGATTGCGCGTTGTCGGCCGTCTGAAGCAGGATAGATGGAAAACACAGGAAGGGAAAAGTACTTCAAAAGTGTACATCGTTGCGGAACATATTGATTTTCAGCATCCCAAGACAGAAGACAAGTCCGATTGCAAGGAAAAAGAAAATGCCGAAATTGCTGCAAAAGGCGTAATCTCTGAAAGCACCTCGTCTGACTTTGAAAACGAAACTGATGGAGGAGAGACAGTATTCTAAAAGAGAAAGCGGGGGCAGGCCTATCTGCGCCCCTTCCCTTTCTTTTTATAAGAAGGATTACCAAAAGACTTTCCGCCATTGCGCCTTCGCACTCCAGCGGCTTTTTCAGCCTCGACCTTTTCGTTCATTGCCTTATATGACTCGATTTTTTCGATACTGTAAAAGCCGTCCTTCCAGTTAAAGCGGGAAGACTCAGGAACTGGCTGTTTTTTAATCATTGAATTGGTAACCATCTTCAGTTCCTGTCGCGTTACCTTAGTCCGCGAAAAATCAAGGAGAATACGCTTGAAGCCGTCACTGTTGAGAATATCAGCTTTGTCTACGATAGAGAAAGGAGCTTCCGGCATGACAACCGAGCCGTCAGGAGTTGAAGAAACTTTAAACACAGTTTCCTCTTTATCCTTAAAATAAAGGAAGTCATATGAATCAGGGAGCTGGAATCTCATTCTGAACAGGGCCGGATATGCATAAGCGGTAACTAAAACACGGCTTCTTACATTCTCTTCCCAAGTGGATTTTAAATTATCCCATGAATTTTCGAGAGGAGTAATAAATGCACCTATATTCTGATTTTCATACCAAGATACAGCCCAGCGGTTAAACGTATACAGATAAGGCCCTGCAATCAAATTTACACCTTTTGAACGAAGTATGGAAATATGGCCGATATTATTCACAATAAATGTTTTAAATCCATCGGCTATAAGTTCATCAAGGTCAGCGGCAAGTTCTTCTTCTTTTGCTGCAGGGCAATATGGGTCAAGAGAAATGATAATCTGCTTTTTGGAAAGAGGAAGTTTTGTCTGTTTTTTAAGCAAATCCATGCGTGTCTCTGAGTTAAATTCAAGAATAACACGGACAGGATTCTTTGAAAGAACCTGAAACAAGTCAGATACTGTTGAGACCTGAATATAAAGCCCCTCAGGGAAATATGAAAGCTCATTTTTTGCAACAGGAGTTAAATCTAACACAGGGAGGACTTCTGCCCCTGGCTGCTGCCTGTACTTTCCGATATCGTTTGGAAGAACGCGTGGATAACGCTTAGACATTGATTTTGTCTGCAGAAGATAAACCGAATCACCTCGCTTAAATCCCAAAGGAACATCAATAAAACGGCGGCCGTCTTCATCTACAGTGACATTGCGGACTTTATGACTTACACGACCAGTATCATCCTGGCGGTGCAGGCGGATTGAATCTCCCGGATCCGGGTCGTAGCTACCACCAGTTAGATGAGCCATTGCTACAGAAAAATCAGAAAGTTTGGCTTCAGGATTGGTGCGAAGGGCTTCCTGATAGGCTTTATATGATTTTTCTTTTTCTTCATCCGGAAGTTCACCAAAACGATCAATTGTTCCAAGATAAATTCCAGTTCCGCCAGCCTGATTCGGATTAAGAATCAAATTACCAGCCTTTGCAACACCTTCTTCGTTAGTTTTAAAGTTGTACCAATATGAAGTTTTTGCCCGGGCAAAATCTGTTGAAAGCATTCGCTTTGCCGTTGCGAGAGCACCTTTTCTATCTTTTTCCCAATTATCCATAAGATAGCGATATGCAGCGACAACAGAACCGACATACTCAGCACTCTTCATTCTGCCTTCTATTTTAAATGATTCAACACCAAGCTGCATCAAATCAGGAATCTGTTCAATAAGCTGCAAGTCACAGGGAGAAAAATAGTATCCCTGCTGTTCGCCTTCCGATGCAGAATCAACTGTATAAAAACGACGGCAAGCCTGAGTACACATACCACGGTTTGCACTCTTTCCCCCAAGGAAACTAGAGAAAAGACATAAGCCAGACTCACTTACGCAAAGGGCACCATGAACGAAAATTTCAAGTTCAGCATTTGTATGGGACTTAATATATTTGATTTCTTCAAGCCCCAATTCACGGGCGACAACAACACGCTTTAAGCCAGCCTTGCTCAGCAAATTTACTCCGGCCGCACTCTCAACATTCATCTGAGTAGAGCCATGAAGTTCGAGTTTGGGAAAAAACTCCTGGCACATGCGGATAACACCCAAATCCTGCACAATTAATCCGTCAGGACCGATTTTGTTAAGATATGTAAGGAAACGGTACAATCGCTCAAGATCACGTTCCTCACTGACAGTGTTGACCGTTACATAGATTTTTTTATTCTGACGGTGAAGAGAAGAAACAGCCGCCTCAAACTGATTCCATGCGAAATTTGACGAGCGGAGACGGGCATTAAAACTTTTGAGACCAAGATAAACTGCGTCTGCGCCCTCGCCTATAGCAGCATCTAATGCTTCAATGTTGCCGGCAGGTGCTAGTAATTCTGACATATTTGTTATTCTATCATTTTTATCAATGAATTACTAGCGAAGAAAAAGAAGAGGTCTTTAAAGAGGATTGCTGGAATTTGCGTATCCTGGAGTTGCACCAGAAATCACCTGTGTACCAATTACAACTTTTTCAGTTATCATCCAGTCATCAGGTGATGCGGGAATAATATCAGGTATTTTCACTCCTTCAGCATATTTTGCTGCCAGTCGGTTAGTATTCTGCCGGGATGCCGAACGCAAGAGAGAAGTTTTCATTCCATCTGAGCAGATTGAATTTTCAGGTCCAGCTTCTCCAAGCCATAGTCCTGCGTCAACTGCACTTTTAGCAAAATCTTTAATAAGAGTGCGAGACCAGTCTGTTTTTCCAGAAGCACTGAGGAATACGGCATCTTTTAACACACCTGTTTCCCAATTCCGCAAGACAACCACATCGGTAAGCGAGACTATTTTTTCATTTCCTGCTTTCCATAAATCCCTTGCATTTTTCTGGCTTTCGGGTGCAGAAGACAAGTCCAAATTATCTCCCAGTTCATCTACAGAAAGGTCTTCATAATTTTCAAAAGTCCTTCCATGCAAGGTAATATATTCACCCTTTGAGACCTCAATTGCAGGAAAAACATATTTTTTGTTCTCCCCGTTGTATCCGCTTACAAGTTCAAGGCCATAGGTATTTCCGCCTTTAAGAACAAAAAATTCAACATATTCAGCACAGGCCTTGTCCTTGTTATAACTTGTGCGTATTTCATTTATTATCAGGCGGGCCGGGTTTTCATTATAACCGCAAAATTTCTGACTGTAAGAAAGACTGTTCCCCGTCATATCAGACAGGACACCTGAAAAAACATAGGACTTTCCTACAGAAGTGAGGGCAGAAAGTTTTACTTCCACACTTTTTTTGTCTTCACTATAGGAAATGTCATTTGCGACAGCAAAAGATTTTCCGTCAGAATCCAAAACTGAAACATCGTCAAGTTTTACTTTTTCGGAGCAGGATATAAGAAGGGAGTCAGACGCAGCTACAGAAAATGACAGAACTGATGGAACAGTAGTGTCAGCAGGAACTATCTCAATTCCTTCCTCTGTGAGCCGGCAGGAAACATGGGCGGAAATAGCAATACAGGCCGAAACTATTAATGTAACGACAACCGCCGAATGAAGTGCTTGCGAAACCAAATTTTTTTTCATCGAATACCTCCAGATTTTTCAATCTATATATGTATTCGCAAAAAAATTCGGTTTTCGGCAAACTTGAAGAAAAAAAGTGAAAAAATTACAAATGAATTGTCTCAACCATATATCTGATTGAGTTACCATTTACATCAGAAAGGGTCTTCTCAACTACAAAAACAAGATTTCTTCCTGTTCTATCAGAGAATATTCTGTCGATGCGATAATCTGTAACTTTCGAACGTTTGATGTCTGGAGAACCAACGATATTCCGGCTTATGACATTACCATCACCGTCTTTTCGTTCAAGTGTAATGAAGAATGATGAATAAAGTCCTGAACCACTGCCCTCTACAGTTTTTACTAATTTAATATGATAGTAAATACTCTGCTCAGGGGTAGAACTTTCAAAATCCTTAAAAACAATCTCACTGTCACCGGCTTTTTTATCATCCCGGACATAAAGGAGATTATCAACAGATGCGGGTGAAAGCTCATATTTTTTTAAAGTCCACTGGGCTTTTTTGTGAAGTTCTTCATAAACAGTTTTACCGCTTTTTGAAACTGTTGCGGCTGAAGGTTGAGTCTTGAAGATTTCACCCTTTACAAAATCATTTTTTGCAATATCTACAGTGTAAATTTCAGCATAACCCTGAAAGTTCTTATCTGTTTTACCATATTCGGCGAAAACATATGTTTTACCGTCTTTCGAAATTCCCAAATCAACGAATGCGGCGGCATCACCCGCAAAAGCAAAGATTCCAGCTGATAAAAGAATGATTCCAGATAAAAGAAACTTTTTCATAAGTCCTCCCAAAATCCAATTAGCGACAAAGCCGTCCAATCAGTCTTCTTTTATTATTTTCGGCTTTTAAAATAAACTCTTTACATATTTTTATCTTCCGTTTAAGATTTTGCCATGACATTAAAAACAAGAAATATTTTTATTAAGATTTTTTTATTCACTAGCCTTGCCTCTGTTGCAATCACGCTTCTTATTTTTTTTATTTCCCTCCATACTAAATCCTTCATCAATCCACCAGAATTACGGATTCCTTCTTTTTTAAATTACATTCCATTTGCCGACAAAAGCATTACCGCCTTGATTATTTCTTTTTTTATACTTCTTCTTTATGTACCGGCATGCTTTTATCTTATTCTTCATTATTTTGAAAACACACAGACTAGCGAGATAATTTTTTTCACGGGTTTTCTTTTCGCATGTCTGGCAGAAATGGCCCGTCTAATTACAATCAGTCTCGGTCTTTGGCTTTCTTTTTCTAATTTACTGATTTTTATGGGCAATATAGTACTTTTCGGAAGGACTCTTGCCCCACTGAGTTTTCTCTGCGCATCCCTTCTCAGTGAAACAAGTCAGCGCCAGGATGTTGAACGAAATTATGTAATCATGATACTGGTATCCATTGTTTTTGCGGCTGTAATTCCTATGAATACTGCAAGAATTTCTTCAACAGGTCTTGTAACAGAAGGTTTTATGTCCCTCATTAATATGTTCAGATTTCTGCTTCTCCTCGTTGCCGTCACTTCTTTTTTAATTCACGGATACAAAAAAAATAAAGAACACAAATATCTTGCCTATTCAGCATTACTGACTCTTTCTGGATACAGTTTTCTTGTAAGTTGCGATAATTACTTTTTTCTGATTTTAGGGACAGTCGCCCTGATTGCAGGAACTTATAAATATCTTACTAGCCTGCATCAGATTTACATGTGGGGCTAAGAAAGGTAAGTAACGACTCCGCCCAAAAAGACTGGTATGATAAGATTATCAAAGTCCTTTAGTGGCAGGACTTCTATAAGAGCGCCAGAAGCTGCCACAACTAGAGAAATATAACAGTTTGATGTAACAAAAAAACTTGAACAGAAAATTGCCGTAAAACATGTAAGACTACCTTCTACGGTTTTTCCATGAGTATAAGGAACTCTGATTTTTCCAAAAGTCTTTCCAGCCAGGCTTGCAAGTCCATCACCAAAAGCCAGTGCATAAATTCCGACAGAGGCCGCACTTTCGTCAAAAAAAATAACAGAAGCGATTATTCCTGCCACAAGAGTAACAGGCCCGAGAACAAATTTATTTTCATCGCGCTTTCTTGCAGCAGCAGCCGTTATGTCTGAAATCAGAGGAATTTGATGCCCCTCATAACGCAAAGTTTCTGCTATAATATACAAAATTCCTGCACTGCAAAGAAGAATTATCACAGGAATTCGGGCCAGACTCAAAAAAAAAGGAACAAATGCCGTACAGATATGAATTGACTTTCGAAAGAACTCTTTTCTGAGAGAAGTAAGTTGATTTTTCAGTTCAATTCCTATCTGATAGCAAAAATATTTCATTTATCAAAACCTTTTTCACCAGTCAGCAGGCGGGGGATGTCAGTATAGATGGCCGGCTCGAAATCTGGATGAGGATGCGTGATATATTTTGTATTCTGCGCTGCAAGATTGCTTCCTTCCATTCGGATCATGGTGTCAGGATTTCGAGTCAAAGAATCCCATGCCCGGATAGAATCCGACAGTCTTACCATTGCTTCTGCATTCATACCACTGTTTCCAGTCTGCTGGGCAATACGGTACAATGTAACGCCGAGATTGTTATTTGCCTTGAGGTACAAGTCAACGGCAATGTAATCATCAGCATCTTCCTGAGGCTGGAAGTAATTTCGTTTTTCGCGCTCCTTATCAAGTTCCCGAAGCAGGTCAGAGTAATAACTCTCAGCAGCAAAATTATCGCCCCGGATTGAGAGTACATTTCCGAGAGAAAGAAGCAAATTCGGATCTTTTGGTTCTTTTTCTGAAACTTTCAAGAATGAAACTAAAGCACTGTCAAAATCTTTTCTTCCATAATAGATTGAGCCTACACGGAAGTTAATGGACGGAGTATCATTCTTAATTTCAATGGCCCGCTCGTAGTTATAAAGGGCATCATCCATATCGCCGGAAATAAAGTAATCCAAATCACCCATATCAGCAAAAAGTTTTCCTGTATTCTCGTCACCCTCAAGTTCAGAAGCCTCATGCTCCTCGTTATACAGATTAATGCCTCTTGTATAGACAGTCTGAGCCTTAAGATATTCCCGGGTATCAGCATAAAGCTCTCCCAAAACACGGCTTGCATTAATTTCCCTGTAAACATTCTTTTTGGTTCTGACAGGAATATTTCCAAAAAGCTCAAGACTTCTCTCAAGTTCTGTTTTTGCCTGCTCTGTATTTCCGTTACGAATATAATAACGGGCGAGATTGTATCTTCCGACTGGATTTGCAGGATCTGATTTTATTGCCAGATTCAACATTGCAAGTACATCTTCAATTGAAGAGCGGAGATACTCATCATTTTTGCTCAGAGGGCCGTAAAGCTTATCCAAAAGGTAACCACTGAGTTCTGTCCAGTCTGCTGAACCAAGATTTTTAAGATTCTGTTTATCCTGCTTACTTACATAGAACATATTCTTATAAGTGAGGACTTCCCGAAGTTTATCAGTACGGATATTGTATCTGAGCATGCGGGACAAATAAACATTATTAGAGCCATAACGCTGAAGCAGGTCCAGATACTGGGCTTTTGCCAATTCGTACTTTGATTCATCAACCTCTGCCCACTCAAGGAAAACATCTCCCAGCATGAGAATTCCGTCTGCATCATTTATATGATAATCAAGGACTTCACGACGGACAATTTCTTCTGCCCGCTCGTAGTTTGCCCTGTCATAAAGTTCCATCTCTGCATAATCCAATCCCGCCTGTTTATCCTGATTAAAGAAACGGAGGGTATTTTTGTACATTTGCCCAGCCCTGTCAAACTGCTTTTTATTGCGGTAACCAAGAGCATATTTAAAGAACCATTTTTTAACAGGTTTATAAGAAACAGCTGTTTTAAATTTTTCTTCGGACTGAGGGAATTCGTTGGCTTCAAGGAGAGTATATCCCTGCTTGTAGTTGATATTTGCCATAACAGGCTTATAAATGAAATGCTGACCAGCCTTAAAGAGGCCAAAACACACAAAGCAGAGAACGATTCCAACGATTGCGGCCGGAATAATCCTGTTTTTAAGCTGATACTGGAAAGACTGTTTGTAAGCCTCATATTCTGCATAGGAACGACGCTCAAAATCCCGGGGAATATTGATTGAAATATCAAGAATTTTTTCGAGTTGGGTGGCAAGCTGACGAGCTGAAGTTTTTTTGAGAACTTTTTCTATTATTTCAAAAACAGCATCGTCAGTGAACTCATCTCTTGCAATAAAATCTTCCAAGGCAATGCGGAGATTAAGCGGATATCCTGCAAGATTTTTCTTGAACTGAATGTATTCTTCGTCGGTGAGGGCGTTTTTGGGCAGACCTTCCTTACCTTTTGAGAAGTCTACTGTATCAATGAAAGATTTCTTTTTGCCGAAATCTGCTGTTTCAGTATCCGAGAAACCAGGAATTTCAAAACTAGAATCAAGTTCAAAATCATCATCACTAAGATTTTCACCTGTTGCCGGGAATTCATCGCCAATTGAGGAAGGCTCTGTTGGACCAAAATCAACATCCTCCATTCCACTGGTGTCGAATGATTCAAGAGGCATATTATCGCTTTCAGAAGAAGGAGAATCAAAAGTGGCATCAGGCACATCATCGCTGGCATCAGGAACTTCGCCGAATCCGTCAAGATTAATATCGCCAAGATCAGAAAGTCCTTCTCCGGCCGAAGGTTCTTCAAGATTATCAAAGCCGTTAGAATCACTTAAATCGTCAGAGACTGCAATATCAGCCACAGGCTCAGGGCTTTCTGCAATATCAGGAGAAGCTGAACTTGAGCCAGAAGAATTCAAGGCTGCAAGGGCAGCATCTGTAAGAGAATCATCCTCCGAATTTCCAGAATCGTCTCCGTTGATGAGTGAATCAATATCAAATCCGCCCAAATCAAGGTTTGAATCAGGAGCACTCAAATCTCCCATATCAGCGAGTGGGTCTGCAGTGCTAGAGTCGGGAAAAGCTGAAATATCATCAACAGGGGCAGATTCAGACAAAAGATCAGAAGAAAGTTCTTCAGGCGCCTCTGATTTTTCTGGGGAAGGCTCTTCATCAAATACAGGCGCATCCATGCTGAAATCATCAATTGCCGATTCTTGTGCTGGAGGAACACCGTCATTCTCAAGAACGGAAGGTGGAATATCTTCATTAAGGTTAATTTCTTCTGCACTGCTTGAAGGCTGGAGCAAGGAATCCAAATCCATATCTTCAAGGGGAGTCTCTTCTGTAGCAGCCTCAGGAGCTTCGTCAAGAGACGCAACTTCCTCCGTCGGAGATGAAAGCGTATCATCACTCAAAAATTCAGACAAATCTGCATCATCAGCAGATAACTGCGGCTCAAGTATGGAATCAAGCCCGGCAACATTTCCACCAAGAATCTCTTCAATCTGGGCGTCAACATCCTCTTCAGACGGAACATTCTCGGGCACGGCGTCTTTATCCGGCATACCGATGATAAAATCATTAGAGTCGTCTTCTTCTGAGATTCCCTGAGGAAGAGTGATTTCAGGTGTTTTTTCACCTCTTTGGGCACGAATTTTTACTTCGTCACCCACTTCGCGAATATCCTCAGTAAACTGTTTGAGCTGATTTAATCCTGGCATTTAAAATCCCACCATTCTTAGTATACTCTAATTTCGGCATTTTGAAAACAAGGCTTTATAGTAAAAAATTGTTTAATAAGGTTTACTTTTTTCTGAAAATACCGATAAATAAGGTATGAGAAATTTTTTTGCATTTACGGGATTATTGACACTCTTTTCGATTTTTTCAATGCAGATTTCGGCAAAAGATAAAGCCCCTGCCCCCGATACATACGAATACGATTTGACACTCACTGAAATCACAGGAATCAAGGCTCCTTATATCAGTAACAATTATGTTGTCTTTACAGCACCAGTAACTTCCAACTCAATTGGTATTGCTTTCGATTTTGAAGAATTTCGAACGATTCACTACTTTCAGTTAAGAAAAAATTACGGCTACGAGGGAGATGTCACTTCATCATATTATTTTTACATTCTTGAAATGCCAAGAAAACTCCCCCGCATAAGTTACCGTCTAATCATAGACGGTTTGTGGACTATCGATCCCCGTAATCCTAATGTTGTCTACAATGAATCAGAAAATTACGCTCTCTCTTATATTGATTTACCACCGGAAGAAATTGAAATCACTGAAAAACTTGCAAACGGATTAACCCACTTTGTCTGCCACACCGAAAGTGGCAAAAAAATCCGCCTTGGAGGAACATTTACAAACTGGGACAGTTGGATTTACGAAATGAAGGAAACAGAACCAGGAAAATATGTGATTGACATTCCACTGCATCCAGGCACTTATTATTACTCTTTCTACAACGGAATTACAGCTTTCTTAGACGAAACAAATCCGTCCCGGGGATATTCCACAGACGGACGGATTGTAAGTTGCATAACCATTAAATAATGCATAATTCTTAATGCACAATGCAGAATAAGGGCACTCCCCGCGCAAGCGCGGGTCGGGTCTTTCGGGGTTCCGCGCAAAAGCGCTTCATTGCTTCGCTTCGCTGCGCAACTTACGCCCCTACACCCCCTAGTGCGTCAAAATTTGCCGAATTTACCGGCCAATTTGCTCAAATCTCCAAGCTTGCTCAGGTCTCCAAGGCCGCCTAAGCCACCCATTCCGCCGCCCGACATGCCACCGAACTGCTGCATGAGTTTTGACTGCATTCCCTTACTGCGGGTAAGTTTTTTCATGGTGAGTTTTGTTTTCTCGAACTGCTTCAAAAGCTTATTGACTTCAGCAACGCTGGTACCGCTTCCCTGGGCAATTCTCTTGCGACGCGCAGGTCCGATAATCAGGTGATTAGCCCGCTCTTTTTTTGTCATTGACTGAATTATCGCCTTTTGATGAGCGATTCCTGACATATCCAGCTTATCCGGGTCAATTTGACCGGCAAGACCTGGAATCATCTCCATGAGGGAAGAAAGATTTCCCATTTTGCCTACACTTTCAAACTGCATGAGCATATCATCAAGAGTAAACTCATTGCGAGCCATCTTCTGCTCAAGTTTTTTTGCCTGCTCAATATCAACGGTCTCCTGGGCTTTTTCAACCAAAGAAACTATATCACCCATACCAAGAATTCGGCTTGCGATTCGCTCCGGATGGAATGGCTCAAAGTCTTCAGTTTTTTCGCCGGTACCGATGAAAAGAATCGGTTTGTCAGTTATTGATTTTAAAGAAAGGGCCGCACCACCCCGGGCATCTGAGTCGAATTTGGTGAGGATAACGCCGGAAAGACCGAGCTGCTCGTCAAATGATTTTGCGATATCAACCGCATTCTGACCGGTCATTGAGTCGGCGACAAGGATTGTCTCCACCGGGTTAACGGCTTTCTTGACCTCAACAAGTTCTTTCATCATCTCTTCGTCAATCTGCAGACGACCTGCCGTATCAACGATGATAGTGTCTATTCCGTTCTTTTTTGCGTATGAAATACCGTTCTTTGCGACTTTTACAGCATCCTTTGCCCCTTCTTCAAGGTAAACAGGAACGCCAATTTTTTCACCAAGCTGCTTCAACTGCTCGATTGCCGCAGGACGAACCAGGTCACAGGCAACGAGAAGAGGTTTACGCCCGTTTTTTGCAAGGCGGGCAGCAAGTTTGTGGGCAGCAGTTGTTTTACCTGCACCCTGAAGACCCAGCAGAAGAATAACCGACTGAGTGTCAGGACCTTTAAGCTGCAAATCGACTTTTGTGTCGCCTAAAAGTTTTACGATTCGGTCGTATATGATTTTTGTGAACTGCTGGCCCGGATTTACGGCACGGAGAACCTTCTCGCCTTTTGCTTCTTCGATTGTGGCATTTACGAAACGGCGCACGACACGAAGATTAACATCGGCTTCGAGCAAAGCCATTTTAATCTGCTCTACGGTTTCTTCGATATTTTTTTCAGTGATTTTTGACTTACCACTCAATGTACGGGTAATATCACTGAAAGTATTTGTGATTTTCTCAAGCATTTTTATCCTCTGTTATTCCGGGCTTTCTAAAACCTTAATCGTCTGAGTCCATTTTGCCCTGCATCATAAGCTCCTGAAGCAAGGCCATTGGCTCAATCTCTTTGTTAAGGATTCGGTAAAGGCTGTCACAAATCGGAAGCTTTAAATTGTGGGCTTCGGCGATTTGATGAACGAATTTACAGGCCACCGCACCTTCTGACAAATAACCGATTTCACCGATTCGGGCAATCAAGTCATCAAGATTTTTGAATTTTGAGAGGATGTCAGTTTTGATGATATCCTGACCAAAGCGTCGGTTTCGGCCGTATTTTGAACGGCAGGTAACATCCAAGTCACCCACACCTGCGATTGAAGTGAAAGTCTCGGCGTGGGTAGCTCCCATGGCAAAACCAATCTGCTGGATTTCGTTGAGACCTGCGGCAAGCAAAAGACTCTCGGAATTGTCACCAAAAATATCTGAGTGCTCGCTTACTGCATCAAGAGAACCGTACATAACAGCGATTACATTCTTTGCAGCTGCACAAATCTGAACGCCCACTACATCAAGGGAAGAATAGACCATGAGGCCTGGAACTCGAAGCAATTCACGAAATTTAATAGAATTAAGGGCATGCTCACTGGCAGCGATAAGACCTGTGAGTTTACCCATAGCAACTTCCTCTGCATGGCTAGGACCTGAAATGTATACAAGTGAGCCTTTGTAGCAGTCTGGAAGAACATCTTCCAAAGTTTCAAGTATAAGACGGGGGCCCTTATCAGAAGAGACAAATCCTTTTGTAAGAACTCCGATTACAGTCTCGCCGTTTTTAATTGAAGGAACATTGGCAATCTGCTTTGCAGTTGAAGCAATAAAAAGAGAAGGAGATGCCAAAATGAGATATTCTTTGCCGTTTGCGACTTCCTCAATATTGATTGAAGCCGTAAGATTCTCTGAAAGCGGGTATCCAGGCAGATAGCGTTTATTTTCGTGGTCATTATTGATAGCGTCTACGACATCCTGCTCGCGTGCCCAAATTTGGACTTTGTGACCGCCACGAGCAATTGCCTGAGCCAAACCTGAGCCCCATGCACCAGCACCAATTACACCTACATTCTTTGGTTTCATTCTTAACCTCGATAAACTGTAATTACCGGACTTAAACCGATAATCTTATTTTAGAACCAGCAACTAGCCTCGTCTTTCCAATCGATAAGCTCTTCCGGTTTAAAAAATAAATTTATTTCGCGTTCGGCACTCTCATCGCTGTCCGACGCATGGATAATATTATGATTTGTATGCGAGCAGAAATCTCCGCGGATTGTACCAGGAAGGGCCTCGCTTGGTTTTGTTGCTCCCACAACTTTTCGTACAAGGGAAACGCAATCTTCGTTATCAAGCTGCCAGACCATGGCAACTACAGGTGCGCTGGTAATATATGAAACAAGGTCGTTATAAAAAGACTTTCCAGCATGCTCAGCATAATGCTTGGCGGCAAGCTCAGGAGAAATGTTCATGAGTTTTAAGGCAACCAGCTTCAAGCCTTTATTTTCAAGGCGGGTAATTACCTGTCCTACAAGCCTGCGGTTCAATACGCCAGGCTTGCACATAGCAAAACATCTTGTCATAGTCTTTTAAGTATACAACAGAAAAGAGAAAATGGAAAGTAGGAAAGAAAAGTGGTTAAAAGGACGCAAAACTTTTCAGCATTCAGCCTGCTTTTTCAGCAGTCCTTCCACTGCGTCAATCGTGTCATCGGGAGTGCTGGCTCCAGCCGTGATTCCAACCTTTTTTAGCGAGAAAAATTCCACGGGTATTTCTTCCGGTTTTTCAATCAAAACAGCTTTTCTACATAATTTTTTTGCAGTAACAAAAAGCCGATTCGTATTTGCACTAGACTTTCCGCCAATAACAATTACTCCCTCAACTTTTTCGCAAAGTTCTTTTAGTGCATCCTGCCTCTCGTGAGTTGCCGGACAGATTGAACTGATTACTTTTGCCAGCGGGAAACGACTAATCAGCTCTTTTTGAAGCAAGTCAAAGGTTCTTATACTGAATGTTGTCTGTGAAAGAAGAACAATTTTTGAGTCAGCGGAGATTTCGCCATTCTGAGAAAGCTGATTTATAGAAGAATCAAGCTCAGAAAGATCCTTTATGAGAATGAAGTGCAAATTTACGCCAGCCTTTTTTGCAGCTTCCTTTGCATAACCTTCAATTCCGATGACTTCACCGTGGTTTTTATCACCAGCAAAGAAAATGACATACCCTTGAAAGGCGTATTCTGCAGCCCGCCGTTGACTTTGTGTAACAAGCGGACAGGTGGCATTTATGAGATTCACACCTTTTTTTTGCAGGGAATTTTCTGTCTCCGGTGGAACTCCATGTGCGCGGATAATCACCGTGTCTTCATTTTTAAGGGAAGGGATTTCTTTTTCGGAAAGAATTTTAAGATTGCGAGCTGCAAGATTTTCCAGGGCAACGGGATTATGAATCAGCGGACCCAAAGTATAAACCTGACCTGAATCATTTTCTGAAAGAGCTTTATTTGCCGCATTCACTGCCCGGCGCACACCAGCACAAAAGCCCATAATTCTCGCACGAATAATTTCCATAACTCACCTAAAAAATAATCCACAGATATGCACAGAGCAACACAGATTATAATTATATAAAAATCTGTGCAATCTGTGTTAATCTGTGGACAAATAATTATCCGCGTTTATCTGTTATATCCGCGTCTTAATTTTACTCAGCATCGTCAGCTTCATCTTCGCTGGACTTGAACTGGCTGATGTTTGAATTTGCAGCAATTGTTGTAAACTTCTGATTTTTGCGGACAGAAAGAATGAATGCGCCTGCAATGAAAATAGAAGAATAACAACCTGAAATCAAACCTACAGTGAGTGCCAGAGAGAAGTCGTGGATTGCTCCCGTTGTGAAGAAGAACAAAGCCAAAACTGCGAATAAAGTTGTGAGTGTCGTGATAATAGAACGGCTCAATGTTGAAGAAAGAGCTGAGTTCAAAATCTCTTTGAATGTCTTTGCCTCGACAACCTTGATGTCGCTTCGGACTCGGTCAAGAATAACGACTGTAGCGTTGATTGAGTAACCTATGATTGTAAGGATTGCCGCCAAAGTTGTGGTGCTGAATTCCATCTGAATGAATGAGATGAAAGAGACCATAATCAATGCGTCGTGAACGATAGCGATAACTGCCGCAAGAGCGAAATCCCAGTGGAAACGGATTGCAGAGTAGATGAAAATCAAGACCAATGTTGCGAGAACAAGGATGATTGAATCTCGGATCAAAGACTGAGAGAACTGAGCGCCAATAAAGTCAGACTTTACGAAAGCAACTTTATCTGCACCAAATTTATCTGTGAGTGCCTTGTTTGCATCTGCCTGAAGAGTTTTGCCATCGTCGCCGGTAACACCCATGCGGATCTGGAAAGCACGGTCACTACCCTCGCCGATTTCCTTTACATCAACATTGTTGAATGCCTTGAGTGTATCTCGAACATCATCTGCAGTAACACTAGCTTTTGAGTCTGAAGCAAAGAGATACAAAGTTTTTTCGCCAAGATTTTTTGAAGAACCTGAACTTACGAAAAGACCTTCTTCAGGAATAACAATTTCATTTTTGATGTGAGCAGAAACACCATTTACAGTGTTCATTTTTGCAGCAAGTTCAGAAACAGTCTTTACTTCAGCGTAAGGAATTACTTCCGTGCGGTTTTCTTCACCAGTGCCACTAACAACAAGTTCAATTCCAGAATCAGAAGTTTCAAGAGAAACCGTAGCAGTTCCGGAATAGGTGACATCAAGTACAGCATTAGCAATTTTGATTTCTTCAATCATACCTGGCTTGAAATCAAGACCGAAATTAATTCCGCGAGTTGCGACAGAAACAATTCCTCCGATGATGATTAATGCGCTCAAAACCACAGCACAAGGGAAAAATTTACTAAATTGAATTATCTTTTTCATTATTTTACTCCCCAGCCAATGCTCATTGTCTTTCTGTTCATAACCTCAGTGTTAAAGTCGAACATGAGACGAGAAACTACGAGAGCTGTAAATACTGACGAACATACACCGATTGCAAGAGAAACTGCGAAACCCTGAATAGAGCCGGTTCCCAATTTTGAAAGGAAGGCAGCCGCAATGAATGTGGTGATGTTAGAGTCCATGATTGCCCAGAAAGCGTTGTCGAAACCTGCGGCGATTGCTGCGGCCCGGCTCTTTCCGTTTTTGAGCTCTTCTTTGATACGCTCGAAGATGATTACGTTGGCGTCGACTGACATACCGACCGTAAGAATCATACCGGCGATAGAAGAAAGGGTAAGAGTGAGGTTGAATGCGCTCAATACAGAGAACATGATGTACATATTGAGAACCTGAGCAACGACAGCGTTGAAACCGGCACCAAGATAGTACAAAATCATGAATACGAGGACGGCAGCAAGACCCCAGAGAAGGGCATTCATACCCTGTCTGATTGCGGCATCTCCAAGTGAAGCACCTACAACCTGCTGGCTTTCGACCTCAAGAGGAACTTCAAGCCATGCAGTCTGGAGAACCTTCTGGATATTCTGAGCTTCTTCTACGCTGAATCCGCCAGAAAGAGAAACCTGTCCGCCATTGATTGCCTGACGGATTGTGGCTGCAGACTTGATTTTGTTGTCGCTTACAATTGCAAGACGCTCGTTTACATGAGCACCTGTGAAATCAGCGAAAATTTGTGCACCTTCTGAATCGAGCACGAAATTAACTTCCGGCTGGTTTGTTGTCTGATCTGCTGAAACCTGAGCAGATTTAACATGTTTGCCGTCAAGGGCGATGTCTTTTTTAACAGCCAGATACTCTGAACCGCGTACAAGCTGATCAAGTCCATAATCGTCTTTTTCGTAGAAACCCATAACTTCGCAATCTGCAGGAAGAAGTGCAGGCTCGATGAGTTTTCCATCTGAATTAAAGAGAATACCGTTCTGACGATAATAGTTCATTATAGCTGCAGTAGCACTTTCATCAACGAGACGGAAATTCAAGATTCCCTTACCCATGATGATTGTGTTTACGCTTTCTGAATCGGCAGCACCCGGAATTTCGATGTAGATGCGGTCTTCACCCTGCTGGCGGATAACCGGAGAAGTAAGACCGAATTTATCGATGCGGCCAGTTAAAGTTTCGATAGCCTGAGCCATCGCTTCTTTTTTGAACTGAGCTTCATCCGTAACTTCATTGTTCTTTTTCTGAGACTCAAGGGCTGTATTCAAGTCAGCATGAACGATGATATTCATACCGCCACTCAAATCAAGGCCGAGTTTAACAGATGAATTATAGCGTTTTTTGGCCGCAAGAATTTCATCACGATATTTACCTTCGATTACAGAACGGAAATCTGCCATAGCAGTGCTTCCTGTGAAAGAATCAAGAATTGCACCGACTGTAATTACATCTGGAAGTTCTGGAGCTTCCAATCCGGCAGCTTTGTAAGCTTTTGCATTTTCTTTGTAGTTTTTCTTTGCAGCTTTAACAAGATAATCGTAAGAAGGATCAAGAGTGGCTTCTGGATTAGCCTTGGCCATAGCAATAAGCTTATCTGACTCTTCTTTTGCTTTTACTACTGTGTAGTCCTTAATTTTTTCGAGAGAACCAAGTGCAAGAGTCTGCTGGTCTTTCGGTGTGCGTGCATACCAGCTGATTGACGGCCAGAGGAATGCAAAACAAACAGCAAGAACTACCAGAATAATGATAAAACGACTTCGTTTGTTCATTTTTTTACTCCGGTATTTAATTTATTCAGCTTTTTCTGAATCAGAAGATTCTTTTCCTGATTCTTTTGATTCATCAGCCTTTTTATCCGATTTAGCCGGGGCTGTGTTATCTGTTACTACGCCGGCAATTGCAGAACGGTTGAACTCAATTTTGACACCTTCATCAACTTTTACGATGACAGTCTTTTCTTTTGTAGCCGAAACGAGACCATGAATGCCACCAATCGTTACGACTTTGTCACCTTTTTTAAGTGCATCAATCATTTTCTGAGTTTCTTTCTGTTTTTTATTCTGCGGACGAATAATGAAGAAATAGAAAATTGCGATGATAAGTACGAAGGGGACAACAGATAAAATCGGGTTGCCTGCTGCACCAGCTCCGCCTGATCCCGCCTGAAGTAATGGGACGAAAAACATTTTTTTGACTCCTGTAGTAATACTGTAAATACGGTATTACATCCATCATAATTTAAAATAAGTGCTCATACATTATCATTAAATGGAGGCAAAATCAACCACTTAGTTTTTCAATAATTTGTCCAGATTTTGATTCAAGGCGAGAAGTGACTCATCTTTTGGCGACAAAGCGACGACCTGTTTAAGATAATACTGAGCCTTGCGGTATTCTTTTTTGTTAAAATAGATTTTGTAGAGACGGAAAAGGGCATCTTTATTGCGGGGATTAGCCGTAAGGCTTGAACGCAAATCAGCAAGAATTGCACTTTCAGAACCGGTGAGATAACTCCGCTGATAATAGAGGAAACTTTTCATTTTTGCTGTTGAATTTGGCAAAAGCTGATTTATAAGCCGGGAAGCTTCGGCAGTCCGAGATGTTGAAACCAGCACATCGATATAAGACTGCAGCACTTCCTCATCATCCGGGTCTTCTGCGTAAAGCCGGGAAGCATATCTCCAGGCCTCATCTTTTTTACCTGCAGAAAGACAAATCCTTATATGAACGAAATAAACAGAACGGGGCAGATTATCTTTTTTAAGGAGTTCCGTACTTGCTTTATAAGCCTGAGACCATTTTTTCGCAGCAACCATTGAATTGATTTTTATGAGGATTGCCTGAAAATTCTCAGGGTCAGACGCAAGAATTTTATTGGCAAGATCCTCGCCTGACTCTCCTGCAATAGAAGTTCCTGTTTCAGAAGAAAGGATTGCTGCATTGAGAATTATGTCTTTATCTTCCGGATACAATATTATAGCTTTTTCAATTGTTGCCGTAGCTGCAGAAATATTTTTATTCCAGTTTTTCTGAATTTCAAAACGGAGAAGAAGATAATCTCTGGAATCAGAGTCTTTTCTGGCATAAGCATCAAGTAAGGAAGCCGCACGAATATATTCTCCCTTGAACACAAGAATTCTTGCACGAAAAAGGAGGTAATATGAGTTTTCAGGCTCAAGTTGAAGGACACGGCTTACATAAAGTTCGGCATTAACGGCATCCTTTGCAGCAAAAGCTGATTCTGCACACAACTTGAGCAGATCTTTATTCTGCGGGTAAGTCTTGAGCATTTTTTCACAGAGGCTGAAAGCAGCAGATGGATCATTAAGTTTAAGAAATGAGTCTGCAAAAGCGTAAGAACATTCAAAACAATTACCCGCAAGATCCGAAGCATATCCAAAATATTCATTTGCCTTATGATAATCATTCATACGGCGGTAAAGCAGTCCAAGAAGATAATTTGCAAAAACCGATGTACCGTTAATTTTAAGAGCTGCGGAGAGATTTTCTAAGGCGGATTCGTAATAATCATTTCTCGTTTCAGAAGCTGCAAGCACAAGGGCCGGAAGAGCATATCCCAAGAAATCCTTCGGAGAAACAAAGGGATCATAAATTCCGTTTCTTGAGGAAGTTATCGCACCGGTATAATCATTTTTTATATCAATTGAAGAAAAAGTATCATGGTAATTCTGGGATTTCCAGCAAATCTGCATGATTGAAACAGCTATAAAATATACAACTTCCTCGCTTTCCGAGAGGTTTTCCCGCCTTTTCTGAAGAGAATTTATTGCATACTGAAGGCTCTCTGGAGAACCTTTTTCGACATTACTGAGTATATCAGGAGAAATCTGGGCAAAGTAATTTGCATTACGGCGCTCCGGTAAGGCGAGTTTTACAGCATCTGAAGGATCAGCCACATAATCTGAATCCCCGGCTGGAAGTTCTGCGAGAAAAATCAATGATATGAAAATGCAGGCAGAAAGCTTCCGCCAAAGCTGTCTCAAAACGGTTACTCTCCGTAAAATCCTTTTTCGTCTTCATCAGTGAGATCAGAAAGTTCGTCCTTGTCGTAAGGAAAAAAATCATTGAAATTGCGCTGCCAGAAAAAAAGTGCAACAAGCGCAACTCCGGCAAAAATCAGGACAAAAGGCCCCCATTTACCAACGAAAGAAGAAAAGGAAATTTTAATGATATTGAAAGAAAAAAGAAGAAAGACGAAACCTAGAACCTCAATCAATATTGCAGGGAAAAGATAAACTCCCCTCACCTTACGGTGCTTGAAAATACAAGTAAGAACAAGGCAGATTCCACTTAAAATTACAGCTATAGGCCATAAATGTTCCGAGCCAAAAGGAACGACATTTGTAAAGACAAAAGTCATGCAAAGTCCGAAGAAAAAAATAAGGAGGCCGAGAAAAAAAACCACTGCCCAGTGAATGGCTGTCATAGCAAGGTAAAAAATAAGCGCACCAAAAATCATCGTGGCAATTGGAGCAAAAGGCAGAGACTCGCCTATCGAAAAACGTGAAATCAAAAGCAAACCGACTATAATCAAAATCATTCCTGCAGCAAGAAGCGCATTAAGGACAGGAACCGTTATTTTTTTCATATTTCCCCCAATTAAAAAACTCAGAAGATACTAAATCGTTATAGAATACTACAGAATTTGATAAAATACTAGAGAATATGGAGAATTCAAAATTTTAATTACGATTGAGGAAAGGTCAGATTTGTGCTATCGTTACAAAAGTATGAAAAAATATTTACCTTTCCTACTGTTATTGACTATTTGTTTTCTCACATCCCTTTTTACAGCATGTGCAAAAAATTCCAAAAATGAAAAAACTGAAGAAACCCTGTCACAGCTCACATACCTTCTAGAGGACCCCAGCATCTCAAGCCAGTCAAGATATGCCGTTATCAATAGAATTGCAAACCTTTTTTACACTGAAGGCCGAACCGATGACATGGTTCTTTTTCTCACGGACTGGGTTGAAACCCACATCGATGATACATACGATGCCTACTGGCTTTTTATGGTGGCATCAAACTATCTTAAATCAAGGCAGGAACCGCTGGCCGAATACTACTACGATAGAATCATCAATAATTTCCCGGATTTACTTGTAAACGGCGAATCCATTCATTTTGCCTGCCTCCAGCATTTGATTCAAATCAGCAAAAGTTCTACAAACAGAATAACCTATTTCAACAGAATAATTCACAATTTTCCTCAGAATGTGAGTATAACAGAAATGTACCTGCGCCTTGCACTGGAATACGAAAATGCCGGCGAATGGGAACTTGCCCTCAAGTCATACTCACTCTTTCTTGAACAGCCGGATTCTTCAACCATTCAAATTTCTGGAATTCCTGACGCGTATTTAAAAGCCCGCCAGATGGTCGATTTTTCAAAATCACCGAAAGACTGGACCTTTGAAAGCCTGGAAGCTCTTGAAACAGCAGTCAAAAAAGCAATTTCATCATACAACTGGCGCGCCCTTGATCGTTACCGCTCTAAAGTAAATTTCTTTGCAATGAGCTGGAAGTCAAGCGAGTCAGACCAGAATGCCCTTGAAAACTTCTCCATGCACAACTTCATGCTTGGAAACAGAATCCGCTACAATGCCGAACTCGATGACGCATCTACTCCAACCGAGGCTTATTTAAGAACCTGGGGCTGGAGCCAGTACATCAATGTCTGGTATTTATATTTCAGAAAGGTAAATTTCCCCGCCGATCCGGAAATTCACGGTCGCTGGGAATGGGCCGGAATCTATTACGGTGAAAAACTTTAAGTTAATGCATAATTCACAATGCATAATTCACAATTTTCTTTTCTGGCTCCTGCCTCTTGTTTTTTCTTGTTTTCCGCTTTTTCCGCAGGAAACTTACCTTGAGAAAGTGGAGCTTGAAGAACTTCCGCCGGCTGACGACTATTATATAGATGATTCCCCCCTGCACCAGATTCTACGACTCTTCGATGAAGAAGATTACGAGCGACAAAAAGCTTTCCTTGAACAAAAGCAGAAAAAAGTCATACAAGAAACAGGCGGAATCAAAGTCCCTGATGAAAAATTTGCTCAGGATATAATCCACGATTACATAGCCCGCTATATGACAAACTTTGGAAAACAGCAGTTCTATTCGATTTTGGACAGGGGGGAAATCTACAGACTTTACATACGCCAGGAATTAAAAAAACGCAATATGCCGGCAATTCTTGAGTACCTTCCCTTTGTAGAAAGTGAATATAATTCCATTGCAAAATCACGCAGCGGGGCAAGAGGTTTATGGCAGTTTATGGACAATTCCATGGCTCCATTCCTCAAAAAAACTGATTTTTATGACGAAAGGCTTGATCCATGGCTGAGTACGGATGCAGCACTTTCCAAACTTCAGGACAATTACAAAATGTTCAATGACTGGCCTCTGGCAATTGCCGCCTACAATTGCGGAGCAGGAGCCATGAAGAGACAGCTTAAAAAAGCAAAGGTCAAGACATTCTGGTATCTGGCCGAACACAAACTTCTCAGCGAAGAGACAATAAACTATGTTCCCAAATTAATTGCCGTCTCAGAAATTGCAGAACACGGCGGGGAATACAATGTTTTGCTGCCAGAAATGACAGAATCCCAGAATTTTGCCGATTATGATTACATAATTACAAAAAAAACCATTTCCCTCTCAAGGCTTGCCTCTGAATTAAGGATGGATTTCGAAATTCTAAAACAGCTCAATACAGCCCTTATCCATGAAAAAACACCTCCTTACGAGTATAAAGTCAGGCTCCCGGCCGGCAAAGGTTCTGCAGCAGCAAGGGAAGCTTCAGGCATTTTCTAAACATTCTTTTATTAACATCGAAGGATATTTTGCCGATTATGTACAGTGAAGAACTCTAAAAAAAATAAAGGGAATCAAAACTGTGAGAAGCAAAATAATTTCATCGCTGATTTTAGGAACAGTCCTCTGCGGAAATATCTTCGCCGCTGAAAAAAAAGCATTGATCTCATCTTCCAGTGTAATAGACTGGTCTAAATCATCCTTCGTTTCTGATGTGCGACTCGACACTGAAAGGGCAGGAATCAGCATGCCGTCAGGAAAGCGTGCCGCAATAAATTTCATTGATACGAAACTCCCTGACCTGATAAAAGATCCCCTGCTCTCACTTTATGTAAATTCAAGTCAGCAGCTGGGTGACTTAATTCTTGCAAACAACATTACTCTGGAACAACTTACAAAAATCATCGATGAAGGCAAAAAAACACCAGGATTCTTTACGGATGGCTCCCTTACACTTCTTACGACCCATACAATCAATCTGCGGGAAATTTCTGCCCTCATGATAAAGCATCATTTCCCATATAAAAATGCAAAACCAATTGAAAACATCGCGTCCCGCGTTTATTCAGGTATTATTATCGATGCCAGGGGAGAACTTGATGTTCACGGTGAATTCGTTACAGATGAAGTCTACCCCTGCTTCTTTCCGCAAATTTGGGATGAAAACATGAACCTCATCTATGAGAGAAACATGGGCGACCCAAGCATTGAATACGAAAAGGGCATGATTCACTATGACTGGCGCGATGATGAAACAGCATATCAGTCAAGAGTCGGAGCAGATCCGCTTCATATAAAAGCAAGAAAAGTTTATGGACATCTTAGAACAGACCCTGTAATTTCACGGGAGGATGCCCTTAAAATCCTGTCAATTCCGGAAAATCTCAAACTTTTGCAGGAAGGAAAAGTAGTCGTACTTCTTGATAAAGAAAATTTAAGCTACTCTATTGAAGCAAAGCAGGAACATCAAGAATACTATGCACCCTTCCTCGACATTAAAAGTTACTTCCCAAATGATGAAGAAGCGCCTATCATTCTTCCGAGAGGTCCTGAACTGCAAATCCTTTATGATTTAAAATTTGTAGCTGACAGTGCACAGCTTCTCGCTTCAGAACAACCTAGAATCAAAACCCTTGCCGAAGCCCTTAAAAAAATCAACAAGGATGATTCATATACGATTCTTATTGAAGGTCATACAGCTGATGTAAACAAACCAGTCGGCCAGATGAACCTTTCAATCGCACGAACTCAGACAATTATAAACGAACTTGTAAAGCAAGGGTTGAGCAGATCACTTTTCAGTTATAAAGGTTATGGCGGCACTCAGCCAATCGCTTCTAACGCAACTCCTGAAGGAAGGGCAATGAATCGCCGAGTCATAATAACTGCACGACCAAAGGCAACTTATATCCAAAGGTACTAAGAGGGGGAAGAATGAAACGCCTTATACTCTCACTCATAGCTTTGTCTGCCTCCACAGGCTTGTTTTCTGAAAATTTTTTCTCAGGTGAAAGCGGCATAACATCTATCTTGTCAAACAAGGATGCCCGAACAGTCAATCCAAGCCTTACTTTCGGGGGATATTTTGGTGGACAAGTGAATTTATCAAATGCACTTTCCGTCCGTGGAGAATTTTCGCTGAAAACAGCTGATATGAACGGAAACGGTTTTTTAAGCGAAACTGAATCACTTTTCCGAATTAGTGAGCTTTCAGCAAATCTGGCAGGCTCGCTTGGCGGAGCAATCCACACTCTCAGCCTTTATCTGGGATTTTTTGAAGCTCCGGGAAGCCAAAAATTCATCAGCCGCCGTCTCGGAGTCGAAAATTTTTCTTCTCTAATCACGGAAACATATCTTGGACAAAATGGAAATTACACCTGCTCAAATTATGGTTACGGCGGAGCTTATTCAATAACTTTCAGAAGCATTCCATTAAGTGCGGGGCTTGAAATTAGCAAACTCAAATCGAATTTTGAGGGCTCCTCTCAAATCAACACCGACTTTCGTCTGGCCGTGGCATTCCGGTATTTTACCATGGATCTTTTTACAGGCTTCGGCGCTCCCCTTTACACGAAAAATTCCAATGGAGAAGATGTATTTCTCTTAATCGATACCATTTATCTTCACTTGGGGGCAGATATTCTTTGGGGAAACAGGTACGGAGCACTAACCATTTTCAATCAGTTCGGCTTTGAGTACCTTCCGATAAAATCAACCGGCACTTCAAAAAGGTTTGACATAAAAGATTTATATCTTCTTGTTGAACCGCGTTTCAGATTTACCGACATAAATTTTTATCTTACCCTTTTCAGTCTTCCAGAAGGCCGGCAGAACAGAATGCTTTTCGTAAACGATACTTTTGGATTCAACCTGTGTATTTTCAGTGACAATTTATATTCCGGCGACAAAAACTACACACTTGGTATCAACGGGCAGCTTAGTTTTGAAGGAAAGCACATAAATAACCTTGAAGCCAGCAATTTAACGGAAAGCAAGGAAATCACAATCGCACCTTTCACGAAATTTGAGGCGGGAAAAGGTGAACTCCTTCTTTTAATGCAGGCAGGAATAATGAAAATAAAGGACAATAAAGCAGGGGCCTTCAAATTACAAATCGGCTACAAGAAAAACTTGTAAAGACAAAAAAAACGCTGCTGAAGTGATGAAGTGTGAAGTGCACCACAAAAGCAGCGTTTTTTTATTTACATTGAGAATTTGCTCAGTCTTTCACAGGCTTCTTCGATGTCAGCCTTGTGACCGAATGAACTGAAACGGATGAAGCTTTCTCCGCTGGGGCCAAAGCCGCTTCCCGGCGTGGTGACGATGTGACACTTGTCGAGAATGGCGTCAAAGACATCCCAGCTCTTTTTGCCAGGGAATTTTGCCCAGACATAAGGACCGTTTCCCGTAAAGTAAGCCTCAACTCCCATCTTTTTGAAGTTCTCGCCGTCCAGGGTTTCCTTTATTTTGTGACCGTTGGCAAGATAGTAATCAACCTGAGCCTTCATGTCCTTTAAGCCCTGCTCGTCCAAAGCGGCTAAGCCACCAGCCTGGGCGATGTTTGACGCTCCGTTGAAGAGAGTGGTCATGACCCGGTTCCAGTCCTTGTTTACGCTGGTTCCGTCCTCGAATTTTAGCTCGTTGGGAACGATACTCCAGCCCAAGCGGACTCCGGTGAATCCTGCCGGCTTTGAGAATGAGTTTACTTCGATGGCGCAGGTTTTTGCCCCTTCGATTTCATAAATTGTTTTCGGAAGATTCTTGTCGCGGATAAATTCGCAGTAAGCGGCGTCAAAGATGATTATGCAGCCGTTGGCATTGGCAAAATCAACCAGTTTTTTAAGCTGCTCTTTTGTGGCGCAAACGCCTGTCGGATTGTTGGGCGAGCAGAAATAAATGAGGGTATTCTTTTCGATTTTTGACAAATCAGGGAAGAAGTCATTTTTTTCGGTGCAAGGAAGATATGTGATTCCCTTGTAGCCGCTTCCATTGTTCTCGCCGGCAGCCCCCACAACTACAGAGCCGTCAACATAAACCGGGTAAGCCGGATCCTGAACGGCGACTTTTACATCACGGCCAAAAAGGGTCTGGATTCGGGCGATGTCGCATTTTGCGCCGTCAGAGATGAAAACTTCGCTTGGCTCAGCCATACCTTTATAGAAGACTTGAGCGATTTTCTCACGCAAGGCAGTGTTTCCCTGCTCGTCTCCATAGCCAGAATAACCGGCAGGTGTGGCAAGAGCAAGGGCGTAATCGCTCATAGCTCCTGCAATATGTTTTGAAAGAGGCTCGGTGGTATTTCCGATTCCGAGAGAAATAATCTTTGCTTCAGGATGAGAAGCAGCGTATTCACGGCGGCGGCGGGCAATCTCAGGAAAGAGATAGCCTGCGGTCAAATTTGCAAAACCAGTGTTTCTTTTAATCATAGTGACCCTATTTTAATGAAAAGCGGATTTTTTATCCACAGATTAGCAGAGATTAACACAAATTATTTGCTAATCCTTAAATCCGCTCCATGAGCGCAATTTTGCCACATTCTCCAAGAGGGCGTCGATTTCTTCTTCCGTATTGTAGAAATAGAGGCTTGCCCTGGCCGTGGCCGGAACTCCAAGATATGCTCCCAAAGGCTGGGCACAGTGGTGGCCTGCCCGGATTGCAATGTTCTCCTCGCTTAAAAGAGTGGCTATATCGTGGGGATGAACGCCGTCCACCGTAAAGGTGACGATTCCGCATCTCTTCCGGCCGTCTTTGTTTCCGATGATGTTCACATGGGGGATTTTTTTCATTCCCTCGATAAGGCGGACTGCCAGAGCATTGTCGTGCTCAGTGATGGTGTCCAGGCCCACCGACTGAATATAGCGGATTGCGGCGGCCATTCCCACGGCGTCTCCTGCGCTCACGGTTCCCGCCTCGAATTTGTGGGGAACTTCCGCCCAAGTGGCGCTTTCTTCGGTGACATACTCAATCATCTCGCCGCCGCGGAGGAAGGGCGGCATGGCTTCTAGAAGCTCAAGCCTTCCCCAAACAGCACCGATTCCCATTGGGCCGCAAAGCTTGTGTCCGCTCATGGCAAAAAAGTCCGCACCCAAATCCTGTACATCGACTTTGATATGGGGGCTTGACTGGGCTCCGTCAACTACCATGACAGCTCCATTTTTGTGAGCAATCTCTGCAATTTTTTTGATTGGGTTGGTGGTTCCGAGGACATTTGAAACATGAGTCAGCGAGACGATTTTTGTCTTTGGAGTGATTTTTGCGTATTCGCTCTCAGGAATTTCGCCGGTCTCCTTGTCAACATACATGAATTTTAAGACCGCTCCCTTTGTGTCACGGATAAACTGCCAGGGAAGAATATTTGAGTGATGCTCCATGATTGAGATGACGATTTCGTCTCCTGCATTCACATTAGCCAGACCATAAGTGTTTGCAATAAGATTAAGACCTTCCGAAGTGTTCCGGGTAAAAATGATTTCTTTTGCAGAGGGCGCGTTGATGAACTTTGCCACAGTTTCACGCGCGTCCTCGTAAGCCTTTGTCGCCCTCTCGCTCAAAGAATACAGCCCGCGCAAAGGATTTGCGTTCTGCGTGGCGTAAAAGTGAGTCATGGCGTTCAAAACGATATAAGGCCGCTGAGCCGTGGCCGCCGTGTCAAGGTAAACGAGGCCTGAGTTGTCTACAGAATTTTTTTCGTCAATCGCCTTAAAAAGCGGAAAATCATTTCGGAATTTGTTCATAGAGAGAATTATAGAGATTTTCGCCCAGATTGAGAAGTGGTTTTACCTAGAATTTTAGTAGGTTTTTATTTTTGCCGATAATAAAGATTATGAAAAAAATCTTTCTCATAATCTTTACTCTTTTCTCACTTTTTGCAATAAACGCAGATGATGACCTGAAAAAACTCAGGCACAATCCCTGGGAACTCATCATTTACCGCCCCGAAAACAAGACCGACTTCAACTATGTGCGTTGCTATGTCCGAATCGAGGACGAAAACGGCAATGATGTGAGCAAATCTAAGGTAAAGGCAAGTTATAAGTGGGTCACGATTCCAAATGTCGTGAACAGCTACAAAAAACAGCTTTTTTTGGACGGCGGAATGGCTATGCTGCTAAATCTCAAGCCCGGAAAATACCGCTTTTCAGTCTACACTCCCATAGACAGACAAGGGGGATTTGAAGTCACAAAAAGCATAGCTGGAAAGAAGATTTGGGAGTCAAATGTCTTCGAATACGACACCCAAAACCCCGCCAAAGTGATTTTCGTCACCCCGGTCATGAACGATAACGGCTTTTTTGCCGGGGCCTGGTGGATTGATTATAAAGCCCCGAGATTCTTCAAATGGAGCGAAGGGAAATTTTTAGACGCGGATGGACGCAGATAAACACGGATAATTTCTAATCACTCTTTGCTAATCAATAAGCCATGCTAAAGGTGATTCCGTAGGCGATTTTTTTCTCGCTTGATTTTGGATTCGGGCGAAAAAGCATTGCATACCCTAGAGAAAACTGAATATCTCCGCTTGCCATATAGCCTGTATTTGGAGAGAGATAGAGGTCTGCCCCCAGACGAATTTCGTCAGAATAGTCGGATTTTTTTGCATTGCTGAAGACTTCGCCGCTTCTTTTTATATCCCATAAATCACCATGCGTGTAAGCAAGTTTCCCTGAATAAGAGACACTTAAGACGATTCTCTGCATAAAAAGGGAGATAGCGGGGATTCCCTTATGAAGTTCAAAACTGTAGAAAATAGCCCGGATGCTTCCGCTGGCAGCATATTTTGAAGAAGGGAAAAGGCTGGCAGTCAGAATAAAAGGAATGAAAATAGGAAAACGAATATCTGTCGTAAATCCGGCATTCACAAATTTGTCTTCCTTTAGCATTTTTTCTGAATTGCGGTATGAAGTAAAGATAAAAGGCTGAAGGGCAAATCCACCGTAGTCTGCATATCGCGGGGAGATTTTATGAATATTGGTGAACTGTAGGAATCCCCGACCGTCTGCACTCTTTCCAAATGAATCATCCCGATTTTTAACGATAGAACTGTCGATAATCTGCCGGCCGTAAAGGAAATTTCCCTGTAAGCCTGTCATAAAGGCAGAAATTTTTCCCCGCCATAAAACTTTTACCAGACTTAGAGATTCAAAAGTCTGCATGAAAGCGTCCCGATCAAAAATACAGCTTGCTCCCAGAGAGTATGAAAATGAATCATTTCCGCCTGAAAGCTCTAGGTTCACTCCGCCATTTTTAAAGAAAGGGTTGTAGCCTGAAGCAAAAACCAGCTGTTTATCGCCCCATGGATTTGTAGAAACAAACGAGAATCCTAATGCAAGGGAAGAATCTATGGCAAAATCATGGCTATAAACAGGAAGTGAAGCCAAGAGGGGAATAAAAATTCCGCGCGGATAATATCGGAAGGGATTGTAAGATATTTCATTTGAAGAATCTGAACTTAATGGCTTTTCCGTCACGACTGATGAAGGAATTTCACCTTTTGATATTTTTACTTCTTCAAAATCACTTTCGCTCATCTCCACAAGATAAAGAGGGTTTTCCTCGTATTCAGCTGCCGTCACAATGAAAGAGAATGTATCTGAAATCGACAGGGCTTCGACTGCACCTGCAAAACCGTTCTCCTTTTGAAAATATGCCCTTCCCTCCCCTGATAAGCGATTTATTTTCAGGAGTCCGATTCTTGAAAGCATTTTTCCACCCTTTCCAAGCTCAGCCCAGGTAAACGAAAGACAAATTTCAGTAGAATCAGCCGAAAACAGATGAAGATTATGCAAGATTAAAGACCTGCCGCCTGGTAGATTCGAAAAATCGTATTCATAAAGAGCATTTTTATCATCGTAAAGACGGATTTTCCAGCTCAAACCATCCTTAATGATAAGTCCGTTCAGGTTGTCATCAATGAAAACAGGACTAAAAGGAATTTCTGCCTTTGAATAAAAAAAAGGTCTTTGTTCTTCAGGGAGTTCGGCATTGTACATGGGAATATCTGCAATTTCACTTATTCCGCCAAAACTTTTAAAATAAGCATCCCTGTATCCGTTTTCAGCCTTTTCGTGATATTTTTCTTTTTCAAGATCATAATACGCTGTAACCGACTTATAATTCTTTCTGTCGATATAGCGGCTTAAAGCAAGTATCTTTCCATCTGGAGAAAATGAAATACGGACGATTCCTGTAATAGCAAGAAGTTTTTTATCTGACTCAATACTTCCGCAAGCATTTAGAGTCAGAAGCCTTAAGGCCGAATAAGAAGCATCGTAATAAGCCACTTTTGTTTTATTATTATCACGGTCTTCAAAGGCATCAAAAGTCGTTATACGTGATTTTTGAAGAGTAAGAAGATCTGCATTTTTCTCAGCATGGGGAATCTCCAGCGTTTTCTTAAATTCATCCCAAACATCAGAAATTGATTTTCCATAAGTCTTTTCAAAAACACCCGCTACAAAAGTAAATGTCAGTCTTGAATTCGCCCTTTTCCAGAATTCAGCGTACTTACTCATTCCGTATGTTTCCTGCAGATAGGAAGCAAACATAGAACCGAACATGTAAGCGTCCGTGCCACCGGGATATGTATCTCTCGCTCCGGTCACATCCCGCCAGGAAGGAAATTTGCCATCGATAAGGGATTGATTTACAAGCTGAGTGTTAAATGGATCGTTCAGGCGGCCTCCCCTGCCCTTACTCTCAAAGGAAACCGTAGCTCCCTCAGCCCAGAAAGTCGTTATTGAAAGCCAAGCCGGATTTAAGGCATCCGCAAAGAATGATAATTTACGGAGAACAGGACCTTTCATGTTGTAGGTGACGGCATGAGTCAGTTCATGGTAAAAGACGGAGAGAATTGTGTCCTCATACATATCAAGGCTTTTTTCGGGATAGGTGTCATAAAGAACAATCCGGTTGTAGGGAACAGCAGCATAATAAGCGTTCAGCATTTCAACAGAGCGGGTAATAGTCACAGGAAAGCGAAGGTAAGCATCCGTCTCAAGTTTTGCAGTAATTTCAAGATAATATTCATCACAGACTTCTTCGATTTTTTTTGCAGACTCCCTGCACTCTTCCGGAAAAATAATGTCAAAATACTGGGTTTGAATCACATGAAGGGGAGAAGAAGAATCAGCAAGGACGCCATCAAGAGAAAAAACTGGCAAGATGTAAACTGGCAGAAGAAATAAGCAAAAAACAAAAAGCTTCCGAAAAGTCATGCTTATATTATAGCTTAAAAAATTATCTGTAAGCAATGACAGGCACTAATTGCTAATTCCTCATTTCTAATTTATAATCAATTTTCCAATGACCGATTTATCAGACTTAAAGAACGAACTCAACCCTGAGCAGTACGAAGCCGTCATGACCATTAACGGCGCTATTCTCATAATTGCAGGAGCAGGAAGCGGAAAAACCCGCGTAATCACATTCCGGATCGCCCACATGCTGGATGCAGGCGTTCCCCAAAGCGCGATTCTTGCCCTCACCTTCACCAACAAGGCCGCAAAGGAAATGAGCGAGCGAATCAAGGAACTCACTGGCAAAAAGCTGCCCCTCCTCACGGTCTCAACCTTTCATGCTTTCGGCGTGCGAATTTTACGGCAGGAAATCGGTCTTTTAGGCTACCGGGAGAATTTTTCGATTTACGATGAAACAGACAGAAACGCTCTTATAAAAGAAACCGGTCGGGAACTCCGCTATTCTCCAGACGCTCTTGACATTTATCAGGTGGGAATTTTAATTTCTGACATCAAAACCGGCCGTAAACATTGGACAATTGAAAATGAGATGTACAAAGAACTTTACGAGGGCTATCAGGAAGGGCTAAAACTCTACAATGCAGTGGATTTTGACGACCTCATCACCCTACCAATTAAAATTTTCCGGGAATTTCCTGAAGTCCTTGCAAAGTATAAGGAACGCTACAAGTACATCATGGTGGATGAATTTCAGGACACAAGCCACCAGCAGTACGAATTCATGCGTCTTCTTGCAGAAAACAATATTGCGGTAGTCGGTGACGATGACCAATCCATCTATTCATGGCGGGGAGCTGACTACCAGAACATCATAAATTTTGAAAAAGATTTTAAAAATGTAAAGGAAATCCGCCTTGAGCAAAATTACCGCTCGACAGGCACCATTCTTGCTGCGGCAAACGGCGTAATCAAGCACAACACTAACCGCAAGGACAAGGAACTCTGGAGCGGAAACGGCGACGGAAAGCCAATCGAAATCTACATGCCCGACAACGAAACAGCAGAGGCGGCTTTTATCGTGGAGTCGATTCAGGCGACATCCATTACCGAAAAACGCAAGTACGACGATTTCTGTGTCCTCATGAGGGCAAACACTCAGTCAAGGGCCATAGAAGAAGCCTTTTTGGCCGAGAACATTCCCTACACCATGAGTGGCGGCACTTCCTTCTTCCAGCGAAAGGAGATCAAAGACATAATCAGCTATCTCAGGGTCATCTCAAACCACGACGATGATGTAAATTTACTCAGAATCATAAACACACCCAGGCGGGGAATCGGACGGGCAACCATCGAAAAGCTAAACGAAATCGCAAAGAACCTCTCCTGCTCGCTCTGGGAAGCAATTAACGCCCTGCTTGAAGTCGGCGACAATGAGGCAGACCTTTTCATGTCAGGCAGCTCGCACACTGCCAGTAACGGAGCGCACCCTGACAATAACGGAGCGCACACTGTCATTGCCGGGCTTGACCCGGCAAACTCCCCCGGCAAGTATTCTGACTTCGACGATGAGGATTTTTCAGAAGGCACCAAGCAGAACCTCAAGGCCTTCGTTGACATAATCGAAAGCAACAAATCTATGCTGGGCGGTCACGGACTTGCCAAAAAAGTCCGCACAATGGTAGACAACATCCGCTACATGGACTACCTGATTGGCGAAAACCCGAAGTCAGAAAAGGCTGCCAGATTCAAAATGCTCAACATCGAAAGCCTCATCGGCTCAATCGAGCGCTGGGAAAACAATCCTGAGTCCGGAGAGCCAACCCTTTACAACTACCTCAACCGAATCACCCTTTTAAGCCGGGACGACATGGACGATGACGAGAATCTTGGAAAAGTCAACCTGATGACCATTCACGCCTCAAAGGGCTTGGAATTCCCGGTGGTTTTCATCGCGGGCTGTGAAGAAGGCCTGATTCCCCACGGGCGGGCCGTTGACGAGGGGGGGGACGCTGCTGTAGAGGAAGAAAGGCGGCTTTTTTATGTTGCAATCACCCGCGCCCGGGACAAACTTTTTATTTCAAGCTGCCGAAGCCGCCGCCGTCAGAACAGCGTTGTCGAAAGCCAGCCAAGCCGTTTTCTTGACGAAATTCCGCCCCATCTGGTTCAATACCACGAACCAGAAAAGGAAGTCGATGCCGAAACTGCATTGGATATTTTACAGCAGATGAAAAAACGCTTTACGGCTCCAAAGGTTCCGGGCTTTTAAATGCCAGTTTTCCCCAGAATTCAGGACTTTCCTGTCCTACTCTCCAAAAAGAAAGTTTCTTGATTCCATTTTCAAAATACATTCTGCATCTTTGTGCCACAGAATCTGGCGTATCGTAGTAAACTGAAACCCTAGTTTTTTTTTCAAATGTAAAACTTAGGTCACCTCCATCAGATTCCTTAAAATCCGAAACTTTATTCGACCTGATGATATCCTCAATTTTATACATTCTGTAGGCTTTGTTTCCGACATCTTCGTTATTCCAGGCCCGGGCATAAAAGTGACACCCCATGACAAGTTTTTCTTCCGGAATCACAGATTTTGCGAAGTCCATTATGCGCTTACACCAGGCAGTTGAAGCAACAGGACCAGGAGCGCTTGTAGACCAGTGCTCATCGTAGGCCATTACAATAATACGGTCGACAATTTTTGAAAGTTCAGCATAATCATAGGCATCTCTCTCAAGTTTTTTTACTCGGGCCGGAACTGCAACTGAAAGCGTTTTTCCCTTAAGTTTCTTCTTGAGAATTTTCAGAAAAGTCCGGAAATTTTCATCATCTGCTTTCATTACCGATTCCCAGTCGATTTGAAGACCATCATATTCTTTTGTCTCAGCAATAATTCTTTTTATAATTTTATTTCTGAGGGGAAGTTTTGGATCAAGCAGAAGATGCGTATGTGCCGCAGAATTTCCAGGAATAACGAGGTGAACACGGCCTTTATATCCCGGGAATTTTTGACTTCTTTCAGGAACGGACGGAAAATCACTATAAGAATTTACCGGATTTACAAAATAGCCCACATCGCTGACTGGATAGTTCGTAGAAAAAGACATTTCTTCACCAATCGTCACATAGCCCCATAATTCAGTAAAAGATGTATCCGAAAGTGAAATATTTTCAGAATGAAGGGGAAAATGAAATAAAAGAAAATTCAGAAGAAAAAAAAGTGAAAAATGAAAAGATTTTTTGAACATTTAAGCCGCCTCCTCTACGATTATCGGCAGAAAAGGCGGCGCAGAGGAAACTTATTTAATTTTCTTGAAAGAAATATAGTCGATTGTCATGCCGTTCTGACCGTTATTTGCAGGATTTCGAACATCATTCTGCTGAATTTTGACAGTAACGGTTGCAGGCGAATCAAGGGTAAAACTTGCAGGAGCACGGGTTGTAAGCTCATACTTTCCGATTGGAGGCTCTGAACCATAGATAAGGAAAGTATCTTTGTTGATATAAAGGTTAAAACGCGCATGATTTGAATCAAGAGCGAGTACATTTGCAACTGCTTCATAGCTTCCTGCCGGGAAATTTACCTCAGCGATTGCCCATGAAGAGTCATTCAAAAGTTTAAGTGCATAAGATTTTGAAGCATTTGCGTCACCTACAAGCTGGAATGCATCATAATACATATCCTCAGCTTCAATCTGAAGTTTTTCGCCGCTGAATTCATATTTTGGAGCTTCTGTTGCGCGGACTGGCGGAGGAGGAAGCTTAGAGTCTGCTGCCTGAGAATTAGAGGAAGCATTTTTTGAAGCGTTTGAATCAAAATTTCCTGATGAAGCACAAGAGAAAAATAAAGAAGCAGAAATAAGTAAACCTGCAATTGCGGTAAGATTTTTTGGGAAATACATAAGAACTCCTTAAATAATAAAAAAACCGGCTCATAAGAACCGGTTCTGAGACTGGCCTGACTCGAACAGGCGACCCTCTGCTTAGAAGGCAGATGCTCTAATCCAGCTGAGCTACAATCCCGTGGAAAATAATATAGCAAAAACCTGTAATTTTTGCAATAGAATCACTCCCCTTTGCGAATAGGAACAGAACCTAAGTCAAGGGCAAGACTATAAAACTGAGTGCATGTCTCCGGATTTATTCCAACTCCGACAGCATACATCTGTACATAATAGCAGTTTGACTCAGAAAAAGTATCACTCATGTAATAATCGCTATCGTCTTTAGAAGGCTCAACATTTAAGGTGCTTTTTGTATCGTTGTAATCAAAAAAATCAAATGTCTTTTCATTGCTTCGTTGAGGACTGTAAACATTAGAAGTCAAAGTTCCCACTCCGGCAATATATATATACCAAGTTTCACTAGAAGCATTTTGGTATGATTTTAATCGTATTAAGGCTCTTTCACCAGTTGAAGAAGGATAAAAAACAACCCCCGATTTTCCTTTCGCCCTCAGAGGCTGATAATTATAGTCATTAATCATTATATTTGCGGACTCGGCGCTATTTGTGGACTCACTCATTTTATTAATAACACTTCTGTGACTTTCTAAAGCATTTTTATTATTATAGATTTTATAATAGATATCCGTTCCCAAAAAATTCTCACCACTATCATTTGAAGTGTTGAAATCGAAGTACCAGGTCGTAGGATCTGCATTATCATAACGGGGGCCTTGATTTTTCGATGGGGCAGAAACAAGATAAACTTCCTGAAGGCCACATGAAGACAAAAAAAAGCCGAAAATCATGCATAAAAAAAAGTATTTAAGTATTTTCTGCATAAATCCGGCTTTCTTCATATTAATAAAATGTTTTGTGCAAAGAAAAGTTTCAAAAATTACTGAATATTTCCTGCAGCACGCATTGCAATAAGGCGTGATTTAGCCATCTGAGCCCAACTTGATGTTGAGTGAAGTTCTACAAGTTTATCATAAGCTGCTTTTGCATCTTCGTAGTTTTTTGAAGTTTCATTTACGCGACCAAGGCTGAACAGGGCATGATCGACAAGAAGGAAATCTTCGTTTTCAGAAGCAGATTTATAATACTGAATTGCATTTACAGAATCATTGAGTTCTTCGCTACAAACAGCGGCATTGAAATAGCAGAGAGAAGCCGTATATGCCTTTGGAGAAGCTTTTACAGCACTAAGCCATGCAGAGCGGGCTTCTTCGTAATTTTTCTGAGCGAATTTGATTTCTGCTACAAGCATGTTTGAACGAAGTCCGACAACTCCGCCTTTTGAAGTTAAAGCAGAAAGTTCTTCAAGGGCTTTGTTCTGACGGGCAGCGACATCTTCTGCGCTCAAATCAGCTGATTCATTTGTTAAAGAATATGAAATAGAATCAATCTGTTCAATTCCCTTTTCATTTGATTTTGATTTTACTGTAGCGAAAACAGCCACTGCAACAATCGCAACTACAATTACAGCAGTGATTGCAAAAATAAGCCCTTTTGATTTTTCCAGAGTTTTGTTCAAAGAACCTGCAAGTGTTTCGTTCTCGTTTGTGTCAGCCATTTTTTTACTCCTATAGAATGCCGTCCGGCAAATCAAGCATTTTTTGATTCAAGTATTTTAATGAATTTTTATCGTATATTCAACTCGTTAAGTAGGCGTGAAACATAAGTTCTTTGGATTCCCAATATTTTACCTGCCTCTGTCTGATTCCAAGAAGTCTCGCACAAAATTTTCTTGAGATAAGCAGCCTTGAATTTGTTGATTGCAGTTTTAAGTGTTTTGTCGTCAGAATCAGCCACTTCAGATGCAAAAGAATCAAAAGCATCAATATTTGAAAGATGAGAAGAACCGTCAGAGGATGAAACATTTATACGAAGGTCCTCTGCCTGAATCACGGGAGGCTTTCCAAGAACACAAGCCCTTTCAATCGAATTCTCAAGCTCACGAACATTTCCAGGCCAGTAATAGTCATACAAAGCCTTAAGGGCAGTTTGTGAAAACTCAGTAAAATTCTTTTTGGTCTCCCGGCTGAAACGGTCAAGGAAGAATGAAGCAAGCATTTCAATGTCATCTCTTCGCTCCCTAAGAGGAGGAATATTAAGTGGAACAACATTGAGACGGTAATACAAGTCACTTCTGAAAAGTCCGTCACTTACCATCTGCTCCAAATTACGGTTTGTAGCAGCGACAACCCGGACATCTACAGAAATAGTCTCATTTGAACCGACACGCTCAAATTTATGTTCCTGCAAAACACGCAGAAGTTTGGCCTGCAGGTCCAGGGAAAGTTCACCGATTTCGTCAAGGAAGATAGTTCCGCCATCACTGGCTTCAAAACGACCGATTCGGTCACTAACTGCATCAGTAAAGGCTCCTTTTACATGTCCGAAAAGCTCGCTTTCAAGCAATGTTGGAGAAAGGGCGGCACAATTTACACGAACAAAAGGCTTATTCCGACGTTCACTCTTTGTATGAAGCTGCTCTGCAAACAATTCCTTACCTACACCACTTTCACCCGTAATCAAAATCGTAGTGTTAGTTTTGGCAACTTCATCAATTACACGAAGCAAATCAAGAACGGCCGAACTTTTCGCCACAAAAGGATGATACTCGGAACCATTCTCAATTTTGGATGTAAGCACTGAAATTTTATCTTTGGCGCTGCGATAAGAGTCTGCGTTAACATAAGCGATTCCAGCCTGATCTGAAAGACTTTCCAATACCGCCAGATCGTCATCATTGAAAGGAAGCGCATCTGCTTTATTTATAAGTTCAATGACACCAATACATTTACCTTTTACCCTCATCGGAATAGCAATCATATTGCGACTTACATATCCTGTTTTATTCTGCACCGTTGTCGAAAACCGGGGATCAGAAGCGACATTATTTAAAATAAGGGATTTGTTATGAAGGGCGACCCAGCCAGCAATAGAATTTTTTGCAACTGGAATATTCTGAGCTTCAGCTCCCTTTGGGCCTAGAGCAACTACAAAACGCAGGGTATCATCTTCGTTATGCAAAAGAAGAAGAGAAGATGACTCACAATGAACTAAACGCATCGCCGATTCAAGAATATAAACCAGCAATGCGTTTATGTCAGAGTAGTTTGAATTAATTCGTCCGTTGATTTCGATGAGTGTTTTAAGTTGTTCAAGCGAGAGAGAATTTAAATCACTCATCGAATCACCAATGAAACGAAATTAGTTGTTTTTCTGAGATTTAATCATATCGCCAAGAGTGTAAGCACCTTCGCCATCGCTTTCTGATGAAGACATGTACTGTGAAATCTCTTTGCGAGCCTGAGCCTTTTTGTACTCTTTGACAGAGAAGGCAACTTTCTCTTTGTCAACGTTAATATCAACAACGAATACATTGATTTTATCGCCGACATTGTATTTTTTAACAGCTTCTTCATAAGGAACTTCGCGGTCATCGCTGAGATTAGCTTTGTTTACGAGACCTTCGATTCCGTCTGGAGCCTTGACAAATACACCAAAATCTGTGATTGAAGTGATTTCGCCTTCAAGAGTTGAACCAGGTTTGTACTCTTCTGCGAATTTCTTCCATGGGTTATCTGTAAGCTGCTTAATTCCGACGCGGATTCTGTGGTTTTCTGAATCTGCCTCAAGAACGACAACCTCAACTTCCTGATCGACTTTAAGTTCGCTACCAGCGTGCTTAACTTTCTTTGTCCATGAAATATCTTCTGCAAGGAGGAAACCGTCGATTCCATCTTCAAGCTGGATGAATGCACCTGCATTTGTGAGCTTAACGACTTTACCAGTGATTTTAGTTCCTTCAGGATATTTTTCTGAGATTGAATCCCATGGATTTGCTGTAACCTGTTTGAGACCAAGAGAAACACGACCAGCAGGAATATCGTAACCCAAAATCATACATTTGATTTTGTCACCGATTTTTACCATGTCAGAAGCCTTGTTGACTTTTTTAGTCCAGCTGAATTCAGAAATGTGAGCGAGACCTTCAATTCCTTCTTCAAGCTCGATGAATGCACCAAAGTCAGTAAGTTTTGTAACTGTACCTTCTACGATGTCATCAACATGATATTTATCCTCGAAGTGTACCCATGGATCTTCAGTGAAGTGCTTAAGAGAGAGGTTGATTCGTTTTTCGTTTGGCTCAAGACGAATTACTTTGAGTTCAACTTCCTGACCTTTTTTAACGAAATCTTTTGGTCGTGTGACATGTCCCCAAGACATATCATTGATATGAAGAAGACCATCGAATCCACCCAAGTCGATGAAGGCACCGAAGCTTGTAAATGATTTGACAGTTCCCTTTACAGTATCACCAATCTGTTTTTCTGCGAAGAATTTATCCCGCTCAGCATTGATGATTTCTTCAAGATATTTGCGGCGGTTGACTACAACATTCTGTTTGTTGTCTGAGTACAAGCGCTCAATATAGAATTTTGAAACAGTTCCGATAAGTTTAGAAGGATTCTCAACTTTCTGGCTGTCAGACTGGCTGATTGGCAGGAATGCATGGATGTCACCACCGAGGTTTACATCAAATCCGCCTTTAACTTCTTTTTCGATTGTGCCTTCGATTGGCAATTTTTCGTCAAAGTATTTGCGGAAATCTTTCCAAAGCTGTTTTGCCTGTGCTTTTGTATAAGAAATTTCCGGACCGTTGCGACCGTCTTTGCGGAGAACAACAACAGTGACCTTTTCACCGTCTTTTGGCAATTTGCTGCCGAATTCCTGCACAGGAATGCGACCTTCTGTTCTGTATCCGATATCGATGAATACATAACCGTCTGCCGTCTGAATTACAGTTCCATCTACAATCTGGCCGTCTTCAATGTTGAGGCCTTTGAGAGACTCCTCTAATTGTGTCTGGATTTCACCCTTTGCCTGAGATTCATCCTTTTCCACTTCCATCTGTTCCATAGTCGTACCTTTATTTCTGAATTTTGCTTAATATTATCTCACAAACCTTGTCAATAGTCAAGGCAGAAGTATCGATATAAACAGCATCCTCTGCCCGTTTCAGCGCACCTTCTTTCTTGTTGCGGTCAATTTCGTCTCTTTTGATAATTGCTGCCTTAACTTCTTCAAGTGTCATGTTCGACACTCCCTGATCAAATCGTCTCTGTGCCTGCACATCGATTGACGCATCAAGATAGAATTTGTAATCAGCGTTCGGAAAAACGACCGTAGTCATGTCCCGGCCTTCGCAAATAATGTCAAGATGATTGGTGATTTCTCTCATGCGCTCGTTGACCAAGTGACGGATTTCAATTATTGAAGAAACTTGCGCAACACGGGCAGAAACGGCGTCATCATGCAAGTGAGACTCAACATCCTTTCCGTTGAGAATCAAATGAGAATTTTCGTAGTCAAGCGACTGTTTTTTGCAGAATTCAACGACTTTTTCTGAATCAGCAATGTCGATGTCTGTGTCGTTCAAGGCCATCGTAAGGGCACGGTAAAAACTTCCGCTGTTTAAATAAGTGATGCCCAGTTTTTTCGCAATCAATGAAGCAATGGTTGATTTCCCTGTTCCCGCAGGACCGTCCATAGCAATAATCATAAAATACTCCTTTTTGCTAATTTTTACAGAGCTTTAAAAGACCCTGCACTTCTTTTTCGCTCAGTTCACGGTACTGCCCCGGCTCCAAATCACTGAGCTCGATGTTTCCGATTCGCACGCGGCATAAATTTCTGATTGCAACTCCGGCATTCTCAAAGACCCGGCGGATTTCCCGGTTTTTGCCTTCGACTAAAACAACCCTCATTCTGTGAGAATTGATTTCTTCAGCATCTTTTGCCTTGTAAAAAACACCCTCAACCCGCACACCTTTTTTGAAATCTTCAGCAAGGTATCGGGGAAGAGGCAGAGAGCTTTCGACTATATATTCCTTTTCGACTTCAGCACTGGGGTGACTGAGTCTGGCAGCAAAATCACCGTCATTTGTAAAGATGAGTGCGCCGTGACTGAACATATCAAGACGACCTACATTATAAAGCCGCTCTTTATAGCTCTTTTTGAGAATATCAACAGCACACGGCCGCCCTTTTTCGTCTGACTGGGAACAGACATAGCCTAAAGGCTTGTAGAGAAGGATATAGCGCTTTTTTTCTTCCAGGCTGACTTCTTTACCGTCAAGGCAAACCGTGTCTTTTGCCGTGACTTTTGTGCCGAGTTCAGTAACCACATTTCCGTTTACGCTAACGCGCCCGTCTTGAATGATTTTTTCTGAGGCCCGGCGGCTTGCAACTCCACAGTGAGCCAGAAAGACCTGCAGGCGAGTCTCTTCTTTTTGAATTTGCGGATTTTCGCGTGAATTATCGGGCAAGTACGAACCTCTCTTCTTCTTTTTCATCCAGCTGTGGCAATTCTGCAATAGAATTTAAGCGGAAGAACTTAAGGAATTCTTTTGTCGTTCCGAATTCAACAGGACGACCGGGGGTGTCCCGGCGGCCAACTTCTTTAATGAGCTGTCGCTCAATCAAAAGGCGGATCATATTGTCTGGAGAGACTCCGCGCAAAGCTTCAATTTCGGCACGAGTAATCGGCTGCTTGTAAGCGATGATCGAGAGAACTTCAAGCGCTGAGCGGGAAAGTTTACCTTCGTTTTTATTTCCGTATTTTTCTTTGAGAGTTTCCCAGTAATCTTTTTTGGGTGTGAGAACATAGCCCCCCGTAATGACAGAAAGTTCCATACCGGAAGAAGGATTTGCATATTTTTCTTTCAGGATTTCAAGGGCTTCATTTACTACATCAACAGAAAGCTGAGTGTTTGCAGAAATTGCATCAACAGTGAGCGGTTCACTATCAAGGAAGAGAACAGCCTCAACAAGCCCCGCTTCTTTTTCGAGATTTATATCCATAACTTTTAAAATTATAGTAAAAAGGCGGACTTTCAACAAGCACCGATTATCGTTATACTTCCCTCATGCTAAAACGCTCTGGCCACGCGGATTTGCCGCTTCATACGGGAGTCGTTCCCAAATGGCTTGCAGACAGGATGAAACTTCTCGGAACACAAATTGTCGAAGCACTTCTTATTAATTACGGAAAGAAGGAAGTTCTCGTGCGCCTCAGTGACCCGCTCTGGTTTCAGTCGCTCGGGGCGGTGCTTGGCATGGACTGGCATTCAAGCGGAATCACAACAAGCGTAATGTACGCGCTCAAACGAGGAATCAACGAACGAGCACGAGAATTCGGCCTTTGCGTATGTGGGGGGCGCGGGAAATACTCCCGGAAAACGCCCGACGAGCTTTTGTATCTTGCGGATGCGACAGGTCTCGATGGGCTCTCGCTTGTAAATGCAAGCAAGCTCACGGCTAAAGTCGATGGATGCGCAGTTCAGGACGGATTTCAGCTTTACATGCACAATTTTGTCCTCAGCGACGAGGGCGACTGGGTTGTAGTCCAGCAGGGAATGAACACAAGCACGAGGACTGCGCGGCGTTACCACTGGAGCTCGGAAAATCTCCGTTCGTTCGTGGATGAGCCGCATTCCGGGATAACAGGCGAAAATCAAGGCAAAATCCTTAATCTCACGGACAGCGCGGCCAAAGAAACTCGCGGAACAATTCTCACGCTCACTCACGAAAACCCGGACAGAATGCTCAGAGAAATTGCTAAAATTTCCGGCAATGACTATTCAAGACAGCTGGAATTTGATTTTGAAGGCACACAAGAAGTCAGCAGGGAGCAGTTAGCAATGAACAATGCAAAGGGGGAAGTCTCCCCCTCGGCTGCAATGGCTTCGACATTTTCGCCTGCCCCCACTGCGGGGACACCCCGCAACGCCCCGCCAGAAAACACCTGGCAAGGCTCGCAAATCTTAATTCGTAACGACAGGAACCTTGTGATGCCAGCTCATCATGATGTGCGGGCTGAGGATGTTGATTTGAAACGGCTGGGCGCGGTGCTTGCCACGGCCTACGAAAGCGACAACAAGGATTTTGAGTCACTTTTGCTCACACCAGGACTTGGCCCGCGCACACTTCAGAGCCTCACCCTCGTAAGCGAAGTAATTTACGGCACTCCAAGCAGATTCACAGACCCGGCACGATTCAGTTTTGCGCACGGCGGAAAGGACGGCCATCCATTCCCGGTTCCGTGCAGGATTTATGACGAGTCAATCCGCGTTCTTGGAGACGCAATCGAAAAATCAAAACTTGGCTACAACGACAAAAGCGAATGCCTGCGCCGGCTCGGAACCACAGCCCAAGAAATCGAAAAATACTGCGACCCAATCGCCGACTTTGAAGCCACAATCGCTCGCGAGCGTGAACACAGCAAAGAGTGGGGCGGCAGGACCTGTATGGATTAAAACAAGCTCGGCTGGAGTGAATCTTCGGGGAAGTCTTCTATCCATTTGAAGATTGATTCTCCGCCAAAAATTATGTTGTTCTTTTTGCAAACCTGTGAAATATGAGCCATAAGCTGATTTTCATTTTTGCTTGAAACCATGTAGCTGTTTCCGAAAGTTCTGATGTAACGTTCTTTTAGATTTGCAAACTGACTGTGCTGTAATGCAAGCCTGTCCAATGCGGCATAAAAATACTCGCGGTTTCCTTCGCGCAAGGTAAGTCCTATTCCAAAACACAAAATTGCCTTAACACCTGCGCGAATACAGTAATCAAGAATTCCGTCCACGTTTTCTTTTGTGTCATTGATAAATGGTAAAAGCGGGCTGAACCATACAACCGTGGGAATCCTGAGTTTTTTACATTCACACAGAACTTCAAAACGGCGGCTGGTCGGGCAGACTCCGGGTTCAATAAGGCGGCATAAATTGTCATCGGCGGTGGTGAGCGTCATCTGAACGACGGCTTTTGTCTTCCGGTTGATTCGTTCCAGAACATCAAGGTCACGCAAAACAAGGTCGGATTTTGTAAGAAGGGCCGCGCCAAAATCATAGCGGTCGATTACTTCAAGGCAGCGGCGCATAAGGCAGAGTTCTTTTTCGGCCGGAATGTAGGGGTCGCACATTGAGCCTGTTCCAATCATACAGCGGCGACGTTTTTTGCGAAGGGCAGCAGCAAGCAATTCCGCTGCATTCTGTTTTACTTCAATGTCTTCAAAAGCGTGTGTAAACTGATAGCACTTGCTCCGTGAATCACAGTAAATACATCCGTGCGAGCATCCGCGGTAGATGTTCATGCCACAGGGCTTTGCAGAAAGAATTGTTTTGGCGTTTACAAAGTGCATTTTCTCTCTCCCGACACAGTTTACTTTGCACAGTTTTTGCGATGAGCCTTGAGCTTTTTAAGTGCCCAGTCGTAGTGGCTTGAAGTCGTGCTTACAAAATAAGAGCCGAGGTCTGTTCCGCCAGTCCACGCAAAGTGTTTTTTGGTGAAAAGCTCTTCATTGCTGTATTTTTCAATCAGAGAAAGAACCTGAGCGTGAGTTTTTTCAAGATTTTTCTTTGCATCTTCAAGAGATGTTGACTGATTACGGTTCCAGAACATTACGTTCATCGCTCCATAAGTCTTCCACGAATATTCAGACGGCAGGAAAGCAATCGCAGACTTTGCGTCAGTTTTTCC
>CAMVJE010000013.1 GCA_947167745.1 uncultured Treponema sp.
TTTCTCAGAAACCTTCTCGATGTCCGCGGCTGTGACTCCGCCTTTTGCCAATGCCTTTTTCATCTCTTCGTTTGTCATAATTATTTCTCCTCGTGTATTTTGCACTTATGTTTTTTTGTGTAAGCCTCTTGCGCCCACATATATTTATACGAAGGACTTTAAAAAAAGGCTAAAAAATTAAAGAAAATGGAAAATCCGTCAGAATCATAAAAAAAAACGGCATTTCTGCCGCTTTTGAACTGAACTAAAAGCACTAACTTATTTAGTCAGAGGAAATTCCTCAAATCTTCCGTTTCTGAAAACCTTCGCCGTAAGAGTCCTTCCAACCACAGCGCCTTTTGAATTGAAAGTGTAAGGACCAGCCGCTTCATCCCAATATCTTGTACGGAGAAAATCTGCAATTCTTGAGGGAACAGCAGAATCAGCCTTACTGATTGCCGAAGCAAGCACCATAAGAGCATCGTAAGTCTGCAATGCCTCTTGATCAGGCTCGATTCCATATTCTTCCTTAAAAGATTCGAAAAATTCCCTGAATCCGCCATGCATAGAATCCGTATTAAAATTCGATACGGCAAAAATCTTTTCATTCTCTGACTCTGGAAGTTGCGCAACAAAGAGAGGATCATCAAAAGGATCTGCGCCTACGAGCGGACAGTTAATGCCATTTCGGCGCATCGTTTCCCACACGGTGTGAATAACTGGCATTCGCCCTGCAAGGAAAACGGCGTCAAATACAAAATTATTTTTCCAGTGCTTGACGATTCGGTCATAATCCTGACGGGAAGTCGTAAGATCATAGCTGTCACGGGCTACCACGGAAATTCCGCGCTTATTGCACTCAAACTCGAAGCTGTTGGAAAGGCTCGTTCCTGATGTGTTCTCCAGATAGTAGATAAGAACGCTTTTATATCCGTTTATGTCGCAAATATGGGCAATGGCATCTCCAAAATCATTGTCATCAGGCATATTACTGAAAAGGAGAGGATTGTTCCGTTCCGTAAGCACATGAACTGTCGATATATAATTGAACATGAGAATACCGTAATACTGATAGATAAGGGAACAGGGCAAAGAAATGTCTGAATAACCATGACCGATAACTGCGCAGACCTCATCATCAGAAGCGATTTCATAGGCTGCCTGAGTGCCTGAAATTGTCGTGCCGCCGTCATCACATTTAATCAGCTCCAAATCCACCGAGCAAAGACCTTTTTCACGGATTTTTTTCTGGGCAAGAAGAGCTCCCTCCCACATAGAGGTTTGATTTTCGTCAAAACTGTTGGCAAGGACTATTTTCGCTCTTCCTTTTTTGTATAGCTTTTTAATTGCATTCTCTCTGGCAAGAATAGGGTCATCGCTATGACACGAAGAAAAAAACATTCCCGCCAGGAACACAAGCAAAATCGTCTTTAAAACTCCGTTTATAAATATATTTTTTCCTTTCATATTAATCTCCTATACTTCCTGACGGCGTGCAAGCTGGGCAAAATATCCGTTTTGCTGCATCAGTTCATCATATTTTCCTGTTTCGATAACCTCGCCGTCTTTCATCACATAGATTCTGTCGGCATTTATAATCGTGCTCAAGCGATGGGCAATGATAATCCTCGTGACTTTGAGAGAGTCAAGGCTTTTCCGCACTATCAGCTGAGTCTTATTGTCAAGCGCACTCGTTGCCTCATCAAAAATAAGAACGCTAGGATTTCGGATAATCGCACGGGCGATTATAAGCCTTTGAAGCTGACCGCCTGAAAGAGTCGTTCCGCCCGCCGGAATCATAGTGAACATTCCCATAGGCATTTCCTGAATATCCTTGTCGAAAGAAACTTTTTTTGCCGCTTCCCATGCGTCCGTCTCTTTTAGACCAGAACTTCCGACAATATTCTGTAAGATAGTTCCCTGTAAGACCGTATCATTTTGAAGAACAACGCCCATCTGCCGGCGCAAAGAACCAATGTCCACGGCAGAAATATCTTGATTGTCAAAGAAAATCGCTCCAGACTCAGGTTTTTCAAAACCGAGAAGCATACGCATGAGAGTTGACTTGCCAGCCCCAGAAGTTCCTACAACCGCTATGAATTCACCGCTTTTTATACTCATATTGACATCCTTTAGAACCAAAGGCGCATCAGGGCCATAGCGGAAATTTAAATGGCTGATTTCAATATTGCCAGAAAGCTTGTCAACAGATGGTTTTGACGACTCTATTTCCGGCTCAGCGTCAAGAATCGGTTGAATTCGTTTTGAGAGAGGAATGACATTTCTGATTTCAAGAAGAGCACCCGCAACTCCCAGGAATGCTCCCTGAAAAGAAGAATAAGCGCTTAGGAATGCCATAAAAGTACCCGTCGTAAGCCCTGTAATGGACTGGAGCTTTATTCCACGCCCGTATAAATAGTAAAAAATAATACTCACGACAGTTGGATACACCGCATTGATAAGCGAAGAGATAATGCCAACCAAGCCCAAACTGTAGCTGATTTTCGCCTGACGAGTGTATTCCCTTGACCACTGGGCAAAAACGCGTTTTTCAGAATGAGAATTCGTAATCTTTTCGATTCCGGTCAAAAACTGAAGCAGCATACCCTGAATCTTGCCCTGAGCCTCAACGAGCATTTTCTGCCATTTGTATGTTATGAAACACAAAAGAGCAGAGATAATAATGGGGAAAATACAGAACAAAACGCCCCACTTTGCAAAATATCCGCAGAAACGGAACATTTGAATCAAGTAGACGAAACTGAAGACAAAATTCATAAAGCAGGAAAGCACAATACTGAAAATCTGCTTTCGGATTGTGGAAATCGTCATGGTGCGGGCGGCCAAATCACCTGAAGAAAAATTCTTAAAGAAATCAACAGGAAGCTTTAAAAGCCTATCCATGACGGCCGCCTCCAAATCAGAATCAGCCTTCGTTTCCATTCGCATGTTGGCAAAATACTTTGAAAGCGAGCCAATCATCGAAGAAATATTACAGAAGAAGACGAGCACACAAATTTGAATAGCCTGATTTTTTGCCGCCTCAGGAATTACATTATCGATAAAATTACGGGTAATAAGAGGCGTAATAAGGCCAATAAGCGTACACAAGAGGGATATGGCAATATAACGGAAAATGTCTGCCTTGATGTCCATAAAGACGAATTTACACACAGATTTGATGCTGATTTTTTCGTCGGCCATTGCCCGGTACATCATAAATGCCATCGGGTGAATCTGGGCGGCTATTTTCTTTGTGACAGGAACCTCAGTTCCGTCAACAGGATTTTTCATTATGTAGCCGTTACGCTCAAGGTTTTTTATAAGGGCCACAGGGATAAAAGAAGAGTCTTCCGTTTTGGAAAGCTCAATCTCACCCTCAGGTTTATAGAAAGCAATTAAATGACCATTATCATCATTATACCATTTTCCACGCAACACGACTTCACGAACACGCAATGTATTGTCTTTGGCTAGTTTTTGTATTCCTGACTTAGAACTCTCATACTCTCTTCCGGGAATCGCACGGACAAGCATGCCACCCATTTTTTGCGCTACAATCTTAAAAACCCTGACAACAGGCGCATCATCTGTCTCAAATATAAGATTTGCCGAGCGTTTTCTGTTGACTACGGAAGCGATATTCTCAAGCGCAGAAGAAAAAGCCTCATCCGAAAGGCGCTGCTGCTCAACAGAACGCTCCCTGTCACGGTCTTCCTCAACGCGCAATTTTTCAATGATAAACTGTTGGGCAACTTCAAGGACTCCCTCAAAATCAGGATCTTCATAGGGAATCGCCCTTACCTCTGTGCCGATTGTTCCAGTGAGGATTAACTTATATTCATCAGTGCTGGGAATATTAGGGAATCTTCCACCGACCTCATAATTCGTAATCTCATGCCTTGCTCCAAGTGAGCCATCTTTTAAAACCGGCACTACAAAAAGATATGCATGCCCCTTAAGCACTTCAAGCGTCGTACTTGAGCCGTCAAGCGTGAGAAAATTCGTATTGTCTATCTGATAGATTTTGTGTTCCATCTCTCAGCCCTTCATTACATTGTCTGAACTAATTCTTTATAAGCACCGCCAGAGGCAATCAACTCATCATGTGTACCGCGCTCAATGATGGCTCCATGATCCAAAACGATGATTTCATCGCAATCCCTGATTGTAGAAAGACGATGGGCGATGATTATACTGGTACAACCACGGCGGCGGATATTTTTGTCTACAGTCTGCTCGGTGATTGCGTCCAAAGCGCTTGTCGCCTCGTCCATTATGATAATGCGAGGGTTCGTTGCGAGGGCGCGGGCAATTTCCAGTCGTTGCCGTTGTCCGCCACTGAAGTTTCTTCCTCCCTCCCCTACTTTTGAATAATATCCGTTCGGACGAGATGTAATGACATCATGAATACAAGCATCTTTTGCAGCCTGCATATAAACTTCCTCAGGGATGGTAGAATTCCACATGGTAATATTGTCTTTGACAGTCCCCTCAAAAAGAGAAATCGACTGGTTCACGACTGCGACAGAAGATGAAAAAACCTTCTTTTCGATTTCCTGCATTGGCTTTTTGTCGAAGAGAATCTCTCCACTCCAAGGCTTATAGAGTCCGCTTACAAGCTTGCCGATTGTTGACTTTCCTGAGCCAGTCGCACCAACAAGGGCAATTCGCTTTCCCGGAGTAAATTCAATGCTCAAATCCGTGATAAGGGGAGCTGCCAAGGGTGAATATCCAAATGTAATGTTTTTGAGTGAGATATATCCTTCTAGTTTTGGAATCGGCTTGTACATCAGGCTCTCGGCTGCTTTTGCGTCAGACTGAGGCTCTGAATCATCTTTAAAAATTTGGGGAATCGGATATTCCATTACATCATCGATTCGCTGCATATCAGCGTTTGCCGAAAGAAGGGATGATCCCAATCCAAGGAAAGAATTGATTGGACCAGAAAAATGCGAGAGCAAGGTCTGGAATGCCATGAGCATACCAATCGTAAGATGACCGTCCATTACACGAAGGGCGCCGACCGTAAGAATCAAAATGCTTTGTATGGAAGAAATAAGCTGGGGAACGATGGAATTTCCAGTGTTGGTTTTAACAAGACGCTGTGTCTCTAGAAGAACTTTTGCCTGCTGACCCGACCACTGCATAAAAAAGTCATTTTCAGAACCAGATGCTTTGAGAGACTCAATCATCTCGATTCCAGACATCGTAATGCCGCTCAGTTTTCCCTCCTCCATTTCGATTTTAAAAGATTTGTCCTTGATTCGGTCAGAATTAATCTTAAAAACAATGACAACAATGGATGTGAGCGTAACAGAAATTATCGTAAGCGGAATGTCATACATAAGCATGAGCACAAGAAAAAAAATCGTACTGAACAAATTGATGACGACTCCGATGAGCTGCCCAGAGACAAGGGAAGAAATAGAATCACAAGATGCGATACGATTACACAACTCACCAGGAAGACGCTGGACAAAAAACTGCATCGGCATCTTTAAAATATGGGCAATAAAGCGTGAGGCAGAAGAAAGGCTCAGCCGAACCTGAAAACGCATCAAAACTGCATTCTGGATTGCCTGTAAAACCGTACTGACGACACATGTAAGCACCATGACAGCAATCAGAGGTTTTAAAAGATTCATTGAATTTTTTACAAGGATTTCATCAATGAAGAAGCGGGAAAAAGTCGGATATACAAAACCAGGTATAAAATAGAGGAAACTCAAGAATCCGAGGAATGTAAAGATTGAGCCAAGTCCGCCCAGCCGTTTTTTGAGACGATGCCAAACCCGTGGTTTTACGCCGCCTTTATTAAAGTCTGGGCCTTTGCCGAATGTAAGCACAACTCCAGTAAAAGACTCGTCGAATTCATCCATGGACACTCGCCGCCGACCAGAAGCAGGATCATTCAGAACGGCATTTTTACCTTTAAAGCCCTCCAGAACAACGAAGTGATTGAAATTCCAGAAAATAATGCATGGTTCTTTGAGGAGACGAAGTGCGTCAACTTCCATTTTGAAGCCTTTTGCTTCAAGTCCGTATTTTCGCGCCGCCTTGAGAATATTCGTTGCTTTCGTACCATCACGGGAAACACCGCAGTCAACTCGCAGGACTTCGAGCGATATATATTTCTGATAATAACCAAGAATCATCGCAAGGGAAGCCGCGCCGCATTCAAGAGCTTCCATCTGCAAGACGGTAGGGGTTTTCTTGACTCTGCCAAATCCAAACATTATTTGTTTCCTTTTTGAGCCGTCTGAGCGACCGGCTCATCGCCAATGCCAAGCAATTTCTTTTTTATGGTAGGAATTATAAGAGAAATTGGACGGCGGCTGTCAGTAGTGACTTTTGCGGCACACAAATAGCCTGAGCCGATTTTTTGAGCTGGTCCCTTGGAAGAAGACCATTTGTATCCGGAATATGTGGAAGGATCAGGGATAATGCTTACTTTAACTTCGATTGGATTTGAAATCTGATGAAAAGTTGAGGCAAGGCTCGTGTTCTGAAGGCTTGATACAAGATAGTTGTCACTCACCGGGAATTCCGAAACATCGGTGATAAGCCCTTGCATATATCCGTATTCCTCTTGCTTTACCGTCGTGGGAACAAGTCCGATTTTCATGCCAGGACGGATTTTCTTTCCGTCTGCTGCAGAAAAATACACGAGCGCGCCGATTGCATTCTCTCCGGAACCAGATTCAATTACCGCGATTGTGCTTCCCGCCTGTACGAAATCACCTCGGCGAACGGGAATTTCCATGACACGGCCAGTTGCCGTAGCCACCACCTGAGTCGCCGTCTGATAATTTTCATTCAAAAGGTAAATTTGCTGTTTTGTCTCGGTTATCTGCTGCTCCACATTCATCTCGGTCTGCCGGGAATTCAAATATTCATTCTCAGTGATTAGCCCCTGATCGTAGAGGGATTTCATCATCATCTGCTTTGAATTTCCGTTTTTATTGGCAGAACGAACGACCTCCTGCATACGAAGAAGACCATAAAGTTTTTTTTCATTTACCTTAATTTGATCCAGGATATCCTGCCTTTCAATTCGTGCGATTACCTGACCGTTTTTTACCTCATCTCCGTGATTTACGAAAATATTCTTTACCGCACCCTGATTCGCATATTTTACACTCACAACATGGTCAATATTCACAAGAACTCCAGTTCCGTTCACCATATCAGGAACAGTACCAACAATTCCCCACACAAGAGCCGCAGCTATGATGATTGCAATTGAAATTAAAGCAAAAACGCTGGACGGCTTTACCACCGTCATTGTCTGATCAAGCTGATCAAGCGATGCTATTCTGTCCAAAGCGGATTTTCTGAAAATTGCGCGTTTCATATTCTTTAATATAGAATGTTTTAAGAAAAAAGAATAGCCTAATACTGAAAGGCCCCCTCTTGGTAACAAATTTTCAACGACACAGAAATATAAAAATTCGTCTACAAATTCATACAACATGGTAACAAATTCTCAACGGAAAGCAAAATTACCACTCGTTAGCCGGGAATTTTAAAACTACGGATTATCCTCTCCACTCCCCTAATCTTTTTATTGTAATACAAGGAAATATCTAGGTAACAAATTTTCAACGGCATGACGCAAAATCGGATTCTACCGAACGGTAGTAACAAATTTTCAACGATTTTTAGAGAATTGGTAACAGATTTTCAACGATTCAATGAAAAATCGTTTCTAACCAGCATTTTCAAAAGACTGGTAACAAATTCTCAACGGAAAGAGATAGAAATTGTCATAAATTTTCAACAGAAATCAACAAAAAGAATAGAAGAAAAAGGAAAAAAGTAACGGAATCTCAACGATTCTGCACAAATTGATGTGGAAAAGTCTTATGAAAGTAACAGAAATCCAACGAATTAAAAAAATCATCTAATTCATTTCATAATAAAGACTTAGTCAATATCAAAAAAATTCTGGGTAACAGAAATTCCACGCAATCGTCACAAATTCACAACTTCTTCTATATAAACAAATAGAATTCAAATAGTCTTATAAATTTATGACAAATAGTAAGATAAGTTGAAAAGTGTAAAACCGTTGAATTCTTGTTACCCTACCCTTTTTAAAGATTAGATGTTACCAGAACATAATGCTTGTCGTTGGGGAGAATTACAGGCTTGCTTTTTGCCAGCGTGATTCCCGAATTGTCCTGAGCGACGCTTACATTAAGGTCAGGATAATACTTCTTTTTGATTAAATTTATCTGCTCCTTAATGGTGTTCCAGTTGACCCTTTCCTCCGACTCATAGCTTTTTTCCTTGACGGGCAAAAACTGATTGACTAGAGATTCCCTGGAAATGAAAATCGGCTCGGTGATGCTGTTGTTTCGGTAAACGAACCATGCGTACAAGTCCTTTCCTACGACGCTGGAGATTTCCTTGTAAACGCCGTAGTCGATGGGAACCGAGTGGGCCTTTGAGAGCTTGGTGAATTTGTCCGAAAGCACGATAGTAAGACCTATGCTCTTTTTTTCCTTGCCGTTCTCGTCAATGTCCACATAGCTCATTGACTCGAAGAAAGGCACGATTCCGCTGGAATTCCAGGTTGCCGTGACCTCTGTTCCAAGGTTCTCGTCCTCGCTGAAAAATTCCTTGAAGAGATATTTCTGGGTTTTCTGCACCTTTTTTTCCCGGAATACGAATGAGGCGCCTGAGAAGCACTCAAGCTGCTCCTTGATTTCCTTGCCCCTCTGTTTTGGAAGCTGCAGCTCGTCCAAAAGCTGCTGCAGAGAGGTGTACTGCAAAACCACTGGATTTTCCGGGTTTGCGTCTTTGTCCAAAACGGCGTGGGTGGTCATAATCGTAAGGAGAAGACGGCCGTTCTTTCCGTAGGGGACTTTTATGTCGCTGGTGAGCTTGAAGTTGATGTTGTTGTATTTTCTCTCAAAGACATTTTTCTTGACATCTTTGAGGGGAAGAGCCGCCGCGATGAAGGGACTGGCTATGTAGCTTCGGAATTTTTTAACTATTTCCTTGCGTGTCTCTTCTTCGGGGAAAAGCTCCTGCAAATATTTGTTCTCTTCGTCCGTCATATCAGCTTTCCTTGCGTTTGTATGAGTGGGCGCTGAGGGAGACCTTGCCGTTTTCCAGGTCTTCCTTGAAGTAGTCCATTGCGCACATGACAAAGTGATTCATAGACACATTTTGCATGGCACAGAAGGCCTTGAAAACGCTGCGCTCCCCTTTTGACATGGAGACGAGGAATTTTTCCTTCACTTCCCTTCTCGCCGGTGTTTTTGCCTGAAGAGGAGTTTCTGGGCTTGTTTCTGCAAGATTGCTGCCGTTGGAAATTTGTGACTTTTCCTCTGAAATGGCGGCTGAATTTGACTTTGGAAGGGTATTTTCACCAGATTCCGCCCTTGCGCCTGCTGAAAGCCCTCCTCGTGCCTCTGGAGAGGAATTTTCGCCTGTCTGGCGGACTGAGCCTTGCGACGAACCCTGCGAAAAATTACTGTTGATTGCCGCTTCCAGGGGATTTACTTTTTTTGTGGCGCTTGCGGTGAAATTTGCGGGAGCTTTCATTTTGTCATCTCCTTGATGATTGCGCCGATGGCGTCGGTGGTTTCTTTTCGGGCGGTGATTGATTTGTCAGAAATCGCGTTCTTCAGGATTTGAGCCTTGACGAAAGAAGTGTCCGTGGGAATGGTGAAGAACTGGGTGTCGTCGAAATTCTTCATGAAGTTCTCGGCGAAGAGAGACTGGAATTTCATTCGTTTGTCCTGCTGGTTGAGGATTACGAAGGAGATTTTCTCCAGCAAGTCCTTGCAGCGGATTTCCTTTGTGGTGGTGATTAGGTTCTCGATGAGAGTCTGAAATCCGTCGGCGGAGAACTGGTCAAGCTTGAGGACAGGAACGATGGTGTCGGCGCAGTTTGCAATTCCTTTTTCAAAATCACCGAAAGCCGGAGATGTATCAAAAATAAGATAGTCGAAATCTTTGAGGGCGGGAAAAACCGAGTCCTCAAAGGCATAGTAATTTCGCGTGCTGGAAGCGAAAGCCTGCAAGCCTCCGTTGATTGCGAATGTGGGCAGGAGGAAGAGGTTGTCGAAGTGAGTCTGGACGAGACAGTTTTCTACGGTGACTTTGCCGGTGAGGACATCGGAAAGCTCGTACTGAAAATCCTTTGCCAGCCAGGAAGAAGAATTCCCCTGGGGGTCGCAGTCGACCAGAACGGTCTTGAAGCCTTTGCGGGCAAGCTCGATTGCGCAGGTGACGGAAACGCTGGTTTTGCCAGTGCCGCCCTTGCGGTTTAAAAAGACGAATGATTTCATGAAATCCCCTCTGTTCACGAAATGTGAAAAAATCTGAAAAAGTATATATTTATATTTATATAGTATTTTAGATATAAAATCAACTATGAAAATATCAAAAAATATGTGTAAAAATATATGCAAAACGCTAGTTAAAAAGATATAGATATATAAAAAGATATATATTTATATAAATATAGCATAAATATTGAATTTAAGGGCTGTCTAAATTTTTATTTGATAAAGTTCATGCCTGATGTCGGAAAGGCTGATTTTGGCAAAAAATTCCGGCGCGGGATAGTAACGGCGCGAAGCGTTCCGAAGCGTAGCGAAGGAATGAAGCGTCAGCGGAACCGTGGATAGTCCGGATTTCAGGTAATGTCGCCCCTTTAAAGATTTCTAAAATTCTTGCCGATAATTAAAGTCCTATGGAAAACAAAACTGAACGAACATTGTATAAAATCCGCTATGTGGGCGAGGCCTGTGATTTTTTTGAGCGGGATAAAATTTACCTTTGTGTCGGTGAGGTCGTTGACGGTCCTCAGAAGGGCTCTCTTTTTGTAATTAACGAGCAGGGCGTGGACTATCTTTACGACGCAAATTCTTTTGAGAGGGTTTAATTTTTTCTTCCTAAATTCAAGAATCTGCAATATAATCTGCGTATGACTGATTTTTTGAATTTGATTCTTTCTCATTTGCCCTGGTTTTGGGTTGCAATTATGGTAATCGCCCTTGTCTTTGAGGCGATAACTTTTTCTCTTACCACGGTCTGGGCGGCGGTTTCGGCTCTTTTAATGATTTTCCTCTGTCGCACTGCTCTTCCTTTCCGCTGGCAGCTTTTGATTTTCTTTGCTATTACGATTCTTCTTATGGTTTTTACGAGACCCTTTGCAGTCAAAAAACTCAAGCTGGGGCGTGTCACGACAAACGTAAATTCTATGGACGGTCAGGAAGTTCTTGTCGTAAAGAAAATTACCCGCTTTGATAAAGGAGAAGTCCGGGCTTCAAACGGAGTTACATGGACGGCCATGTGTGCGGATGGAGCAGGGGAGGGTGAAATTCCTAAAGGCTCTGTCTGTCTGGTGGAGAGGGTTGAGGGTAACACCTTAATTGTAAAAACTAAGATTTAGTATATGATAGTTGAATTAATCGGTTATCTCGGCTCTCTTTTAGTTGTCGTTTCCATGCTGATGACTTCTGTGGTGCGTCTTCGTATTATAAATACGATTGGAAGCTCTATCTTTACGGTTTATGCCCTGCTGATTCATTCTTACCCGACGGCGGCGATGAATGGCTGTCTGGTTCTCATCAATCTCTACAACATCTTCCGCCTGTATAAAAATGTCCGCCGTTATTCCATTCTGAGACTGTCTCCGTCGGACGGTTTTGTGAGATTCTTCCTTAATAAATATGAGCTGGACATGAAGCGTTTTTTCACTCAGGTCAATAAGAATCTCCTTTATGATTATACCTGCCTTGTATGCCATGACTCAAACCCTGTAGGAATTTTACTTGCAAAGACCGGAGAGGATAACAGTCTGAACATTTACATTGATTATACGATTCCGTCTTACAGGGATTGCTCTGTCGGCAAGTATCTGTACGAGAGCCTTTCAAAGGAGCCTTTTAAAAAACTCGTTGCGCTTAATGCGGGGGATGGTCATGTCGATTACCTGAAGAAAATGGGCTTCGTGGAGAAAGACGGGCATTTTGAGAAGGAAGTGGAATTTCAGAATTTTTCAACAGAGGAAAAGACTGTAAGGCGGCCAATTACAGAAGACTGAAAAAAAAGAAAATTCTCTTTATAAAAATAAAAATGAGCATTATAATAGAAGTGATTTTTTAAAGGAGTTTTTTATGATGATTCCCGTTTTGGTTGTCGTTCTTTTTGTATTTTTTGTAATCATTGTAGCCAATGTTCGTGTTGTGCCCCAGTCACGGGCCTGCATTATTGAGCGTTTGGGTGCGTATTACACAACATGGCAGGTCGGCTTTCATGTTAAGCTGCCTTTTATCGACCGGATTGCCAATTCTATGTCACTCAAAGAAAAGGTCATGGATTTTCCGCCTCAGCCGGTCATCACAAAAGATAATGTTACGATTCAAATTGATACGGTAGTCTACTGTCAGGTTACAGATCCAAAACTTTACACTTACGGAGTAGAAAGCCCTAATTTTGCTCTTGAAAATCTTACTTCAACGACAATTCGAAACATCATTGGTGAACTTGAACTGGACGAAACGCTTACCAGCCGCGATGTAATCAATACAAAAATGCGCAGTATTCTTGATGAGGCAACAGATCCCTGGGGAATTAAAGTCACCCGAGTTGAAGTTAAAAATATCGATCCGCCTAAAGCAATCCAGGAAGCGATGGAAAAGCAGATGCGGGCTGAACGGGAACGCCGTGAGCAGATTTTGATTGCCGAAGGTCATAAGCAGAGCGCAATTCTTGAGGCCGAGGGTAAAAAGCAGGCTACGATTCTTGAAGCAGAAGCTCAGAAAGAAGCTGCCGTACAAAAGGCAAAGGGAGAGGCTGAGGCAATTCTTGAGGTTCAGAAAGCAACTGCTCAGGGTATTCAAATGATAAAAGAAGCTGGAGCTGACGAGTCAGTCATAAAACTCCGAAGTCTTGAGGCATTTGAGGCTGCAAGCAAAGGAGCGGCTAATAAAATCATAATTCCGTCAGACATTCAGAACATGGCGGGATTTTTGACCAGTGTGAAAGAATTGGTAAAAGGAAACTAAAATGATGGTGATTATTGCAGATGTAATTATTGGCATATTTTCACTTGTATTTTTAATTTTGTTTATTGTGTTTGGAATAAAGTTAATAAATGCCGTGATTAATTGGTTAAATCGACACTAATATAGGAAAGAGAAAATGAAAAATAAAAAATACATGTCACTTCAGAGCGAGCTTTTGGTTGGAACAATCGGATCTATGCTGATTGTCGCAATCTTTTTGAGCATCTCCTACATTTTTGTTTTAAGGAACATCCTTAATAAATCCACAGTCAAATCCGTTAATCAGACAATGGAAACGCTGAATGGTGAGATTTCGGGTATTTTGGGTGAATATAATGACATGGTAATAAATCTATCGAATGTCATTCCGGCCCTAAATGGTAACCGCACTTTAATGAAAGAAGTTATTCAAAGCATGGGAAAGGATTTATCATCTGATACACTTTTGTACTATGCTACGGCTGAGCAAATCTGGGATGGCGGCACCCTTATTTCTCATTCCGGCTGGGAGGCTCCCGGTGATTTTGACATGCAGTCCCGCCTCTGGCATAAAAATGCCGTCTCAAACCTCAACAAAATCTGCTATACAGAACCTTTTAATGATGTGAATACAGGTAAAATCATCGTTACAATAAGTTACCGTGTTCTTGATAAAAGTGGCTCCCTCATCGGTGTTTCTGCATTCGACATAGTTCTTGACGGTCTTTCTGAGGCTGTAAAAAACATTACTCTTTCTGAGCACAGTAAAATTAACCTTATTACAAGAGAAGGTTTTTATCTTACCAACAGTGATTCTTCTGCCATTATGAGCAGAAATTATTTTGATGAAATTTCATTCAAGAAGTATTCAAAATCTTCTTATCTTGACGGAAATTCAAAATCTTTCATTGAGGGAGATACTTTCTATGGTATTCAGCAGATTGACGGCACTGACTGGTTCATCGTTGCTGACGGTCCTGTTGGGGATTTCTCCAGTGAATACATGATGATTGTACTTCAGGTTCTTGGAACCCTTGTGGTAATCATTATCGCGATGATTATTATTGATATCGTCATTTCAAACCGAGTCTCAAAATGCTTTAAAGTCATGGCAGATGGTTGTGATGCAATCGCTCACGGTGACTTCTCTCGAAAATACCCGGATTTCTTTACGAAGGAAGCTTCCATGCTGGCAAAGGGGTTCAATACATTCTCAGAAAGGCTTAAGGGAATCATTGAGAGTATGAAACAGTCCAAGGTGTCCCTCGCAAAGGCCGGTGAGGCACTTAATGACGGAACTAAAAACACACAGGCTGCAATTACGCAGGTTCTTTCAAATATCAGCAGCATGAGCGGAAATCTTAAAAAACAGACCGATAGCGTTGATCAGACTTCCGGCAGTATGAATGCGGTTCTTGCCAATATCCGTTCCCTTGAAAATCTTGTTGATTCACAGTCACAGTCTGTCCAAGGTGCTTCAGGTGCTGTCGAAGAAATGATTGCTAATATCGGCGAAGTAAACCGCTCTGTCGACAAAATGGCATCTTCTTTCGGTCTTCTTGCAAATGACGCAGAAAATGGCGCAAAGACCCAGAGCGAGCTTCAGGAAAAAATCGGTGACATTGAAACTCAGTCTAAACTTCTGAGTGAAGCAAACACCGTCATCGCAAATATCGCAAGCCAAACAAATCTTCTCGCTATGAATGCGGCAATCGAAGCGGCTCATGCAGGAGAGGCAGGAAAGGGCTTTGCTGTCGTTGCAGACGAAATCCGAAAACTTTCAGAAACTTCTACAACTCAGTCAAAAACAATTGGTGACCAGCTTGGCAGAATCCAGAGCACAATCGGCACTGTCGTAGAGGCAACTCAGAAGGGTGTTCAGGGCTATGCACATCTTGCAAGTGAAATTCAGGAAACAGACATGCTGGTTCAGCAGATAAAGGCCGCAATGACAGAACAGCAGGAGGGATCAGCACAGATTACTGACGCACTCCGCACTTTGAATGACAGTTCTCAGCAGGTTCAGCAGGCCTCACAGTCGATGACGGCTGCAGGTCGCACTATCATGGAGCAGGTTGGTGCCCTTCAGAACGAGACAAATGCAATGAGAAGCGGCATGAATGAAATGAGCGCAAGTGCAGAGCAAATCAGCGAAACAGGTTCTGCCTTGAGCGAAATTTCTTCTATAATGGAGCATTCTATTACAGAAATTGGCCGGCAGGTTGATCAGTTTGAGTCATAAGTTTACAAAGGAAAGACTATGAAAAAATTGTGTACGATTGTTGGGATTTTTCTGATTTCATCTTTGGGATTCTCAATTGATGTCAATAAAGATGAATTACAGTCAGCCAGCGGGGATGCCGTAAAATTTGAAAACTACGGTGGACCCCATGCGGTAATTGAAAGCGCAGACGCAATTACTGGAATTGGTATTTCGCTGGGTAATGAAGTTGCCGCAGATATTGAAAATCCTCTTTCAGTGCAACCGTACGCAAAGTATTCTGTTTTTCATGTTGTAGGTTCCCCGGAAGAGCAGGGCCTTGATGCAGATATTTTCTGCCTGAACGCAAATGCCATGGTTGACCATATCAATAATCTTCGCAGAATCATTACGGGCTATCTTATGTCAGCCTATGCATATTCAAAAGAAGATGCCGAGACGCTTTCTATCTTTGTTACGGTCTACAATGCAGTTTATCGCGGTCAACTTTCAAATTTTTCTTCAAAATACAAAAAATCAGTTCTTACATACCTTACGGAAGAATCTGTCGGTTTAAGTACGAACTGGGAGGAATGGGCTGGTAAAACTCAGATTGTAATTCCTCTGGGGGTTCTTGCTCAGGGAGAGGCTTCAATTGATACTTCGGTTATCAGTGACGATAAGGTAATTGAGGCTTTGCGTGCCGAAGATGATAAAAATGTTGATGTCCGCGAAAAACTTACTGAAATAAAAGAAAAAGAAGCTGGTGATGCCAGCGAAAAAGCAAAAACGGCTCAGAAAGAAGCCGCACAGGAAAAGAAAGACGGCAAAACAGAGCAGGCTGCTGAAAGTGCAAAAAAAGCTACAGAGCAGCAGAAAGTTGCAGATCGTAAGACAGAAGAAGTAAAAACTGAGCGAGAAACAATCGCAAAAGATAAAGAAGAAGTTAAAAAGGCTGAGTCTGCACAGAGTGCGGAAGCTGTTGAAAAATATCTGACAAGTCTCTTTATCGTTGATGAAAAGAATAAATTATACTCTCTGATGACGGTTAATCCCAAAAACGGTCAGGTTGTTCGAAAGTCAGATTTAAAGCAGATTCGCGAAAAGAATATTTTCCCGGTTACAGATGTAACTGTTCAGCGTGAAAGCGGGGAATCTGCTTCATATGCAGAATTGTTCCTGGCAGTCTGCGGAGTTAAAGACAAGCGGTCTGCAATAAAGCTATGCCTGATAGATGCCGGAGACCTACAGATTCAAAAACAGAGTGAAGAGACTCTTTCTGAATCTTCTCCATTGATTAAGCATGGTGATGAATTTTATGTGATTATCGCAGAAGAAAAAAATTATTATCTTGCATCTTATGACAAAAATTTAACGCTCAAAAAGAAGAGTTCCATTGCAATCAATGGTGCAAGCCCCCTTAATATTTACAACGAGGGTGTTCTTGTAACGGATGCAAAAGGAAATCCGGTTCTGCTTCAGCATTCAAATTTTGCTTCTGTTTGGAATGCAAGTGCTGCCGGAAGTGGAAATACACGGACTGCAGATGTAAAATAAAAAAAAGGATGACCGGAAGTTCTGTCATGTAATGATACAATGAACTTTCAGGTCATCCTTTTTTTATCAAAATCAGATTACATACAGGTGTAGCCACCGTCGACCGGAAGGTTTACACCAGTTACATAGCTTGAAGCCGGGCTTGCAAGGAAGATTGCCGCACTGTCAAGCTCGCCCTCGTTTCCGTAACGCTCCATTGGAATCATTGTCTTTGCGTTCTGCTGGAAGAAGTCAGAGTCCAAAGTTTCTTTTGTGAGTGGGGTATAAAAGTATCCTGGGCAAATTGAATTTACCGTGATTTTGTATTTTCCCCATTCAGCAGCCAGTGCTCTGGTAAGGTTTACGACACCGCCTTTTGCTGCATGATAGGGAGCAGAGCCAGCAATTTTATTGCCGACGAGACCATACATAGAAGCAATGTTGATTATTCTTCCGTATTTTGCCGGAATCATTGCTTTTTTAGCAACAGCCCGTGCAACTTTAAATGTTCCTGCAAGGTCAACATTCATTTCGCCATTGAACTGGTCGTCAGTAATATCTTCAGCTGGAGCTACAGCCCCTGTTCCGGCGTTATTAATAAGAATATCGATTCTTCCGAATTTTTTCATGATTTCATCGACTGTTGCGTTTACGCGCTCTGTATCGGTGATATCACACTGGATTGCAAGCGTTTGAACCTTGTATGTATCAGCGATTTCCTTTGCTACAGCGTCAATTTTTTCTTTTCGGCGGGCGATTGCGACAATATTTGCCCCTTGATTTGCAAGTGCTTTAGCCATCTGAACGCCTAAACCTGTTGAACAACCTGTTACAAGGGCAACCTGACCCTTTAAATCAAAATATGAGTTCATAGAACCTCCTGAAACCTTAAATTAAAATTGATAGATTAATTATATCACAAATAAAATTTTAATGCAAAAAGTTAGGGTGGGCTAACAAATAATTTTTTTCTCTTTCCGAACAGTTTTCTTTACAGTATAATTAAAGAGTATGGCAAATTCAAAATGGCGAAGAATAAGTGATGTTACTTTTAAATTTGATAAAGATTTAAATGTTGTAGAGGCAAACAGAAGCTTTTTACAACTTTTTAATGTTGTTGCTGCAAATATCAATCTCGGGGATTTTATGAATCCCACTGACAAAAAGAATTTTGCCTTTTTTATAGCGAATTTTCATGAAGGCATAGAAAATCCATATTTTCTGGTTGATTTTAATTTTCAGGACAGGTTTTCAGTTGCATTGATAAATATGAGCTGTATCGTTCATGTTCAGCAGGAAGGCAAATTTTATTCTGCTTCGCTGCAAGAGATTTCTCAACTTTTTAATATGTTTGATAAATTATTTTTTGATAACCGCAAATTCCTTGGAATGCTGAATAATTTTCACACATACTTTTTTACATACAATGGGGAGCGTTTCCTCTTGCAGAACACGAGTGATTTTACAGACTTATTTGAGAGTGATGGTGAAACATTCAAGTCTTATTTTACGGATTTTTTCAAAATTGATCTCAAAAAATCTTGTGTTACATCACAGCTTAAAACCTTGTTTGATGATATTACACAAAAAATCACGGGTAAAACATATCTCCTTCCACGAATCGGTACTTCTTCAATGAGCGTCAAAACAATAGAGGTAAGTACTCGCGAAAAAACTGAATATATTGCGCTTATTTCAATAGATGCCAACACTGTTTCACAAGAAGGTTTTACAGAAAAATTTGACGGACTGACAAATCTCTACAATAAAAAAACTGTTACTGAAATGCTTAAAAATAAAATCAATGTTTCAAAGCACAGCGGTTCCCTTTTTATTATTGATGTTGATAAGTTTAAGGAATGTAACGATAACTTCGGCCATGCTTTTGGTGACAAAGTTCTTTCCGCAGTTTCAAAGGTGTTGAGGGATTCTGTCAGTAGTCAGGGCTTTGCAGGAAGAATTGGTGGCGATGAATTTATCTGTTTTGTTGATAAAATCGAAGATAGTGAAATACGAAATATTGCCCGCTCAATCAGGCTTGGTGTGCAGTGGGCAATTCCGGCAATCAATCCTGAGAGCGTTGTTACAACATCAATAGGTATTGCACGAATTCCAGAAAATGCCACCACTTATGAGGATGCTTTCAAGATTGCTGATAAATGCCTGTACATTGCCAAAAGCCGTGGTCGTAACTGTTATGTAATTTATCGCCCGGAACTTCACGATAAAATCATCATGCAGAACGAAGAGGCCCTTCACAATTTTAAATTGGGTAAAACCCAGTCAGAAAGTGCTGACAAATCAATTGAGATTCTTCAAATTATAATGAACCCCAAAAAGAACTTCCTGGAAAAAGTTATTCCACTTCTTATAGAACACCTTGGTGTACATAAAGTCACAATTTACAAATACAGTGACGGAAAATACCGGCAGCTTCTTACATCTGGTTTTGAAGATGTAAAATTCCGTGATGATAAACTTGATGAGTCTTACTTCAAATACTACAATTCATATGGATATTTCCACATCGATAACCTCAATATTTTTGACACAATCGACAAGGAAAAATATGACATGTACCGTACGGACAGAGTAACTTCGACACTGGAAGTGAAATGCGATAACAGCGACGGCTCACCGAATATTTTAATCTGCTATGATGTTTTTAAGCCCGCACAGACATTTCCTCCGCTTAAAATTGAGTTCGGCATTATGGCAGCGCGGCTGATTTCCAAGAATATTTAAGCCTCGGCTTCTTCATTCATCATTTTTTCGACTTGAGCACGGGTAAGCGGCTTATTAGAATCATAGGCATTTTTGTTGGCTTCAATTTCTTCAAAAGTCCATAATTTGCCTTCTTGATTACGCATTCCAGGACAATCCTGAGCACATTCCTTCCAGGTTGCTTCGTCTTTGATCATCCAGGACCAGAAAGGGTAGGTAGAGCACTGAACCGGTCTTGCTTCATAGCATGAGCAGCCGTTTTCCCAGAGGATGCAGTCGTAATTCTTTTTTTCGAGAAGGGCAAGAACTTGCTCCCCGTAATAATAATCAGCCCAGCGGCAGTATTTTGAAACAAATTCCGTAACGCTCATTTTGAGAAAAGTGCGTAATTCGGTTAAATCCCTGAGGGAAAGATATACGAATCCGGGCGAGTGACCACAGCAGAATGAACATCGCTGGCAGCCGAATCTCAGGCCGTTTTTATAGAATGGTTCTGACATGGTAAGAATTATATCGTAATCGAAAAAAATTATCTCTAAAAATTATCTTGAAATCACGGGGAAACAGTGGTAATTTTAAATAACATAGAACACTTGGTTTGTGAGGCTTTTAAATGAAAAGATCTAGTAAAATATTTTTTGGTGCACTGATTGCCGTTGTGATCATTTGTGTTGATTTCTTTATCGTTAATAAAATCGCCCGGAATACTTTTTCACTCAACGCTAAGGACGATATGGAGATTCACGCACGAATTCGTTCTGTTGAATTCGAGGCCGCAATGAACGAGCAGCTTACTCTCGTCCGCCAGATGATGAAAATGCCTTCCATCAAAGACTATCTCATAAATCCTGATGACCCCGTTGCCCGCGAGGCGGCATACCGTGACTTCGGCTCTTTTAAGGAATCTTTCCTCTCAAAATCAATTTTCTGGGTTTCTGATGTAAACAAAGAATTCTGGAGCAACATGGAGTATGGTTATGTCGTCAATCCGGATAATCCTGATGAATATTGGTACAAAATGACCATGTATGAGACGGATGAGTACAACTTTAACATCAACTACAATCCTTCCCTCAAAACCACGAACCTTTGGGTAAATGCAGTTGTAAAAGATAATGGAAAGCCCGTTGGTGTCGTTGGAACCGGCATTCCCCTTACGAATATGATTAAGCAGATTTATGACGGCCTTGATCCTAGAATCACTATGTTTCTTTATAACGATGCCATGGAAATTACAGGCAGTCTTGATGAGTCTGTCATGGAGAAAAAGCTTTCCGTTCTTGATGAATTCCCCTATCTGTCTGAGATAAACAATAAGCCTAGTGAAATTGTTTTTGAAAGCACTTCAGCCGGTGATTATATTCTGGCTCCGATAGATCTGGTCAGCTGGCATATGGTTTTGTTCACCGAATACACGATTGCTGATTTCTGGAAGCATGCCGCCGTTCCTCTCATAATCAGCATTGTGATTGTGCTTGTTATCGTCGTCCTTGCCCTCGCAATGGTTAACATAATCTCTCAGCTTACTATTCTCAACGATGCCGTTTCTGAGCTTTCCAGCGGAAACGCAGACCTGACGAAGCGCGTCACCATGAGCACAAAATCATGGCTTTCCGTCTTCAATCAGTTGGTGGATTCCGTCAATAAATTCATCATCAAATTTCAGGGAATCATCGGTAAGGTTAAGGATTCAGAGGCCGCATTGGGAGCGGTCGGAAGCGAAATGAGCGTTTCCACCGAAAATACTGCCAGCGCAATCAGTCAGATTATCGCTAATATCGAAAGCGTCCACAATCAAATCAACCATCAGGCAGAAAGCGTGCATGATACGGCTGGTGCGGTCAACGAGATTGCGTCTAACATTGAGAGTCTGGAGCGCATGATTCGAGGTCAGTCAGAGGGTGTTCAGCAGGCTTCAAGCGCGGTTGAGCAGATGATCGGGAACATCCAGTCTGTCAACAAGAGCGTGGATAAAATGGCGGATTCATTTACCCAGCTTGAGTCTCAGTCTCATTCAGGGCAGGCAAAGCAAAAGGCTGTAAATGAAAAGGTCGGCGAAATCGAAGAAAAATCAAAGATGTTGCAGGAAGCCAACAAGGCAATCGCGGACATCGCCAGCCAAACCAATCTTCTCGCAATGAATGCGGCAATCGAGGCGGCTCATGCTGGTGAGGCCGGCAAGGGCTTTGCGGTCGTTGCAGATGAAATCCGAAAACTTTCCGAAACATCAAGCGCCCAGTCAAAGACAATCGGCGAGCAGCTTAAGAGCATTCAGACTTCTATTATCGAAGTTGTATCTGCTTCACAGGAATCAAGTCAGGCCTTTACTACGGTTTCCGAAGAAATTAATTCAACTAATCAGCTTGTGCGTGAAATTAAAATTGCTATGGAAGAGCAGAATGAAGGTTCAAAGCAGATTATCGATACCCTTCATACTATGAATAACAGTACCCAGGAAGTTACGAGTGCAGCTGAGGAAATGACGGAAGGCAACAGACAAATCCTGCAGAATATAAATAATCTGCAGGATTCCACAAATACGATGAAAAACAGCATGGATGAAATGGCCGTTGGAGCCAAGAAAATCAATGAGACCGGTTCGGAGCTTTCTGACATCTCAATTAAGATGAAAGATTCAATCTCCGAAATCGGCACTCAGATGGATCAGTTTACTGTTTAGAATCTTCTTCTTTTCGGCTTTTTGAAAGAATAAGATTTGTGATGATTCCCAGGATAAGGGCGCAGGCTACGGTTCGGATTTCGACTTTGCCGAATTTTACGACCATGCCGCCGACGCCCGTAATCAGAATCACGCTGGCAACAAAGAGGTTTGAGTTTTTGTTTAAGTCAACGGCTTGGAACATCTTTAAGCCAGAGACTGCAATAAATCCATACAAGACAATGCAAACACCGCCCATAACGCAGGATGGAACTGTCTCAAGAAAAGCGACGAGGGGCGTAAAGAAACTGAAGCCGATGCAGAGAAAGGCACAGCCCCAGATTGAGATGGTAGAAGCGTTACGGGTGATTGCCACGCAGCCGATTGACTCACCGTAAGTAGTGCAGGGGCAGCCGCCAGAGAAGGAAGAGGCAATAACTCCAATGCCGTCACCTAAAAGAGTGCGGGAAAGCCCCGGTTTTTCAAGAAGATTTACCCCGACGATTGAAGAAAGGTTTTTGTGGTCTGCCAGATGCTCTGCAAAGACAACGAATGCCACTGGAACATAGGCCGTAAAAATCGTGAGAAGATATGTTCCTGTAACTCCTTTGAGACCTTCTAAGCCACCGAGAGCGAATGTGAAATCCGGAAGTGAAATGTAGCTTGAGAATTTAGTGAAATCAAGCTGGCTTAGGGCATTGTAGTTGATTATGATAAAGTCGGGATTGTTACTTGCATGACCGATAATGGAAAAAATCGAAGCCAGAATGTATCCCGCCAAAATTCCTTGAATGAAAGGTATCAATTTACTGATTCTGCTGCCATAACTTGAGCAAAAAATAGTTACAAAAAGTGCGGCAAGTCCGCAGATGAGAGCGATATAAGTGCTTCCTCCTTCGATATTGCTCTTCATCAAGTCTTGAACAGCGTTTCCTGATAGGGAGAGACCGATGATTGCTACCGTCGGACCGATTATGACAGGCGGCATGAGACGGTCAATCCAGGCAACCCCGCAGAATTTAACTACGAGAGAAATGATGATGTAGACTATTCCCGCCATGACTGAGCCTATTATCAAACCCCAGTAGCCAATGGAGACCGAGGCTGCCCCTCCGAAAGCAGAGAACATTGAGCCGATGAAGGCGAAGGAACTTCCCAGAAAGACAGGACTTTCACTTTTAGTAAAAAACAAATATATCGCAGTTCCAAGACCGGCACCAAAAAGGGCTGCAGAAGCTGTAAGTCCGTTTCCAACGATGGCAGGAACCGCGATAGTTGCTGCCATGATTGCGAGCAGCTGCTGGATGGCAAACAAAAACACTTTACCCAGGGACGGGCGGTCTTTAATTCCGTAAACTAATTCCATTTTTATAACTCCTGTTTATAATTAGATTGCCGGGTCGTGCCCGGCAATGACAGATTTTTGTCATTATCGGGCTTGACCCGATAATCTTTTATCCCAAAACTGTTCTTTCAATTTCAAACATCTGGCTTCGGTACAGGCTTGAGATATTGTGACCGTAATCTGCCAGAAGCTGAATGATGTTGCGAGGATGTTCTTTGGTGTCACAACCGTTGAGCCTGTCGCCTGCATCACCAAGGCCCGGCATGATGTAGGCCTTTTCGTTCATCACCGGATCCATCCAGAGAGTGTAACAGGTGAGATTTGGCAAGGCGCGGGTGACACGAATTGAGCCTTTAAGAGTTGAGATTGTGTTGAAGAAAGCGATTGATTTTGGTTTTACACCCTGACTCTGGAGATATTTTACAACTGTGACCAGAGAACCGCCGGTTGCGTTCATTGGGTCTGCGAAAATCAAGTCTTTGCCGTTGAGTTCTTCAAGTTTGAAGAAAGATTTATCCAGATCCATGATATATTCCATGTTACTCTCATTTTTTGAGTCGTTACGGCTGATTTTGAAAAGTGCAAAGGGAGTGAGGTAAGAATTTGAAGAGTATTCCTCAATTTCCTTTGAAACAATCATGCTTGGAAGCAGGGCGCCTCTCAACATTACGCACATTACAGTGTTGTGAATTTTGTGGTCGATATCAGGGATTTTGTGAACTGCATAGTTCTGAACAGGGAAATTTACCGGAGTTTTTACGATGATATGGCCTTTTTTGTCAGTTTTTTGATTGATGTAGGCCATGCGGAAGAGCATTTCATAGGCACGCTGGCTATAATACATGAATTCCTGATGGTCAGTGCGTTCGTCCCTGAGTTTTGCGATGACCCGGCTTGCCTCAGCCTGAGCCTGCTGTTCTGTCTCAAAGGAATAAACCTTAATCCGGGGATGTTTTTTGCAGATTGCGTGCATTTCATGCCCCATTTTGTCGTATCCTTCGATTATTTTGTCTTTGTTGACCGGATCGAATGACTGCATGGTATCCTTGAAAAGGTCGTCAAGTTTTTTAAGGTCGGATAAATCTTCGTTTGTGAGGTAACCGTCAAGGTCTTCTGCTTTGAGAATGATTTTGTTACTCATGTGTGCTCCTATACTTTTTTCACCCTTATATTTTAGTGCTGGAATTGGAAATGAGCAATGAGAAATCTTTTTAAAAAAATCTTTATTTTCTCTAGATCGGTGATTCTGGCAGAAAAATTTCCAGCAACATGGCTAACAACGGAAACACTATTTATGCACCTGTTAGCAACTAAAATAAATTTATTTGCAAGACTTATGCCGGCATGGTAAAATAAATTCGCATTTTTTTTGAGTTGGAGATTTTCCGTGGCGGATATAAAACGCTTTTTCTTAAAAATTATTAAATTTTTTGGAAAAATCTTGGGGTTAAGAGGCTATAGTGATTATTTTAAGCGTTATTTTGATACTGATAATGCCCGTTCAAGTATCATCATCACGCTTATAACTATGTCTCTTGAATTGTACATGATGGGCTATATTTCATTTCATGTGCTTTCTGCCTCAAATACCCGCTCCTTTCTTTGGATAGTTCAGCATTTTTCTTCATATGTGTTGCTTTTTACAACTTCGCTTGTACTTTTCATTTATTCAAGGAATTATCTCAAGGGTAAAAATTCCAGTCGCCTCTTCGGAAAAATTTTGCGCATATCTTATGCTGTAGTCTGTCTTTGTTTTGGAATTTATATTTCTTATCTTGATTTCCTCAGGGGCGAGCAGATAATTGTCCTCCTTACAATGGAAGTCTTTATTTTTGGAATCCTCCTGTGGCGACCGGCGACTTCTTTGCTTTTGACTTCGGCATCTTTCCTTATCTTCTATCATCTTGTGAATTTAAATAATCCTGCTTCTTATGCGACAAGAGTCAACATGTTTACATTCTGGCTTGCAATTTTTGTTGGTTCAGTCTGTCGCTTTCATCAGAAATTCTTTGAGGCAAAAAAGGCAGAGCATATTGAGAATGTGAATACATATCTTGGAGAAGTTGCAATCACCGATGAGGCTACAGGAATCGCCAATATGGTTGCTTTCAGGAATCAGGTTTCAGAGATTCGTTCATCGAAGCCAGAAGATTATCTTTCAAGGATTTTTATTTACCTGAATATTATTAATTTCTCAAGTTATAACGAGAGACATGGATTTGATGAAGGAAGCCGTTTTTTGGGAACAATTGCCCACATGATAAAATATACTTTTGAAGGCGACCCTGTTGCGCGTTTTTCAGATGATCATTTTATGGTGTTTGCACATCGTGTCGATATCGAAGAAAAGCTTTCTTCAATTCGCAAAAAAATTATCGCTTCAGATACTGAGGTTAAACTGGGGCTAAAAGTCGGTGCTTATGTTCCTGATTCAACTTCATGCCGCACGAATACGGCTTGTGATTATGCCCGCTATGCCTGTGATAGTATACGAAAGCGATTCGATGTGGATTATTGTGAATATACTACTTCTAGTGCAGAAGATTTTGCCCGAAGACAATATGTAATCAATAATATCGATAAGGCTGTGGCCGAAGGCTATATTCAGGTATACTATCAGCCTGTAGTACTTTCAAAAAATCGTGAGCTTTGTGGTTTTGAAGCCCTTGCCCGCTGGATTGATCCTACTTACGGATTCATGCCTCCTTATACTTTTATTCCTGTTCTCGAAGAATACCGGCAGATTCATAAACTGGATGCCTGCATTTTAAAGCAGGTCTGTGATGATATTCTTAAAGCTCCAGACAGGGGAATTCCCGTCCTCCCAATCTCAATAAATTTTTCTCGTCTGGATTTTGAACTTATGGATATCGAAAAATTGCTTGAAGAGCAGGTTGAGAGACATTCTATCAATAAAAAATCCATACATATCGAAGTGACTGAAAGCGCATTGTCGCAAAATGACATGCAACTGCAGGAAACCCTTAAAGTCCTCAAGGAAAAAGGATATTCCCTCTGGCTGGATGATTTTGGTTCAGGATATTCTGGTCTGAATATTCTTAAAGAGTACGAATTTGACATGATGAAAATTGATATGGCTTTTTTGAAGAATTTTTCATCAACTCCAAAGAGCCGTCCGATTCTCAAAAATATTGTCATGCTTGCAAAGGACATTGGTATGCACACGCTTTCTGAAGGCGTTGAAACTGAGGAAGCTTTTCAGTTTTTGCGGGATATAGGCTGTGAAAGGATTCAGGGATACTTGTTCGGTAAGCCAATGCCCAAAGAAGAAATTATCGAAAAAATAAAAAATGGTGTATTTAAAATTTCCAACTGATGATTTTACCTGCTCAAAATGATAGAACATAAAAGAGATTCTTTTGACATTTCCGATTCTTCTCTAAAAATTCTTTCTTCCGGCTTAAATGAAGAGCAGCTTTCTGCGGTCAAAAAAACAGGCAATGTGGTCGTTTCGGCAGGAGCGGGCAGCGGTAAAACTACGGTTCTGGCCAGCCGCTATGCCTATCTAATTGAAGCAAAAAATATTCCCTGTGACAGGATTCTGACCCTTACTTTTACAAAAAAAGCCGCCAATGAGATGAAGGAAAGAATCTTTAAGGGCTTGCGTTTTCATCTTCAGGGGAAGGATGTCAAAGGCAAAAAGAATTTGCCCCCTGATTTCGAGCATCTTGGCCAGATTAAGGCAAGGGCGCAGTCTGCAATCGAATCATTTGATAAAAGCCATATTCAGACTCTGGATAGTTACTTTTCTGAAATTGCCAAAAAAGGCGCCCGTTATTATGGCATTAATCCGAATTTCACCCTTGATGACGATAAAATCAATTCAGTCGTTAATTTTAAGGCGACAAAGTATGTCCTTGAGCATCTTGATGACCAGGAAATAAAAGAAATCGCCCAGATTTTTCAGATTCAGAATCTTGCGAGTGAGCTTTTTGCCCATTCCATTCTAAAATTTTCTACGGTTCTCACGCCAATTGATTTTGAAAAAAGCCTTGCCGCCCAAAAAGAGCAGATTCTAAAGGATTATGAGAAAATCACGGCTCTAATCGAAGACGAAATCGCTTCATTCCTTTTACTGCCAAAAAGTTCTAAGCCTAGTGCAACGCTTCAAAAATTGTATGGATACATAGAAGAATTTGGGAATCCAGAAGCGCCTTCCCTGCCACAGGAAGTTTTTGAGAGTGAAAAAATAGCAAAGTCCTTCCTTCAAGAAAATTTTTTCACTTATTGCAGGAGTGTTTCCGGCTATTGCGGAAGCGTTTTTTCTCGTGGCCCGGACGATTACAAAATATTTAAAAAAAATCTTCTCTCTCTCCTTGAAAAACTTTATCTTATTGCAAATTCAATTTCTGGCTTTGATCTGCAAAAAAAAGTCTTCGCCCATCTGGCTTCTTTTCAGGAAGATGTGAACAGAACAAAGCGCACTGCTGGCGTTCTTTCTTTTTCTGATGTGAGCCAGCTTGCTCTTTCCAGCCTTTCTGACCATGACGAAATCCGCCATATCGAACAGCAGAAATTCGATGCCATAATGATTGACGAATTTCAGGATGACAACAGCCTTCAGTGCGATGTGCTTTTGATTCTTTCCGACGCTCATGAAAAATACGATGAAGCAGGCAGATATGTTCTGCCCCGCCTTTCTGATTCAGATTTGAGCCAAAGGCTGGACAGTCACAAGCTTTTCTTTGTCGGCGATGACAAGCAGAGCATTTACCGCTTCCGTGGTGCCGATGTTTCAGTATTTAGAAGTCTTTCTGCCTCAATTCCGTCTTTAATCCAACTTAAAACCAATTACCGCTCCGATCCGGAACTTATCCGTTCCTTTAACAGTTTTTTTGGCGGCTACGATTATCCAAGTGGAGAAGAAGTAAACGATTCCCTGCCGGCCATTTTTATGACGAACGAAAAATTTCCGCCTCGACCTGACGGAAGCGAGCAGATTCCGGATTATGAAGCTGACTACAAGCGGGTAGAAGTTCCATCCTTTAAGCTTGAAAAATGTGATTTCTCACAGAAAAAAGTTACGGTCGCCCTTTATCCGGCAAAAGTTGATGAAAGTTCTATAAATCCATCTTCAGATGAAGAGAGCGAGGCTGAGCGGAAAATTTACGAATGTGAGGCGAGTTTCGTTGCGAGGGAAATTAAAAAACTGCTGGAAGAAAAAGACGAAAAGGGCAGTCCAAAATATCATCGAAGAGACATTGCCCTTCTGTTCCGCACGGCCACGCCCACCGCGCCCTACGAAAATATCCTTCTTGCGGCGGGAATTCCTTATTCCACCGAGGTTTACAAGGGATTTTTCTCAGACGGTCCAATCAACGACATCATCGCCCTGCTCAAACTTTGCGTTTACCCCGAAGACAAAAATGCCTACGCAAAACTTCTCCGTTCGCCTTTCTGCTCACTCACATTTGCCGAGCTAGAAAAAGTTTTGGTGAACACGGAAGAGCCTTACAAATCTCCCTTTGACGAGAAAATGCTTGGAGCTCTTGCAGAAGATGGGGAATTGAATCAAAAAATCCTCAGTCTTAAGTCTATTTATGATGACATTAATTCACGGCTCAAGACCGAAAAACTCACAAAAACTATTTCCTATATCTGGTATGAGCTTGGCTACCGCTACGAAACCCTTTGGAACAAAAGCGTCTCCATGTACGCTTCTTTCTATGACATTCTCTTTGAGATGGCGCGGCTTGCCGAGGACAAAACGGAGAGTCTGGCTTCTTTTATCGACATGGTAAAATCTTACGAAGAATCTGACAGAAAACTTGACGGCCTTGATGTGGTAATGGATGCCGAAGACGCAGTTCAGATACTCACGATTCATAAAAGCAAGGGACTGGAATTTAAAGTCGTTTTCGTTTGCGGCGTTTCTGCTCGTAGCCGTGGAGGAATGGATTCAATTGTCTGTGACAAAGATTTTGGATTTTTGCTTAAAACTCCCGTCTGGAAAGACTACGCCAGGGCTGCGGAAGAACTTCCTGCAAGTGGTGAAATCCGTAAAAATATTGCACAAAATTACTGCATGTCTTGGGTTCAAAAAGAAAATGAGAGGGAGGAAAGTGCCGAGTTGCGCCGTCTTGCCTATGTCGCCTTCACCCGCGCCGAAGAAAAGCTCTACATTGTTGGAAGCGAGAATGGTGAATTTGAGGACGAAGAAAAATCCGCCGAAAAAGCCGTCCCGAAGACCATGTACCAGCTTTTGCTGCCCCTTTTGTATCAGTTCAACACTGAAAATGGAGTAAATCACCCGGCCTTCAATTTTGTAAATGACAGGGAATCTTTTGCCCCTATTTCAATCGAAAAAAGTGATAAAATCGAAAAGTCAGACTTTATCGCAAGCCTGCCGGATTCAGAAAAGTTCACCGTGGAGCAGGAAAAGCTCTCGCCGAAAGTTTATGTCTCACCGAGCAAACTGAAGAAATTGGGTGGGGGAAGTCTCCCCCTCGCTCCAATACCACTCACTACGCGGAAAAGACCTGAGCAAGCTCGGTCACTTCCTCTCCGTTCGGGTATTTCCGCTACCCCCCCTGCCAACGGTGATTATTCTTTGATTAATTTGATTGTTGCCAGCACTGTGCCGGCTTGGAACGGAGAACTTTCCCTGGAAGATGAAGGTGAGGAAGACGACAGGCATCAGTCTGAGCAGGAAAATCCACAAGAACTTCTTTCAGCCTCTCCTCTCTTTAACTTTACAAATTTCGGTACGATTGCTCATGCCTACATGGAAGGCAAAGTGCTTTCTAAGGAAGCGGTTATCAGTGGCCGGGAATGGATTGGCATGAACGAGAGCTTTATTCCCAAAGTCGGTATGGAAAAATGGCCGGGCGAGACAAACCGCGAGAAAAAAATTGCAAAAATCCGCGAACTTTGTGCCGATATGGCTGACAAATTTGAAAATTCCTCTATATATAAAGAGGCCTCTGCCGCCAGCTGGAAAAAAACTGAATATTCTTTCAGGAGTCTTGTCGATAAATCTTTTCTTGAAAACGGCGATTCCAGCAAAGGGGAGGACTCAATCGAAGGCGAAAATTACGCTGAAGACTTGATTGTCACCGGTCAGATTGACCTAGTTTATAAAAATGACGCTGACTCAAAATACAAATACACGATTGTTGACTACAAGACCAATCAGAAAATAGAGCCGGAACTTTATTACAGCCAGCTCGCCTGCTACCGTAAAGCTATAAGTCAGATGTTGGGAGCAGGCGAGGGCGAAATCCGTTGCGTTTTGTATTATTTGCGCTTCGCAGCGGAAGTTGATGTGACGGAGCATTGTCGGGGATGAGCAATAAGTATGAGTCATTGCCGTGCTCAAGGGCATTGCTTGTCGCCCTTGCTTAGACACGGCAAACTCTTGTATTGCAATTAAATGGATTTTCGGGTCAAGCCCGAAAATGACACTTTTTGAACTTATTGGACAGCCCCCTCTTCCTTACGCCTCAGCCTTCCACAAGCCGTGTTTGTTGCAGAATTCGTAGGCAGCGAGAAGTTTTTCGTCAGAGAGGGCGAAACTTGCTTTTGGCTCCTGACCAGGATTCAGGTATTTTCTCTGAACGCCCTTGTCTGTTTCGATTTCAATCCACTGGATGTAGTGATCGGCTTCCATTGGGTGAACTGCCGAGCCGACTTTGACCGTTACTTTATCGCCATTTTGCTCAATGACAGGAACATGTTTTTCGGTGGCTCCGTCATTTGTGTTAGCCTTAAGTTCTGTCATTTCTTCGCCACAGCAGACGACTACCGGGCAACCCTTGTTCACTACTTCAAGAATTTTTCCGCATTTTTTGCATTTAAAGAATTGTGCCATTTTCATACCTCTTTCTATCTAAAAAATCTTGTTCCATTTTAACCGAGGATCTTTTAGAAAGCAAAGAAAAAATCTTGCAGAAACCGAAAGTCTTGGGTTATACTGAATCCATGTCAAAGAAAACTGAGCAGATTTACAAATCCATCGCTTCCCTTGAAGACTTGAAGAATCAGATTTCAATCATAAGGGAGCTGGCAAAATCAAAGGCTGGGTGTGAAATCTCCGAAATCGAGCGGACCGAAGAAATCCGCCACCTTGAGAATATTGAATTTGAGATGACCCAGCATTTAAAATCCCTGCGGTTCTGGGTTGGCTCTCTTTATTCTTACAACGGAAAATCCACTAGCAGGGCAAAAGTCGCGGCCAGCCAGCAAAACGGCAAGAAGGGCGGCCGGCCACCCAAAGAAATTACGATGATGAAAAAACGCCGGGCGGAGCTTGAGGCTTTGATTGAAGAGGCGGAGCGCGAGAAGCTTGTCACGACTGACTTTGAAAGGGAAGAGGAGCTTACCCATGAAATTGAAAGTTATGGGAAGGAGTGCTCTAATATAGAAGAAAAGTTAGAAAAGTGGAATGAAGAGCGAAAATTGATTTGAAGCGGAAATGACGCGCGGGCATGGAGCCGGGCCGAAGGCAGCCGCTTTGCGGCCGAGCGGTGAGCGAGCTGCGGAACGCCCGAAGAGAGTTTGTCTCGCACTTTAAAATAAAAAAACATCAGCACTCTTTGCGGAATAGTAGACTCGAACTACTGACCCCCACGATGTCAACGTGATGCTCTAACCAACTGAGCTAACCCCGCAGACAGTGCTGATGTTGAATACGATTATATCAGAAATTTGACTTGTGTGTCAAGGGTGAATCGGGCAAAGAAGGATAAAAAGACTGATAAAATTCATCTTTTAAATTCTTCTTTCATTATTATAAATATGTGCTATAATTGAAACAATGTAAAATAGTATGGGGGCAGGGTTATGGGATTACGAGAAACACGAAAAATTTCTTTTTATGTCATCTTTGCAGTTTTTCTTGCTTTTGTTACGGTTTTTTCGTTTATTCATTTTGAGCGCTCGGTAAGTCATACTGTCTCAGAAAGTTCAACCAACTTCCTCAAAGAAACCGCATTTTTGTATGCAGGAACTTTTCAGGTCAAACTGAATGACCAGCTTTTCATGCTTGAGTCTCAAGCCCGTTATTTTCAGGAAATCGACATGGATGACTATAATGCCGTAAAAGCTACGATTATGGCAACAAGGGGTGTGGGTGAGTTCAAGCGGATTGCAGTAGCAAATGCCAGTGGAATGACTGTAAATTACAACGGTCAGTCTTCGGGCAATATTCTCATGAAGGATTATTTCAAGAAGGCTATGCGTGGTCAGGCACAGATTTCTTCCAATATTTCCACTGATGAAGACGGCGAGTTGGTTCTTACTTTGGCAGTTCCTATTTTTCAGAACGAAAAGGTCGTGGGTGTCATTACTGGTACATTCTCATATTCTGTTTTGAGTAACATTTTTTCTGTAGACACTTTCGGCGGTCAGGGATATTCAATCATCAGCGACAAGGACGGCTTGATTCTTATCGGTACCAACAGTAAAAATCATCTCTGCTTTGTAGACAACTGGTTTGAATTTTTCAAAAGCAACAAGGCTCTCCCTGTTTCAGAGTTGAGTTCAATTTACAATGAAATGCAATCGAATCGCACGGGAATTTTTGAATTTTCCGTGGGGGATGCCAGCCGAATCGTTGTATATACGCCAGTTGGAGTTAATGACTGGTACGTCCTTTCTACGGTTACGGCGGACTATATTCTTTCTCAGGAATATAAAATCACCCGAATTACGATTATGCTTATCGTTGTTATGCTTTTTGTCTTTGCAAGTATTATGATCTTCTTAAGCCGTATTCTTGTTCAAAAAGCCAAGGTTGAAAAGGATAATTCCCGATATGCAATCAATTCAGAAAACAGTCAGACTTTGATTTTTGAATATGATTTTGAAAAGAAGCTGATTGAATTCACCGGCAATACAGATTTTGTTTTCGGCGAGAATATTAAACAGGTTCCTCTGACCGATTTCTCACAGATTGAAGAGAGAATTCATGAGTCAGAAAAGGGCTTGTTGGATGACCTTAGAAGTTTTGTCGCAACAGGGCAAACCAGCTATGCCTCAGAACTTCGCCTTCTTTCAAGGAGCGGGGATTATGTCTGGTACCGGCTTTCGGGCACGGTCATTCTTGATAAAGAAAATAATCCGATTAAATTCATCGGTAATGTCGTCAATGTAAATGCTCAGGTAGTGCATGAGCAGGAACTCAAAGCTCAGGCTGAGACGGATTTACTTTCGGGTCTTTTGAACAAAATATACATGGAAAAGAGTGTTTCAAAATTCATCAGCGAAAACAAGAACACTACTTTCGGTGCTTTCTATATCATCGATTTGGACAATTTCAAGCAGGTTAACGACAGGCTGGGGCATTCTTTTGGTGATCAGGCAATCTGTGACACAGCCAATAAACTTTCCCTCGTCTTTTCCGAGAAGGACTTCATTGGGCGAATCGGTGGTGACGAATTCTGTGTTTTCCTCTGCATCAAGAATACGGTCAAAAATCCTCATGCAATTGCCGAAGAAAAGGCAAATACTCTCAAGTCGATTTTGGCCGAGTATTATTCCAACGGTGAAACTTCGGTTCAGGTTACGCCCAGTATCGGAATTTCCCTTTTCCCGGAGCAGGCAACTTCTTTTAAGGACTTGTTCATGCGGGCTGATTATGCGCTCTACCATGTGAAAAACAATGGTAAAAATAATTTTGCGATTTATGACAGCACTATGAAAAATGCTGGGGAGTCGGTCTATGAGTAAGATTAAATTTGCTTTGCTTGGCATCTGCGTTCTCGCGCTTCTGTCGTCATGCAACAAAAAAAAGGAGTCTCAGGTCGCCGAGAAGCAGCCCGAGGTAGAAAAAGCTGTTTCAGCTACGATTTCATTGGGTTTTTCTACGAATCTTGAAGACCCGCGGGGAGTTGCTTCTATTCTTTTTAAAGAAGAAGTCGAAAAAAATTCCAACGGAAGAATCAAAATTGATATTCATCCCAACGGAGAACTAGGCGGTGACGGTGCATTAATCGAAGGTGTCATCAACGGTAAAGTCGATATGACCGTATCGAGCGCAGGGAATTTTGCCGTTTATGCCACAAAACTGGGGATTTCTGCCATGCCCTTCCTCTTTTCAGATTTTGACGAAGCATGGGCTTTTATGGACGGAGACTTGGTTGCCGAAGTAAACAAAACTCTTGAGGAATTCGGAATCATCGTTCTCTCTCATTTTGATAACGGTTTCCGCTGTGTCACTACGACTAACCGGCCTGTAAAATCTGTCGCTGACATGAAGGGCTTGAACATTCGCACTCCGCCAAATCAAATCGTAATGGAAACAATGTCTGCCCTGGGAGCTACTCCAAAGCCTTACGCATTCAACGAACTTAAAAAAGCTCTGAGAGATGGACTTTTTGATTCTCAGGAAAATCCGATTCCAGTCATTTACAATTCAAAACTCTATGAGGAGCAGAAATATCTTGCGATCACAAATCACAGTTATGATGCAATGCCTCTCGTTATTCGTAAAGACTTGTGGGATATATTCTCTGATTCAGACAAGGCTCTCATTCTTGCGGCTGCAAAAAAAGCCCAGGATTTGGACCGAAAGCTTGTAAAAGAGCAGACTGATTCCTATGTTTCTAAACTTAAGGAAGCCGGCATGACAATCACTACGCCAGATTTAAAAGCCTTTCAGAGCGCAACGAGCGGAGTCATGAATGTATTTACCAATGTTTATGGCGAGGAACTTTTAAAGAAACTTGCTGAAAAGACAGCGAAATAATGCCAGATTCTGATTTTCAAAAAGATGATATTGCTTTCATGCGCCGGGCCATTGAGCTTGCAAAAGGCGGTGAGGGCAAAACAAATCCAAATCCTCTCGTGGGTGCGGTCATCGTAAAAGACGGCCGCATTATCGGAGAGGGATTTCATCATGCCTATGGCGAATTGCACGCAGAGAGGGATGCCCTCAAAAATTGCACCGAGCGGGGCGAAAATCCTCAGGGGGCAACGATTTTTGTGACTTTGGAGCCATGCTGTCATTTTGGAAAACAGCCGCCCTGTACCCAGGCTATTATTGAAAGCGGAATCAGCCGTGTCGTCGTGGGAAGCCGAGATCCGAATCCCCTTGTTCACGGAAAAGGAAATGCCTCTCTTCGCGAGCATGGTATCTCTGTCGAAGAAGATTTTTTACGGGATGAGTGCGATTCCCTGAATCCGATTTTTTTTCATTACATAAGCAGAAAAACACCCTTCGTTGCCTTAAAATATGCCATGACCCTTGATGGAAAAATCGCCACCAAGACCGGCGAATCAAAATGGATTACAAACGAAGATTCCAGGAATTATGTTCATGTACTCCGTAATCGTTATGCGGGAATTCTCGCCGGAATCGGAACTGTCCTTGCCGATGACCCCATGTTGAATTGCAGGCTTACAAACGAAAAAGGCGAGGCCGTGGGCAGAAATCCAGTGCGCATTATCTGTGACAGCGACTTAAAAATCCCCCTTCTGAGTAAAATCGTAAAAACAGCAGGGGAGATTCCGACTATTATCGTTTCATGCAAAGATGGCCGTAGCGAAGACGAAGAAAAAATTTATGTTGAAAAAAAGGCTGTGCTTGAAATGGCAGGGCTAGAGGTAGTGGAAATTCCAGGCATAAAGCCTTCAAAAGAGTCTTTCAAAAGAAGAAAAAGGTCAAAGCCTCAGGTTGATTTATCTGTGCTTATGAAAATTTTAGGCGAAAAGGGAATCGACAGTCTGCTCATTGAAGGCGGTTCGGAGATTCATTACAGTGCCTTAAAATCAGGAATCGTGAATAAAATCCATGCTTTTGTCGCTCCGAAATTTTTTGGCGGGGCAGGAAAGTCTCCTGTGGGCGGCGAGGGCGTGAAACTTCCGAGCGAGGCATTTAACTTCCAACTTGAAAAAATATCAAGATTCGGCGATGATGTCTTGCTAGAATACAAAAAAATATGAATTATGCATTAAGCATTATGAATTGAGGCTTATGTTTACTGGAATAATCGAAGAAATCGGAAAGGTCAAAAAAATCTCTTTGGGCGGTGCGTCCGGATCCCTTGAAATCAGTGCAAAAAAAGTCCTTGAAGAAACAAAAATCGGCGACTCAATCGCAGTGAACGGAGTCTGTCTCACAGTTACAGGTATGACTTCCTCTTCATTTACGGCTGATGTGATGGCAGAAACAGTGCGGCGCTCTTCACTCGGCTCGCTTGTTTCTGGAAGCGGAGTCAATCTTGAGCGGGCAATGGCTGCCAACGGACGCTTCGGCGGCCACATCGTAAGCGGTCATATTGACGGCACCGGCACTCTTTCCCGTCTTCAAAAAGAAGAAAATGCTGTTTGGGTTTACATCAAAACAAGTGCGGAGATTCTTCGTCTCATAGTTGAAAAAGGCTCCATCGCAATCGACGGAATCAGTCTTACGGTAGCAGGTGTGAATGACAGTGAATTTGCGGTGAGCGTAATTCCCCACACGGCAGAAGAAACTACACTTCTTACAAAAAAAGCAGGCGACCTTGTGAATCTCGAAAATGACATAATCGGAAAATATGTAGAAAAGTTGCTGGCTTCAAAGGCTCCTGCTCAAAGTGGTGAAGAGAGCCGGAAAGAGAAGGATGATAGATTCTTAAAATGGCTTGCAAGTGAGTAAGGGGCTATTGGGGGTAGTGTAAACAGTCTTAGAACTAAAGTTCCAGCTCTATGGCAGAAAAGTCGATTACAAAAATCTTTAAAAAATGTAAAATAAATCAATTTTTGGCAGCGAGGCCGTTCTGATTTTTCAGGACGGCTTTTTTTATTGCTAAGGGGGAAAAATGAAACTTACACCCAGAGAAACTGAAAAACTCTTGCTTTCGTAT
>CAMVJE010000014.1 GCA_947167745.1 uncultured Treponema sp.
TGTAATGCGCGCTCAGGAATGGATTCCTTCTACACCACTCCATGTTCAGATGTACAGAGCTTTCGGCTGGGAGCACCCTGAATTCTGCCATCTTCCAATGGTAAACGGAAGCGACGGCAAAAAACTTTCAAAACGACACGGCTCAACATCTTTGAATGAGTTCCGCGCACGAGGATACCTTCCACAGGCTATCGTAAATTACGTTGCTTTGCTGGGCTGCTCATACGAGGAAGGCCGTGACTTCTACACTTTGGATGAACTTGCAGAGCGATTCAAGCTTGAGCACCTCAACAAGGCTCCAGCTGTATTCGATTACAAAAAACTCGAATTCTACAACGCAAACTATATCCGCCAGCTTTCAACAGAAGAGCTTTACAAATGGACTCTTCCATTCATCACAGGAACAGGAGATGCAACTCTCGAAATCAACCCTGAGAACCCGCAGCCGAAGCCAAATGTCGGACCAGAGTTCAGTGGAGTTGCTTTGGGTGAAGACGGTGAGCCTTATTGCGTAGACAAGTCAATGAATATGACTTCTGCCGATGTCAAAAAGACACTTATGGGTCTCATGCCGCTTATTCAGGAACGACTTAAGTTCCTCACAGAGGCTGCGGAGATGGTTCACTTTATGTTCACAGAACCGGCCGTACCTCCAGTTGAGCAGCTTGTTCCGAAAAAGCTCGACCAGGCAAAAACAAAAGAAGTTCTCGAGAACGCAAAAGAATTCGTAGCAAAAGTATTTGAGCTTGACCACGAAGGTGCCGAAAACTTCGCAAAGGCAAAAGCTGAAGAGCTTGGAATTAAACTCGGTGACTTCATGATGCCAGTTCGTATGGCCGTAACAGGAAGCCGCGTTTCTCCACCTCTTATTGGTTCAATCGCAGTTTTGGGCAAAGAAAAATCTTTGGCACGAATCGAGCGAACTATCGCAACTCTCTAATGGAAAAACTTAAATCACAAGTCGGTGCGCTTCTTGCAATTTTTGACGAGAAGCAGCCGATTCAAAAAGACGGTACTTTCTCCCCTGAAGCTGTAAAAGAAACGGCTCTTTTGATGGCGGATTATATAATAGAAGAAAAAGAGTCGCTTGCTGCCCTCAAAGAATGGATGGAAAGCCATGAATTTTGGACAAGTCCTGCCAGCACACGCTTTCACGGCAATGTTAAAGGCGGACTTGCCGCTCACTCTCTTCTTGTAGCAGTCCAGGCCCTTCGCTTCGCTATTCCCATCGCAGAAAATTTTGCACTTTCAAAACAAGCCGGCAATTTTTCTTTTACTGCGGAAGATGTTTTTATTTCTGGAATTGCACATGACTTCTGCAAAAGCGGCACCTATGCCACTGAAAGTCGAAAAACAAAAGATTTTAACGGCAACTGGAAATATGAACCTTTCTATAAAACAAAATCAGATGTAAGAAATCTTGGACATGGAAACGAATCAGTCCTTCTTCTGCTTGAATCAATGCCACATCTCCTCAAAAACCGAACAGTAATCGAAGCAATCAAATGCCACATGGGCTTTTCAGATCTTGCGCCGATGGAAACTTACAATTATTCAAATCTTCTTCAAAATCCACTGGTTCTTTTAATACAGCTGGCAGACCAAAGTGCCGCCCAGTGGTGGAGTATATAGGAGGCAATATGAATTTAGACATCACTATACTATTTGCAATACTCGCAGGAATTCTTCTATTGATTGGCCTTATTGGAACCGTTCTCCCTGTTTTACCAGGTCCTCCAATTGCCTGGGCAGGGCTTCTTGCAGCACATTTTTCCGTATATTCACAGATTCAAGTATGGATACTAGTTATAACAGGAATTGCAGCCATTATTGTTACAATTATGGATAATGTTTTTCCATCCCTTATGACAAAAAAAGCAGGGGGAAGCAAGGCGGCAAGCTGGGGCTGTACCATCGGTCTTATTATAGGAATTTTTTTAACGCCGATTTTTATTCTTATCGGACCATTTTTAGGTGCCTTGATTGGAGAACTAATTCATGACTCATCAGATACGAAAAAAGCTTTCAAAGCAGCATTGGGAGCTTTTACAGGATTTTTGCTTGGAACAGGAATTAAAATCTTTTGCGTAGGATGCTTTATCTGGATTTTTGTATGGAGTCTGATGCAAAATCATTCAGAAGAACTAATGACTACAGCCAGTGTACTGTAAAGGTCAAATTATTTTGACATTTTTTTTAATAGCAATAGCGGTATCTTGGCACTTCTGAGCCCAGCATGGAATTAAGAGCATAAAAAAAGGATTTCTGGTTTTGCACTAGAAATCCTGATTGTGGGCCATACGTCCGCTTACGCTCCCGATTGGCCTATTGGAAGTGATTTACATACAGTTTCTCACTTCGTTACGAAACTGTTGGGCCATCTTGGATTTGAACCAAGGACCAAAGGATTATGAGTCCTCTGCTCTAACCGCTGAGCTAATGGCCCAAGTGGAATAAATTATATCAAAAAACAGTCTTTTTCGTCAATCAGCAAAATGAAGCTTATCTGAGCATCACTTAAACATGGTGTATTCATCATCAATCTCGGCGTTGACGCTGTCTTCAGGATTGGCCTCGACCTCATTGAATGGGCTTTCGCAGCCTTTCATGCAATTTTCTGACAATTCGGCGTATTCTGGGAAATTATCGACAATTTTTTTAATTTCCCTTGCAGCGATTTGGGAAAAAGCATTGGCTCCTTCGGGGCGCAAGTGGCTGTTATCACTCTTTCCTTCGGGATAGTTCTCGTAAAGGTCTGCGTCAAAGTTCATGTAAAAACGACGGGAAGCGACTTCTCCACATTTTGCAAGGAATTCCATTGTGAGTTTATTCATATCAATGCAAGGGATATTTTCCTCAGCGGCAGTTTCGATTATGGCTTGCGGATATTCTGAGTGAGAATTTATAATCTGAGTATTTTCGAACATGCGACGAGCCATGGGGGTGAGCAAAACAGGCTTTACGCCCTTTGAACGCAATTTCCGAACAAAATAGGAAAGATTTTTCCGAAAGGCAGCACCTTTTTCGCACGAAGTAAATCTTGTCGGATCGGAAGATTTTTCATCATTGTGACCAAACTGAATCAAAGCAAAGTCCCCTTTTTGGGCTTCTGCCATAACACGCATAAAACGTCCTTCATCAATAAAAGACTTTGTGCTCCGACCATTTCGCGCGAAATTGAGCCACTGTGTGTTCACTGAAAAAAAACGAGTCAATTCCTGCACCCAGCCAGTCTGAGGAAAGGTCGAAAAGTCATTGTACTGCATTATGCTATCACCAAGACAAAGAATTCGCATATTTACTCCAAGTTTAATTTTGACGCGGATAAGCGCAGATTAACGCAGATTTTTTCTTTTAAATTACGAAAATCTATCGTATTTTTACGACAGACTTCCGCACAGGACTATACATAGGCTGTATCCGCGTCTATCCGCGTGCATCTACGTCTAAATTTTACTCCACCGTTACTGATTTGGCCAAGTTTCTCGGCTTGTCTGGGTCGTTGCCTTTTAAGACTGAACAGTAGTAGGCGAAAAGCTGGGCGGGGATAATCGAAAGCATTGAGGCTAAGGCCGCATCGGTGTCGGGGATTGTAATCACTGAATTGCAGCAGGAATCGAAAGCACCTTTTTTGTCCAGCGTAATTGCCATTGTAACAGCACCTCGACTTTTAACTTCGACAATATTGGAAGCAAGTTTTTCGTAAAGTTCAGGCTCAGTAGCGATTGCAACTACGAGAGTATCAGAGTCAACCAGGGCAATCGGACCGTGCTTTAACTCGCCCGCGGCAAATGCCTCACAATGCATATAGCTGACTTCTTTGAGTTTAAGTGCGCTTTCAAGAGATGAAGCTGAGTCGAAAAGGCGACCTATGTAGAAAATTTTTGACTTATTGAACTGCTGTGAAGCAAATTTCTGGATTTCAGTTTGATTATCAACGATTTGCTGGGCTTTTGCAGGAATCTGCTGGATTTGGGTGAGCAAATTCTCGTATTCAGCAGAAGAAATGTTTCCCCGCTCCTTTCCAAGCTTGATTGCAAGAAGATAAAGACACATAAGCTGCGTTGTATAGGCTTTAGTTGAAGCAACGGCGATTTCAGGGCCTGCCCAAGTATAAATAACTTCATCTGCCTCGCGGCTTGCAGTTGAACCAACACAATTAGTAATTGCTATGACTTTTGCTCCTGACTCTTTTGCAAGACGGAGAGCTGCCAATGTGTCAGCAGTTTCACCAGACTGAGAAATAATAATGAAAATATCTTTTTTGTTGAGAATGGGATTTCGGTAGCGGAACTCGGATGCCACATCGACAGAAACCGGAATGCGGGCAAATTTCTCAAAAGCATATTTTCCCACAACGCCGGCATGATAAGCCGTACCGCAAGCCGTAATCACGATTCTTTCGGCCTGCTTCCAATCTTCTCCAAAGTCAATTTCATCAAATTTGATATCGACAGGCTTTTTACCTTCATAAACAAGACGAGGACGAAGGGTGTCTGTAAAAGCTTTGGGCTGCTCATGAATTTCTTTGAGCATAAAGTGAGCATATCCCCCCTTTTCGGCACTAGCCATATCCCACTCGACATGAGACGGTTCTCGGATTACCTTATTGCCGTCTGCATCAAACAAATCAACATGGTCATTATAGAGGACTGCAAGCTCGTTCTGATTGAGATAATAAACATCACGAGTGTATTCAAGGACAGCAGGAACATCAGAAGCAATAAAATTTTCGCCTTTTCCAAGACCAACAATGAGGGGACTTTCCTTTCGGGCAGCAATCACACGGTCTGGATACTTGGTGCATACAACGCCGAGTGCATAGCTTCCTTCAAGACGGTGAAGTGTCTCCAATACTGCTGAAAAGAGTTCTCCGCTTTTTTCGTAGAAATAATTGATTAAATGTGCAATGACTTCCGTGTCAGTCTGGCTTTTAAAAACAACCCCCTGATCCTGAAGCCAGGCCTTGAGTTTTGCATAATTTTCGATGATTCCATTGTGAACGACAGCAATTGTGCCGCTTACATTTGTGTGGGGATGAGAATTTAAGTCACTTGGCTCGCCGTGAGTTGCCCAGCGGGTGTGACCGATTCCTACAGAACCTTTTACAATATCTCCAGTTTTTTTTATGAGTTCATCCAGTCTTTTTTCGGCTTCAAATTCGCTCATATTTTCAGAATTTTTTACAAGCTGATCTGTTATTTTTTCAACAAGAAACTTTAAGGCGCCCTTTGATTTTCTAACTAAAATTTCATCTGAATCTTCTGATAAAACAGCAATTCCGGCCGAGTCATAACCACGATATTCAAGTTTTTTAAGACCATTGATAAGAACGGGAGTTGCCTGCTTTGAGCCAACATATCCAACAATTCCACACATACGATTATCCCCAAAATATAAATATAATTTCAGTATACTGACTTTCGCAATAAAAAAAAAGATACCCGCACAGGCAGGTATCTTATCGTTCATATCTAAAGACTTATTTTAGACGATTGAATCCAGAACCTTAACTACATCAATATCATAAAGATTCGGCTTAGACTCAAGTTCCTGAATAGCTGTTTCCTTATCCATAATCTGTCTGTAGTTACGGCGACTGATAAGCGAATTGTAACTTTCTGCAACATGAATCAGCCGTGCAATCTGAGGAATATCCGGACCTGTAAGTCCATGATAACCACTTCCATCCGTATTCTCATGATGATACAAAGCAGCTTCTTTAAAGATCTGCCAGTATTTGCGCGGAACAAAACCAAGATACTGCTCATACTGGTTAACATGCTCCCGCAACTGAAGCCTCTGTTCATCTGTCAGTGATTCAGCTTCAAGCAATTCCTCGGGAATTGCAAGGAATCCGGCATCATAAACCATTGCAGCGGCGAAGTAAATCATAGATGAATTCTGATTTAAACCAAGCTGCATTGCAAGTTTATAGACTAATTCACTGACATTCTTTGAATTGTTCTTTCGTCTTGTAACTGCATCAATCTCTGAACCAAGTTTTTCGCAATCGATGACAAGTTGTTTAAGCTCAGCTTTTTCATCATCGTTCATTTCTGGAGCTGGAAGAGCATCAACTCCCCAGCGTGAACTTCCGGCTGACTTTAAGCCCATGGCACTGAAATCTGTTACACCGCCAAGAAGAAGCTGATTGTTGGTTTGCTGCATTCCGGCGATAAGTTTAAGCGTTGAATCAAGCTGCTCTGCCTGAAGGGCTGAGTTGCGCTGAGCAGTTTTGATACCAATGAATACGAGAAGGAAAACGATAATAAAAATAAGACCGCCAAGAATTGCAATAATCCAAATTGTTTTGTTACTTGTTTTGCTGATTTCACGCATTGTATTCGTTGTATGTTCACTGACTTCACGAACTGCCGTTGCCGTTTTTTCGCCCACCGACTCAATTGCCGTATTCATTTTATCAGAAACCGAGTTAATCATGCTCTCATTGCTTTCGTTGATTGACTTTAAGATTTCTTCGTTTCCAGCCTGCTGGGTTTTAGACAAATTTTCCATCATTTCATGGGTCTTTGCATCGCGGGCAGCCTCTTTTGCATCAATCTGTAACTGCTGGATTTTTTTGACAAATTTTTGAATCTGAGGATCTTCATTAAGTTTAGGATAAGTCTGAAGATTCATAACGACATCATCATAAAGAGTGAAATCCTTCGTTCTAGTCATTTTATCAAGCAGCTTAGTGTAAATCTGAGTTGCAAGAAGATAAACATTTCCAGGAACTTCATCTGCATTCTGCGAAAAACGAAGACATGCATTGATTGTTTTGAAAGCCTCTTCGTACTGCATTACAGAATACTGATCATCGGCACGCTGAAGATAGCGTTTTGTTAAATCTGCACTTGTCTGTGCGAAAATAAGTCCTGTAGCAAAAATGCACATTAGGACAAACATAAAAGTTTTTTTATTAAAACTATTTTGTGACATTTCCAACTCCAATCGCAAAAATGATTTTTGTTCTGTTTTCGATTCCACCCTCATCCCTCATTATGAGAAGGTCTTGAGCACCAAGCTCAATTCCGACTTTTGTTTTATCATTGACAGTCATAGGAAGCATGATTGAACCACCGAATTCCATTGCAGATTTGATACTATCATAGAAAAGATGACCAATATCATAATCATAGAAGAATCTGAGCGTTGCCTCTCCCAAAGGAAGATTATCAAATGCAATACCTGCTACAGGCGATATAAAGGTTTTTGTAGTGCCTGTTCTGTCTGTATCATTCGAAGCGAGCATATGTGCTGATACGCCAGCCCGAAGGAATATATATTTACTGAAATCAGCAAATGCAATTTGAGGAACCAAGCGCGCTGTAAGGAAGAACTCCTGCGGCTTTTCTTTCTCGCGTTCTTTTGTAGTCTCAATGCCTCCGGAAGTGCTGAAAGTAACAATATGTGCATCAGCAAAAATATCAGCCCCGATAATAATCCGTTCCGATGGATAAAACATATTTGCCCCAAAAGCAAGACCATATTTAAGGCTTGAATAGTCGGGGTCAGTTATCTTTTGATAAACAAAATCAGCAAGGCCAAGTTTTACAGTCCATGAAAGAGGAGAGAAAGAAGCCTGCTGCTCATTTACATAAACTTCCTGACCTGAAGCCGTGTTTACAAGCTGGTAGTTACCACGACTTGCAAGCTGCTGTTTTGATTTGGCATTGCGGGCTGCAATTCGCTCTTCTTCGAGACGGCGGCGGTTTTCTGCGGCCTGATTAGCTGCCTGCTGATTCAAAATTGCTTTATCAATATAGGAATATAACTCAACAGCATCGAAATTTTCGATATTATTGTCAATAACCGCAAGAGATGTCTGACGGGCAAATTCAAGGTTATCCGTAATGATTAGCTGACGCGTTTTTTTGAGCGTGTAATTTTCAATCATGGGATAGTCAGGTGAATTCTTGTTGTCAGACAGGACTTTTGATACTGCCTCTGAAGACCTCAATGCTATTGCTTCGTCAATTTTTTTGAATACGACTCGAATATCATCTGATTCCTGCGCAAAAGCGGAAAAGATACAGACAAGACTGAGACATATTGACAGCAGCTTACGTGATTTTCTTATTTTACCCACAATGCACATCCTCGCTTTACAGATAATTGTATTGTAACAAAGTAAAATCGATTTCGCAACTCAACTTTTTACATTTATTCATAAAATCACCTTTATATTATCGGCACTGGATAATCAAATTGGAAGTTTTAGAGAATTAAATCTCTCTGAAATTTTCAATTATTTTCCTACGCAGAAATGTTCAAAAATTGATCCAAGGACATCATCCGGGGTAACATCTCCAGTGATTTCCCCCAAAAAATCCAGTGAATCTTCCAAATCTTGAACCACTGCATCCAAAGCGTAGTCTCCTGTCAGGGAAAGAGCATGATTCACGCTTTCAAGAGCTTTTTCCACCGCGACCTTCTGCCTCTCTGAGCCAAGTCCTGTTGAGTTTCGCTCTGATTTTTCTGCAAAAGAAAGACTTTTTTTCACAATCTCGCTTAAATCACCAAGACCAATGCCTTTTTTGGCAGAGATTTTAACCTGCGGAATACCAGTATCATTCAGGCCAGTAGAATTTGCATCCGTAAGTTCACATTTATTCCATACAAGAATCATAGGAATTCTTTTTGCAGGCTCACAGGTATGTGCGCGGATAAAGGCTTTGTCCTCTTCGTTGATTCCATTTTTTGAATCCACAAGATAGAGAATCAAATCAGCCTCATCGCTCAAATCGCGGGTACGCTCAACGCCCACAGCCTCAATCACATCGCTAGTTTCCCGTAAGCCCGCCGTGTCAAAAAGCCGGGCTGGAAGTCCGTCAAAATCAATCCAGCTTTCGATGAAATCCCTGGTTGTTCCTTCAATATCGCTTACAATAGCCCTGTCTTCTTTTAAGAGGGCGTTAAACAAAGAAGATTTTCCTGCATTGGTGCGGCCGCAAAGAACGACCCTGGCCCCGTCCTGATAGATTTTTTCGCTCTTCCAAGAATCACGCAATTCAGTGAGAATGCTTCTGGCTTTTTCAAGTTCACTGGCATCAAAGGAATCGGCTATTGTCTCTTCATCCTCAGGATATTCAATTTCAACTTCAATGGCTGCAAGAGTATCCACAATGTGCTTTTTTACGCCGTCAATCGTCTCGTAGAGATTTCCTGCCAGGCGACCGGCTGCCCGGCTCTGACTTTCATCTGTCTTTGAATCGATGATTTCCCGGACGGCCTCGGCTTTTGTCAAATCAGTCTTACCGTTTATGTAAGCCCGGAATGTAAATTCCCCCTTCTCTGCCCTGCGAAACCCCTGTTTTAGTAAAAGATTAAAGACCGCCTGAACGACATGAACGCCCCCGTGGCAGGAAATTTCAACCATATCTTCGCCGGTAAAAGACTTAGGTCCCCGAAAAACAGAAACCAAAACTTCATCCAACTTCGTCATTTTGCATTCATCATTGTGCATTGCCAAAATCCAGCCGTAGACAATTGTGTTTCCCTGAGCCTCCAGTAGCGCTTTGGGTCTCGAAAAAACCTTTGAGAGAAGTTCGATGCTGTTTTTTCCCGAACAACGGACAATTCCAAGCGCGCTTGGTGCTAAAGCCGTAGCAATGGCCACAATCGGTTCTTCGGGTGTATATTTTAAGTTCGTCATAGTTTTTCTCGTTGGAAGGAAAATTACAGGATGTAATTTTCCTTCCTAACTCTCACTGTAGGCCTGCCATAGTTTTTTAATATCACCCAATTTGGGAAAACCACCTTTACTCTTGCTGTTATCACGCTCTTCCTGCTCACGAATCGAATCCCAGGCTGCCGTGTCAGCAGGACTTCTGGTCGTATGCAGATCTTTATCATTCATCAGTAAATCGTCAGCTCTCGAACCACCAGAGAGTGCAGGTTTTCTATATTTAGAGTCTGCCTCATAAGACGGGCCGGGATATTTCGCATCTCCTACATCAGGAGAAATATCATCGTATCTGCCTGACTGATTCCAATACATGTAGCCACGGTTTACGCTGTCGCGCACACCAAAAATTTCTTGGCGGACATAATTCTCGTTATAATATGTGCGGTCATAACTTACATTAAGATAAAATGCCTGAACCCAGGGACGGATAATCAGTTTGTTGCGTCCAATGACTGTATTTCTGTAAGTTCCGTAATAGTAAACGCGGTAAGGTCTCTCACTCGCCGGAGCATAATTCAAAAACGACTGCTCAAAATGGCTGGGATAGAACATAGGGCAGACAACATCGATGTATTCAGCAAGAAGTTCTACATCCTGTCCGGTTCGGGTTCCAGAACGGTACCAGCCGTTGGCACCGTAAATGTCGATTCCAATTGGAGCATCAATATTTGCGCGGGCGTATCGCAAGAAGGAAACAAGTGCGCTTTCTTTATCCATGCCATCGCTTCTCCAGCGGAACTGGGCATTTGCCATGTTTTTTCCGTCGGTTGGAAAGCGTATGTAATCGAACTGAATTTCATCAAAACCCTGAGAAATCAAATCCTGAGCAATATGGGCCACATACTCCCAGACTTCGGGACAATAAGGATCAACCCAAACTTCATCGTAATAGTTCGTTTTAACGGCTCCAGTCTCGTTTCCAGCTTCATCCTTTACTTTTTCGTAGCCGGAAATTCCTTTCCACGGAGTGTTGTGCGCTTTATCCCAGACTGCATACTGCTTTTTCCCATATTTTGCAAGGTTTTCATCTTTAAATGTAACGATTCTGGCAATAAGATATATGCCACTTTCCTTCATCATTGGAACAAAAGTCGGTAAGTCAATCTTATAACGGGAAATATATCCCTTTTCCTTTACAATATCATCGGTCGGATCAAAATGAAGTGCTCCGAAGTCATCTTTCATATCGATAACGATTGCATCAAGTTTGTTATCCAAAATAATTTTTTTATACTTTTCGATACCTTTTTTATCAACAAGCTTGTGAGGAGAAACATAAATTGCCTTTCGATCCAGAGCTTTTTCTGCATACTTGTTATTCACATCATCAGGATATAAAAGCCAAAGTTCTCCCAAAGTCAGTCCCGGATTTTTTTCATCAGTTGCATTTGGAATCCAGGCCGCATAGAGAGTGTCACCCTTTCCAAGGGCATTAAAACAAGTTCTCCATTTATTGAATTCAGGAGGTACAAAATCCGTTGACTTTGTTGCAGGATTATAGGCCGCAACTTCCCCTGGTTTTGTGTAAATCAGTTTTGTTCCATCCCAGTAAAGGGCATCTATCGTATCCAAAGGCTCGTTTCCTGCATACAAAAGTTCACCGCGTTCCTTTTTCCAGTCAAAGCGGTAGATACGGGGAATGTAGCTCTGAGATACAAAAACTTCTGTTACAGGAAAGCCGTTTTCATCAGAGAAAACAACCGGAAGAATGTCAGCAATTTCGTCCGGATACGACTGAGTTTTCATATTCTCAAACCCGCCGTTACAGTCTCTCCATGAGATTTTTTTCGATTCAGGTTTACAATACGAGAAGCCAAAAATTGTATGTGCCATAAAGACAACTAATTCATTCTGCGGAGGAATCGCAGGAGTAACGCTTCCGTCAGCATTTTTGACGGCATTTTTCCCAGTGCCTGCAACACGCATATTACAGACTGCCACTGCTTTAATTCCAGATGTGGTTGCTGATGTTGAGCCGAGTGATTTCCAGTTTTTTCCACCGTCATAAGTAATAAAAACAGCATCCTTTGTCGCCGTAACGAGAATATTTGAATCAGTTGGATGGACTGCCAGATCTTTCAACTGGGCCGGCTGCTTTAAGAAAGTCGTTTTTTGTCCGTCATACTGTTTAATTGTGAGGAAAGGAAGCCCTTCATTTCTGAATTCAAAGATATTTAAATCAGAAGAAGAAACAATTCCTTCTGTAGTAAGAAAATACCATCTGGTTTTTGAATATTCGTCTTTTGTGCGCAAAATTTTTGAAACCTTTCCCCCCTGCCAGAGAGGAATAGCTGTCTTATTTGCGGAGATTTTATAAAGTCCTGACTCGTTTCCTGTTAAAATGAAACCCGAAGTTGGACCATCAGATTTTGCATCATAAGAAGATTCTGGAAGTTTATAGATAGAATTATCCTCTGATTGAGCCGTAGCGATGCAAGAACTTAATGAAATAATTAAACATATTGATAATAAAATGCGCATACATCAAATATCGGAATTTTCTTATTCCAAATTCACAAAATCTGGCTTGAATTCCGGGAATTTTTTTTAGATAATGAATATATGAAAAAGTCAAAATCAGCTAACTCAAAGAAATATGTCATCATTTCTGCTATATTTATTGCCATTCTTGCAGCAATTTCACTCTTCATCTTTCTTCTGCCTAGAGATTATTCAATCGCATTTTATAGAATAGAAGACCAACAGCGACAAGGAATCATTTCTGTAATCGATTCACTCGGAATAAAACAAAAATTTACTTATATAACTTACGATTCCGATAAGTCTCTCAAGGAGCAAATTCCTCTTACCAAAAAGCCGGACATGATTATTACAATTTCAGGCTTTGCACTTGATTCAGCAATCGATCGCGCTTCGGGCAATGCGTCACTCTCAGATTCGCTTTCAGCCGGAATGACTTCTTCAATTCGAAGTGCAATCCGCAGTCAAAACGGCAAAATCACAGCACTTCCATTTCTTTCAAGCCATATGGAAGCTGACATTGATTTACGGGAATTTCAAAATTCTGAAACAAAACAAATTAATTCCTGGCGTGATGTAGAGAAATTCATGAAGGAGCAAAAAAAGCGCAAAGATTCCCCTATGATTTTTGCCGGTGGAAATCCAGAATTCATGCTTGATTTTATGGGAGCATTTGCTGAATCTCTTGACGGTATTGACTCTTACAATCAGGCCGTAAAGATTTTGACAGACAACAGCGAAAAGTTTAATCCCGTGCGAGTTGCAATTCGCTTGTGTGACGAGCCTGATTCTCCTTTTGCTACATCAATAAAGCATCTCAAAGGCTGGTATAAGCAGGGCTTTATGCATCCTGGAACATTCTCAATGACTAAAAATGATGTAGAAGGATTTGCTTCCAGCGCACTTTCAAGCGTGCTCTTTATGAGCCTTGAAAATCATCGTTCGATGTCACAAAATGCAATTTCAAGATATACTTCGATTTACTTTCCTTCGGAACGGAGTGCCAATTCACGAATTTTCACAGGAAAAACATATTTTGCAATTCCATTAAAAAAATCAAACACCTCAGCAATAATTGCCGAAGGACTTGTAAATAACGATATTCAGGAAAAACTTAGCCGAACAACAGGCCTTGCACCTGTTTTGGCTCAATGTCGCACACCAGATAAACAGTCAAATGACGCCCGCTACTGGATTGCAGCAACATCAGCGCCGCTTTCCGGCATATCAAATGAAGTTTATCTTACAAAAGAACAGAAAACCGCACTGGCTGCCGAACTTGCAGCCAGAATAAGGGAATAGCAGAAGGCGCAGATTTGCCTCCTGAAATTTATAGAATTTATCTTCCGTACATATCCTCAAAGCGGACAATATCGTCTTCTTCGAGATATGCCCCGGACTGAACCTCAATAAATTCAAGAGGAATTTTCCCCGGATTTTCAATGGAGTGAATAGTTCCTACGGGAATATAAGTTGACTGATTCTCCGTAAGGACAAATTCCTTTTCACCGTTACGAACTTTTGCCGTTCCAGAGACAATAATCCAGTGCTCTGCCCGATGATAGTGCATCTGAACGCTGAGCTTCTGCCCCTGTTTGACAGTTATGTGCTTAACACGATAACGGGAACCAAGTTCGATTGAATCATATGATCCCCATGGTCTGTAACCAACCGTTCCGCTTGTAGCACATGAATTGTTCTGAGACTTGAGTTTGTCAACAATCTCTTTTACGTCTTCGGCATGACCTTTTTCGGCAACCAGCAGAGCGTCTTTTGTATCCACGATAACAACATCGTTCAGTCCGATTGCAGCTACAGTTCGGGAATTACCATAAATAAGGGAATTTTTGACATTTTGAGCAAGTACATTTCCTTTTATGGCGTTATTATTCTCGTCTTTTTCGTTTACATCCCAAAGAGATGACCATGAGCCTACATCACTCCAGCCAGCGTCAAGAGCAACTACCTTACCCAGCTTTGTTTTTTCCATGACGGCATAGTCAATTGAGATAGACGGATTTTTTTCGAATGAATCTTTATCAAGGCGGATAAAGTCCAAATCAACCGTGGATTTTTCAAAGGCCAGTGTAGTCGCAGAATTTATTTCTGGAATGAAAGCTGAAATCTCGGAAATAAAAGTTTCTGTTTTGAAGACAAACATTCCGCTATTCCAAAAATAATCACCATTCTTTTTGAAGCTCTCAACATAAACTTCTGCAACCTTAAGTTCTGGTTTTTCTTTAAACTCTTTTATAGGAAGAACTTTGCTGCTGGAAGGAAGGGAATGAATGTATCCGTAGCCTGTAGCCGGAAAAGCCGGAGTAATTCCAAATGTGACAAGTGAACCGTTTTCGGCTTCTTTAATTGCCAGAGTCATTGCCGTCTGAAAGGCTTTGACATCCTTTATGACATGATCAGACGGAAAAACAGCGATTATGGCATTTTTGTCAATTTGCCGGGCTTTTAGGGCAGCAGCCATAATTGCAGGGGCAGTATTTCGTGCAACAGGCTCCAGAATAATTGTTGGATTTGAAATATTAATTTCAGCAAGCTGCTCACCAATGATAAAGCGATGCTGTTCACTACAAACAATTATTGGAGACGAAACAGACATTCCTTCAAGACGGCGCATTGTCTCCTGAATCATAGTATAATCAGATGTAAGCTTTAAAAGCTGCTTCGGATAATTAGCCCTGGAAAGAGGCCACAAGCGAGTTCCGCTTCCTCCAGAAAGAATAACAGGAATAACAGTCATTTTATTTCCCCTTTGACTTTTCAAATTATACTGTATTTGGTCTTGAAAAATAAAGGGGATACCATTTATTTTCAGGCATCCCCAAAAAGTGTTTTTTTGCTTTAATTCTCTCCACGCAGGAAATCAAGGGCCAGCATATCAGAGTTGAAGCCGACACCCACGATTGCCTTGCCAGAGGCAGTCTTTTCTTCCTTTACATCCGGGAGAACCGAAGTGCGCTGGTCACCAGCCTGCCACTTTGCAGGATCCGTAATTGTCTCAAAATTGAGAGTTGCAGATGAGCCTGTGCCTGAGACACTCTCAAGATAAGCAGTTTTTACGCCCTGGGTTGTTCCAAGGAAACTTGTATTGATGTAAGAAATAACAGGCTTGATTTCAGTAAGACTTGTGCCTTTTGGATTCGTAAGCTCAATGTCTGTCCATCGTCCGGCTCCATTGGCAGCATCAACGATAGCCGTATACTTTGCTTTATAGTTATTTGATTTCTCAAGGAACATATAATACAGTTTGGCATTCGTTGCATCCTGAGCGGCAACATGGAGATTTCCATTACTATCCATTGCAGCACTTACATAGCGTCCGAAATCAACCTTGTCGCTTGGAGTGATTCCCTTATATTTAGTCCAGCCTTCAGCTCCTTCTGAATTATCCGTTCCGCTGTCATAGTCACTTCCACTTGCCACGATGTTTCCATCATGTGTCGGGAAAGCCTGTTTTCCATAGGCAACTTCGAGTGATTTTTTAGTTTTATTGTAGTAGATAATAACAGGATGCGGGTCATTTTCAGTGGTAACATCAACCATGATATCGCTCCACTCTCCGGCCTCTTCCTTGAATTGTGTCGGATTGTTGTTCAAAGTGTCGAAGCCTGCAACAACAGTCTTTCCTGTGTTCATATTACCATTTGCTGAGCGCATTTCTGCCTGCAAATCACCCTTACCATTACCAAGCATATCCGGGCCCCAGTTAGCCGGTCTCTGCTCAAGGTAACCGTTGCCGTCAAATTTCTCGCCAGCCCTGTAAGCCGCATATTTTAAACATCGGGCATAAGAATCATAATATGAAATATAGATATAATCCGTGCTTGAACCGTACTGGTCACTATAACCGCCATTATTAGTCCACCTTATCTCCTTTGCATCCTTATTCCAGCCTGCGATTCGAGGATTTTTGAACTGATACAGTACACTGTCATAGCCGTTTGAGGAATTTCTGTTTTTTGCGGAATCAGTCTTACCTTGTTTTTCAATGAAGACAGTATATTTGCCTTCATCAGGCGTGTTGGTACCATTTATATTATTTTTATCCCAGACCCAGCCTGAACGAGCTAGGAACAATCCAGCTCCCCAACAGTTTGCGTCAACATTACCAAGATAATTATCCTGACCGACAAAATAAGGAATTCCATTAACAATGGTCATGTCCATAGCATCAACCGGGACTGTGAAAATATCGGTTTCATTCTGACCAAGAACCTTTTTCTTTGCAGAATTTCCATCATCGTAGATGTAGTATCTTAAATCATCTGATGAAAGAGTAGCGATATATCCGTCTGTTTTTCCATCAACTGCAGCGGCTCCTGAACCGTTTTCGGTTGTGTAAACCTTTCCGCTAGGACTATTGTCTTCAGTTACCTTCTTAATCACGCCAGAATGAGGATTTATGCTTCCAGGGAAAGTCGTCTCAACATTCCAGACCGCAATGTACCTGTCGTCAGTCCAGAAATTCGTGCCGGCTTTGCTGGCCGTAGCCTTTCCGAGAGTGCTGTCCTTTTTGGCAATTACATAACCTTCTTCAATGTTATAGCCACGCTCATTACTGTTGATGTTATTCTGTGTTGTCTGACCATTTACAGTAACTGCGACAAATCTTGAATAATCAGGAGCCGGGATAGTAACAGTATTATTTGAAATTGTAACGCTTGTTCCGTTGCCTACTTCATCTCCCTGTGAGCCTTTTGTGTTAGACTTATAGAAGTGAACTGTTGCATTTCCGCTTGTACCGAAGTTCATGCCGTTAATGACGATATTTTCGCCCGAACGCACTGAATAGCGACCCAATCGTGAGCGGAGACTTGTTCCGTCAGAAAGAGAAATACTCTTGATGTATGGAACAAAATCAACCTTGTAGTAGTCAGTGTTGCTTTCGCTTGTTGTCTGAATAGTTCCCGGAGTTGAAGAGTTATTGCTCTTATCCTCTGCCGTTACTGTAAAAATCTTGTTTTCAGCGACACCATAATCAGATGTGTCAATCGTGAGTCGCCAGTAAACGGTATTTCCCTTTTGAGTAGGCTCTTCCTCACCGGTAATTTCAAATGACTTCCATGTTGCAGGCCAGGTGACTGTTGACTCTGTAGCTTCAGATATGTCACTTGCAGTCACTTTCCAGCCATTTTTTCTAACTGCCGCAAGTGTTTTTGTTCCGCTTGGATCAGTGATATAAATTGCCTCAACGCGGGAATCATCTTTTGCATAGCCTTCAAGATAAATCTTACCCGCAAGCCCCGGTTTAGCCATCACATTACCATCTGCATCAAGGTAATCGATATGGCCCTCCGGCTGTTCATTTTCATCATATACAGTTGAAGAATCATCCTTGCTGTTCCAGTAGAATGGAGTAATAACCGGCTTCGGAGCAATATCGTCCTTTACATTCACAACAACAGGAAGTGAGAGCAGAGCCCAGAGAGTATTTTCTCCCTGCTTTATAGAAGAATCATCAATTCCTGTTGCATCCCAAATAGTAAATCCGAAGAATTTACTTGTCTTGCTTTCAGTAGTTCCAGTCTGAGTCCAGCTTTCGTACTTACCAAGACCATTTGTTTCATCATTACTTCCGAATAAAATACCCTGAGTTGGAAGAACATTCACATCATAGAGAGAGCCTTCCTTTTTGTTCAGCACGCTTGTGAGAGCCGTACCAGAAACGAATGAAGAAAGAGCCGCTGAAGATTTGGTGACTGCAACATCATCCGCTTTATCAACAACATTGTATGTATATTTGAGCGGATTTTCTGTGCTGCTGTTACCTCCAACGATTTCAGGAAGAATCAGGAATTTGTCCATTACGATAAAGTTACTATTTACGCCCTTATCTTTGACAGTTGCCAAAGCCTGACTATTTCCATCTTCATCGAGGGCTGAGAAGAACATAAATTCTCCAAATTCGCTGCCATTCTCAACTTCAAGGCTGTCAAGGTCGTACCTGTTTGGATTCTTAGCATCGTATTTTGCGTCTCCAGGATTAATTTTTGTACCGAAGCCGTCTGATTCACTGTAGAAATCAAATTTTCCGCTTCCGTCCAAATCTGTTGCAAGGAAGACTTTTGCAATGCGGGGTCGGTTATTCTGGATACTCGTATCGACATAACCGTAACTCATGTTGCCGGCATTATCCATAGTGACAATATTGATTCGGGCAGGGCCGTCTGACATATTATTTGAATCAAATTCCGCCGTCCAGGTGTAAACTCCACTCTTTACTTTAAGACTTTCAACAATTCCATCTCCGTTAGAATTGTCGCTGTCATCATCATTTGAGACTTCATAAGAACTTCCGTCAGCACTCAGCGTGTAGGTTTCAGTTCCAATGTGGTCAACAAAATTAGCATAGATGAATTCGACATCGACTTTTGCACTCAGTGCGAGATTGCTGTTAAGAATTATTTTGTTGCCGTCAACTTTCTGAATCTTATAGTAGCTTCCGTTGATTTTAACCATTCCGTAAGCACGGTTGATAAATGGATTTGTGCCAAGGTCTGTGTAAGTGATTGCCGTAAATTTGCTTCCATCCACTTCTTCCGTAGAGAAAGTAAGTCCGCTTGCAGAAGAAGCAACATATAAAGCCGGGAAATTGTCATCATTGAGGTAGACGCTTCCGCTTGTCTTCTCTGCGGAATAAGCTGCCGTACTTCTGTCAGATTCTGCGACTCCGGCTTTGTAAGTGTTGTCTGCTCCAGTCCTGATGACAGGATTGTAAACGGTTTTCTTTGAATTTCTCTCAAACCAGAATCCTATGAAAGCAAGGCCTGAACCCTTTTCCTGAACCTGATCACCAAATGAGAATGAACCGTTTGAATTTTCTACAACATATTTTTCGCCCAAATCTCCGTCCGAAACAAGTTTGAGTGCATCAGTAGAAGTAAATGTTGTGACAAATTTTTCTTTTGTATTGCGCATGGCAGGAGCCGTATTATCAATATTCAAACTGATGTAAGAATTTACATCTTTGTGAGCTCCGTCATTGCGTGTAAGCTTAGAGTACATATTGCCATCTTCACCTGCAGGAATTGGAATCGCAAATGTGTAACTTACATATCCTTCTCCTGCATCATCAAGGTCAGCTGTAGCAATCGTAATATCTTTTGCAAATTCAATTCCCGACTGAGAGCTAAGGTTCACACTCTCAATGGTTGAATCATCTTTTACAGTAGCAACATAGTACCAGTTAGCAGAATTTGCACCGCTGAGCCACATATCAGCCTCGTACTTGCGCTCAACAAGAACATTATATTCCTGGCCGCCTGCAAGCAACTTGCCATTTGCAAGCGAAGAAATTTTCGTTACGCCGTCTGCAAGAGGCTCGGCAAGTTTAACGATTTTTTCATCATACAAGGCAGGTGTTTCAGTATCGATGAATGCGTATCGCACGGCCGTGTAGCTGTATTCATTTTCGTCCTCCACAGAGACAATAGCTTTGATTGCCGTGATTTTCTTTGAACTTAGCGCAAGAGTCTGTGCAAGTTTCGTAAGGTTAAATTCGATATCGTAAGGCTCAACAACCGAAGTGCCGCTTACAGCCTGGTCAATCGTGAGATTTCCGCTTTCAGATTTTGTAAGCGTAACATCAGCCACGGTAATCAGATCTACATCTTCAGATTGTATCTGAGTCCAGTTTGTTGCAAGTTCCGGGCTGGCAAATACGGTATTTGCATCTTTCGTAGCATAATAAAGCTCTTTGAGGGCGACTTTCGTAACCGCTTCGTTATCCTGTGCCGTTCCCTGCAAAGCCACTTCTTCGCTCAGTTTAGCCCATGATGTTACATTTCCTTCAGAATCAGTTTTGTCTTTCGGGTAAGAAATTGAAATTTTCGGTTTACCGCCTTCTACATCAATGTAGAATTTGTTTCCAGTGATTACATCCTTATTACCGGCCTTATCTGTAACAAGGAAGTAAATCGGAACAGTTCGATAACGGGATTCATTTTCTTTGCTGCTGAATTTTGTCGCATAAGTAAGAGTGCCGGAAGAATTTGCAGCTCCATAGTAAACGAGGCTGTTCTTTCCCTTGTGATTTGCGGCCTCCAGATATGAGCTGTCATATTGAATCGACCATGTAACACCATTGTTCTTAGTAAAATCCTTCCATTCATCAATGCTTGTGCCGAGTGCCGTAAGTTTGGCTTCTGCAGTCGCTCCTGCGGCAAGTGCGTTAATAGCATTTTGCTGTTCAATTGTCGGAATAAGGAATTTAAAGTTGTCAGTATCAACGCCAGAAACACCAACATCACTTATGCTGCCCTGCAAGTTTGTCTTACCGGTAATCCAGCTGATGTTTTGAATATTTGTCTCACTGTCAGAAACTGCCGCAGGTGCAGTAATTTCAATTAACGGGGCAGAACTATCAACCTGAAGTATGTACTGCTGGTTGCTTGAAGAGTTTCCTGCCTTGTCAGAAACTGTAATCAGAAGAGTTACATTTCCATCAAATTTTTCGTTAAGTTTATGACCATTTGAATCAACAGTAGAGTGAGTTGAAGCAGATATATATTCTTTTTTTATCGTTCCTGTGAGAATTCCGCTTGTTTTATTATAAGATTTTGAGAATGAGTTTTCTTCGTCAGAAAGTTTGTACTGAGTTCCGTTGTAAATTGCAATAACTGAAACAGAAGATTCATCAATTCCGCTGGCATCGGTCTGGTCCTCAACCTTGATTTCAAATTTAATATCCTGAGTTCCGTTTGCAGGAAGATTTCTTTTTGATTTTTCGACTTCCGTAAATACAGGCCCATTCTGGTCAATATAAACTACATAACTATCAATTTCTGATAAATTTCCTACATTATCTTCTGCAACAAGATAAATCTTGCTTTCTCCAGCTTCTTTGAAGCCAGAAATAATTGACGAGAATTTTCCGTTTGAATCAACACCAATCGCTTTTTTATAATTTTTGATTTCGCTTCCGTTTGCAGGGACTTCTGTAGGATCAATAATATAATAAAGCGCTGCAACACCACTCTCTTTTTCGTTATACCAGCCTTCAAAACTGAGAGCCGTTGATTTTCTCCATTCTGGCTCGCCATTAACATATTCCGTACCGTCAATTCTGATTGCTTTTGGTTTATCAGATCCGTCTTCATCGGTCTTAATAAGAACTGGCTTTGTAACATCTGCATAATACTTGTCAGAAAGGAACTGCTCTGATTTATTTCCAGCTTTGTCTTCTGCCGAAACAGTAACATCTACATAATCACCATCTGTAAGAGTGATTCCAGAAAGAGCGCCGCCGTCAGAAGATGTCAAATCAAACGAGAAGACGCCAGTAAGATCACCTGTATTTACATTCGTACCGTTCTTTCGTACCTCATAAGAAACTTTTTTTGGATTTTCTTCATCCACACTTCCTCTAAAGCGGGAAAGTCCTGCGCCTGAAATCCAGCTTTTTCCATCAGAATCAACATAAACAGGTTCGACTTTTGTAAGTTCAATCACTGGCTTTTTAGAATCGATATGCACGACATACTGAGTCGAGAATTCTCCGCCAGGATTTGCATTCGTTGTTAAATCAACCGTATAGAGGTATCGTTTTCCCTCTGCAGTCAGAATATTTTTTGTTGCAGCCGGAATACCGTCAAAAAGATTAAAGTCAAATTCCTTGATTGCAATATTTTCAGCCGTACAATTTATTGAATGTGAACCAGAAGTATAAACTGGAGAATCCGAATTAGCAGCTTCGTCCGTAACTGTAAGTTTGTAGGCAACACTCGTAATAATGCCCGAATCACTTGTTGCCTGACCTTTTAAGATTAAATCCGCTGAGTTTGTGAAATCTGCCGGAGAAATAATCTCACTAGAGGAAGCCAGATTTTTCTCAAAGTGAACATTTTTAAAAGTCGGTTTGTTTCCTGTAATTGTAAGCTTGAAACCATTAAAATTATCACCATTAATAAAGGCCAATCCTTCTTTATCCCGTCCCGTCGCAAAGAAAAGATAAATTGAATTTGCCTGAGGAAGTGCATCCGGAAGAGTATAGGGATAGTTATATGACTCGCCGGACCCCGTTGCCGTACCACTGAGTTCAAGTTCCTTAAAGTAAGTAATTCCATTAGCCGACAGATATTCACTATTATCCTGAAGATATTTTTCAAAAGTGGCTGTATTGTTTGCTTTTTTCTGCGCTTTGTCTGCATCACTGTCTTTTATAGATTCATATTCGTATTTGTCAGACAAATCTTCCATATCCGAAGAAAGCTTATTCAAGATCTCGCTGTATTTTGCATTAAATGAACCGACGCCAGTCTCTGGTGTAAATGGGCCAACAAGATAGGTCCTTGCAGAATTTTTATCGATAGCATCCTGATTCAAGCCCTGTGTCGCAACAAGAGTGAATTTTGCATTCAGTGTTGACTCTGACCATGCAGAATCAGCAGTTTCTTTTCCATCAAAACCGAATCCAATTACACTGTAAGTCGGGTTTGCTTTCGGATTGAGGGTAAATTTGGCAGAAGTTTGAGAAAAGCCATCTGTAAGGAGGGCTGATTTCATCAAATCAAGATTTTCTCCAGAATAAGTTCCGTTTATAACCTGCATGAGTGTATTGGCATCAAAAACATCAGAACCGACAGTATCCCTAATGTTATAGTATGCAAATAATTCGCCAGTAGAATTTCCTGAAGACAGGGCAGCCGTTTCAAATGCACTATTACCACCGTTATTTGAAGCAAAAGGAGTTTGATAAAGTTCAGCTTCATCGCTTAAAAGAATTCTACAGGTGTAGCTCTGAGTTCCTGATTTTGAATCATCACCGTTAAAGTAAATAGAAATATAATTATTGTTCAATTCAGAAGTAGCCGTAGAATTTACATAGCTTGCGATTGTCTCACTAGTGCCGCCCGTTGTAGAAATATTATTTACAGTAATCGGATTGCTTTCTGAATCAGCGACAATATTTCCATCTTCGTCATAAACAATAACTTTCATCTGGGCAACTTTATGCGCGTCTGCAATGGTACCCGTAATTTTTAATTTCGTTCCATAATTTGTAACATCAGAAATATCATCAATCTGTGGACTTGTAATAAAGAAAATCGGAGGTGTGTTATCAACTTCCACAGTTCGGGAATTCTTTCCTGATGTATGCCCTACATTGTCGTATGCAGTTGCGGAAATTTCATATTTACCGTCCTTGTATGTATAGTCAGTAAGACCGAATTCATTTGTGCTTCCCAGAGGAAGATTTATTTTAGCAGACCATTTTTCACCATTAATCTCAGCTTCTCTTTCTTCAACAACAGCTTTTGTTTCTACATTGACCACGGAAATTTTTATAGATTTAATTTCCTTGTCATCGTTACAGGAACCAGCTACATAAAAAGCTTCCCTGATTACAGCTCCTATCGGAGGGTAACTAATTGAAAGTGAGGGAGCCTCAGTATCGACAGTTGCGCCCAAACCAGAATCATCGCCACAAGAGCTAAAAAACACAGGAAGCGCAATAAAACCGGCAGCAAGAATTGCTTTTGCATTTTTTATAATACTTTTTTTCATTTAGTGTACCTCCTTCCAATACACTTAAACTTTATTAAATTAATTAACTGCTCAAATTAGAGATTTTAGAGTTTTTAATACTATTTTAAGGTTTGTAGTAAAAAAACATATATTAATGGGGGCGACCGCAAAGTTTACATAAGTAAACTTATTGGCCAGCCCCATTGAAGTGCTGTAATTTTGATTTAGAATACGTTTACGCGAATACCGAATGAAATCTGAGGAACAAGACTCTTGATGTCTTCACTCGACTGAACATCTGTTGGAATGAACCAGAGCTGACCTTCGGTGTAGAATGCGATTGTTCGGAACATCTTCTGCTTAGAGAAGGTGACTCGCGGGAATTCAAGCTGGAAGAGACCAGCAGATAGAATCTGACTTTTACCAGATTGCGACCAATTGAATCGGCTAAAGTTTGCACCAACCGCAACATTCAAACTGAGCCATTCCCAGTCAGGACCAAGGTAGTATCTAAATGGCAGATAGTAGACATTTGCAAGAAGCTTCATGCCGATGACATTATCACCACCGTATCGCATCTCACTATCAGAGAAGAGAGAGCGCTGCTGCGGAGTGAACTGACCCCACTGAACCTGAAGCTTAACATTGTCATCGAAGAAGGTAAGACCTGCACCCACATTGAAGAGGGTTGCACCCCAAAACTGCCAGTCAAAGTACAAGCCCTGAATAAATCCAGGAATCTCATAAGAAGATTTGTCACCTTTTCGCAAAGCAAGTGTGAGGCTCTTAAGGGCAACATCATCACGGGCAAGACCTGAGAATACCATTTTCTGATTGTAATGACCGCCGGCTCCCGGAGAAATAAGCTTGATTGACGGTTTAGTGCTATCAACCTGAACGATACATCGGGTAACTGCAACTTCACCATTCTTCATAATAGCTCGTACAAGCAGGAAGTGATAACCTTCTGCAATATCTTCGTTTTCTACACGATAGCGCCATTTTCCTGATGTAGAAAGCCGTTTGAATGTCTTACCGTTATCAAGAGAAAGTTCTACGCTTTCAACTGTTTTTGCAGCCAAGGCTTCTTTAAGCTCTTTAGAAGCACCCTTTGCATTTGCACGAACAACTTCTTCCTCATCGTAAGAGTATCCGGAATTTCCAATAATGTAGGGGCGCTCAACAGCAAAGTCACCGTAAGTAAAGCTGTCAATCGTGATCCATGGACCTACAGAAGCATAGTTGATGTATTGTGTATTTGAGACAATCTTTGAATTGTCAGCAAGATAAGCTTCAACACGGATATTGTGCTGGCCATCTTCAATCATAGTCTGGTCAAGACTGTACTTGAAATAACCGCTCTCCGTAATAGTTGTCTCAGCGACAGACTTTCCGTCAACAAAGAGAGTAAGTTTCTGAATATCAGATTCGCTTACAGCCATACCGTAAATGTTGAAAAGGCCCTGGACATACTCACCATTAAGAGGATAAAGCAAATCAACTTTTGCTTTTGGAGCTTTTTTATTGAGCTGAATATTTCGGCTTACGCGGGTAATGTTCTGCGCTGCGTCAACACCAGTAAGCTCAATATTATAGAATCCATCGTCAAGATTTGAGATGTCCATTGCCTGAGTAATAATCTCGTCAGGAGTCAAATCCGTACGGGCAAGTTTTGAACTGACCGACTTGCCTTCAAGAGAGCGGATTGTAATATAAAGTTTTGTAAGGTTGATGTTATCCATCGTCTGACCGGAAAGGAAGAGCATTCCAGTAGTCTTTGAATCATCAAGAGGAAGCATAAGATCAATCTTAGGCGGTGTATTATCAATGTTTATCAGAGAAGAATACAAGCCCTCGATTCCGTACCAGTCAACGACCTTCATGAATACTACATGTGTACCATCTTCAATAACTCGGGTATCGAATTCGTATTTCCAGTTACACTGAGTCATTTCGTGGCCGTAGTTACCGATTGCCTCATTGTAAGAATTTCCGTTATCAAGAGAGATGTAAACCGCCTTAATACCATTTTTGTCGGTTGCTACACCAGTCATTTTGACTGTCTGTTTGACAGTCTCGCTGATTGGCGGTGTAAGGACGGCGCCTTTCGGCTCTTCAAGAGAAATTCGGAAGTTACGAGTGAATTCCCGGCCCTTTACACCGTTAATATCAAGAGCGTAAACAGTGATTGAGTGCTCGTTATCAGTAAAGTCTGTAAGTTTTTTCGGAATAACAAAACTAGTTCCGACCTGATCCAACGCCTCATAGCGTCCGTTATCGAATTTGTAGAAAATTTTTGGACCGGCAATAACTTCACCAAGTTCATTTTTCTTTACACCGTCATCATCATAAATAACGCCTGAGAATTCAAAATCACGGGTAATTACAGCATTCTCTTCCGGAACATGAACTTCTGCAATTGGAAGATCGCTTTCGTTGTCGATAATAAAATCCCACTGGCGGATTTCAGTTGAATTTCCTACGGCATCAGTAAATCTGAATGTCATCAAATCATCAATCGGCTTTTCTTTTGTACCGACATGAGTTGTGATAAGGGAAGCGACAGGAATATCAATTGCAGTTTCGGCAGCACCTTTTTTTGCAGGAGCGATATACTGAACTTTTGCAAGTTTGCCGTTATCTTTTGCAATAAATGCGATAAGGTTCTCGCCGTTAACGATGTCTTCAAATTCTGGAAGGATACATTCTGCTGTTGGCGGAGTAGTATCTTTCTGGATTGCGATAGATTTAACAGATACTTTGCCTGTGTTATCAGTGGCACGAACATCAACCTGAATAAGACCATCATCAACACTGCTGAAACTGAGGGTTGCTGTATATTGCGAGCCGTTTGCCCTCATATTAGCCCAGCTTTCACCGCCATCAAGAGAATATTCAACTTTTTCGATACCATTTTTGTCTGAAGCATTTACGACGAGGTTTGTACTTGTTTTAACCCACTGATGGTTCTTTGGCGAGGTAATTTCAAGTGCCGGATTTTCTCCGTCGACTACAAGAGTCAGAGGACCTGATGTAAATGACTTGCCTTTTGCATCTTTAACAGTAAATGTAATGTTCTTGTACAAACCTTCTTTTTCTGAAGAGATATAGATAGATTTGCCTTCATTAGTTGCCGTAAATCCAGCCGGAGCAGAAACAGTAACGGGAGCAAAAACATTTGCATAAGCAAAAACTGGAGCATTTGGTTTTACAACATAAGCACTGAGAAGTTCGTTATAAACGGCATTCTCATCAGGAATCCAATGAACTGAACCTGTAGCCCAGTTACTCTGCTTAGCCGGAACAGGACGGATTACACAGAAGGTAACCTTTCGGCTTCCAGAAGCAAGCTTTCCTGCCTCAGCTTTAAGAGTAAGAGTCGTAATTCGTGACGGAAGATTTGAAAGCGGAACTTCATAGTGATCATCAACAAAAGCTGCTTTTCCAGTCTGTTTGACATCTCCACCGATTTCGTCATCACCTTCAATCAAGTAGGTCACAGAAACAGATTTCTCAGCTGTCTCAACTTTGAATGCAGCAACATTAGAAGAAGGGCCATAAGGGACGATAACATTCATACCCGGCTTGTAAGCCTCTCCATTGATACTGATAATTTCAACTGCGATTCCGTTATTGTCTGTGCCATCTGCAATTTTTTCTGCAAGAGGAGCATCAAGCAAATCTTCATGAATATATGTCAAATCCTTGAGATTGATGATTGACTTCTTTTCTGCAATACGGCCAAAAATATCTTTTGTAGAAAGAGAAATTCTGAGCAGACCCCATGGAGCTGAATCCAAAGGAATTTTTACAGCTATGCTCTTTTCGGGAGCTTTAGTTTCGACATCTTCAGAAAGGAAGACATCATTATTGCCTGATTCAACTTTATAACTGTATGAAACGATTCCAACACTAGATGAAGCTGAAACTTCATAAACGGGGTGTGATTCAGGATGAACCAGCATACCGTTTGTAACTTCTGATGAGCCGATTTTTGGAGTTGAGAATTTAGTTCCTTCGCCCATCGTTGTAAAGTTACTGGTAACAGGATTGCCTTTTGTGCCATAAATATCTGTTGCATACACAGTGATTTTATGATTTCCGTAAGGAAGGTCTTCAGTTTCAATCAATGCACTGTAAACACCTTCTGAAGCAAGCTCAACAGGCTCTGCACCATCAAGACTATATGAAACAGAAGCGATTCCATCATCGTCGCTTGCTAATCCTCTTACATAGAGCGTATTCTTTAATCCTGGAAGAACAGTTCCAGAAATCGGAGTTTCGATTGTTACAGTCGGTTTATCCAAATCCTGGTTGAGAGAAATAGATTTTTTTACAGAAACTATATTTCCTGCAGTATCAACGGCAGTGATTGTAAAGTCAGTGCTCTTTCCACCAACATTTCGCGTATCGATTTCTTTAGACCAATACGGGTTACCTGGAACAAGTTCAAATTCTTCTGTAGTACCGTTGAATGTACATGAAAGCGAATGAAGACCAACTTTGTCTTTTGCAAAACCGGCAACTGAGAAAACGCCATTACAGATTTCATCATCTTTTGGGGTAACGATTTTTACATCAGGCTTTGTATTATCAACAAAATAAAGGAATGATGTAACACCGATTGAACCCATTTTGTCGATTGCTTTGAACCAGAGTATTGCAGGACCATCTTTTGAAACCCGCGTATCGACTGAGACATCGAAAGTCCAGCAAGCGTTTTTCTTATCTTCTGAAAGTTTTGTCTCTTCAAAAGATGTGCCGTTATCAAGAGAATAATAGAGGGCTTTGATTCCGTTTCCATCAGTTACAGTACCTTTAAGACTGATTTTTCCAGAAACGAGTTCACCAAGAACATGATTTGTGACCTGAGTAATTGGCTGACGGCGGTCAAGATTCCATGTAACGAAAGCCTTCTTTTTGGGCTTATCCTTTGATGAAAGACCGTTGATATCAACACCCCAAACTTCGATTGTATGAGGGCCTTCTGCAAGATTATTTGTATCAAGGTAATATGACCAGAATTCCTTACCTTCTGCGCGGACAGGGTCTCCCCCATCAAGAACGATCCAGACTTCTGCAACACCGTCGTCATCAACACAAGTTCCGACAATGTTAAGATTGCCCGGCACACGCATATTATCGCCAGGGTTAGTAATCGTACAAATTGCATAATCTGAATCAGGATCAATGTAAAGATTGTAAGGACCAGCAATTTCTGTGTTTCCACCCTTATCCTTGGCTTCAACATAAATATTGTATTTACCTTCTTTCTTTTCGTTAATATCGAATGTTTCCTGCCAGCTATCCATATCTTCGACATCGCGATAGGTAACATCCCTCTTTCCAAATGCAGAAATTGAAAGAGTGCAGGCAAGTGCGATAAATCCAATTAGAAATTTCTTCAGACTTTTTCTCATAATGCAATGTCCTTATACTTTCTTACTTATAGGATATAATATTAAAATAAGTAAAAAACAAATTCAAATAAAATCATGTAAATTTTTCCATTTTTACATGATTCAATTCCTATTATCGGCACAAAACTCTATTTTCTCGAATACATTTTCAAATTACGATGTATAATAAAATAATAAAAAGAGGAATTTCTATGGACGAAAAAATTCAAGAACTTCAAAAAATGATTGATGAATCAAAGAATATTGTATTCTTTGGAGGTGCCGGAGTCTCGACCGAAAGCGGAATCCCGGATTTCAGAAGCCAGGACGGCCTTTATCAGCAGGAATGGAAATACCCGCCCGAAACGATAATATCCCGCTCATTCTTTGACGCAAACCCAAAAGAATTCTACCGATTCTATAGAAAGAAACTGATTGTAAAGGGCGTTCAGCCGAATGTGACCCACAAAAAGCTGGCTGAGCTTGAGGCCGCCGGAAAACTGACTGCCGTTGTCACACAGAACATAGACGGCCTGCACCAGCTTGCGGGCAGCAAGGTAGTCTGGGAATTGCACGGAAGCACATTGCGCAACTACTGCATGAAGTGCGGGAAAAGCTACGACATAGACTTCATAGCGGCCAGCGAGAACCGTGAAGACAAGCTCCCCATTTGTGAGTGCGGAGGCCTGGTAAAGCCGGATGTAGTTCTCTACGAAGAAGGCCTTGATGACAAGGTAATCAACGGAGCCGTAGACGCAATCTCAAAGGCCGACATGCTGATTATCGGAGGAACTTCGCTGGTAGTCTACCCGGCGGCAGGCTTAATCCGCTATTTCAGGGGAAAGCATCTGGTGCTGATTAACAAGAGCGAGACTCAGGCGGATGCAAGCGCAGACCTGGTGATTCATGATTCACTGGGCAAGGTGTTTGGAGAGTTGAAAGTGGAAAGATGAAAGTTGAAAGTTGAAAGATGAAAGATGAAAGTGGAAAGATGAAAGTTTTCAGTTTTCAGTTTTCAGTTTTCCGTTTTCTCGTAGGGTTTTTATCGACGCTACTAGCATTGCTATTATTTCTTTCAAATCTTTATTCAGGGCTTCGACTTGATTTTCTTTTATCAAATCGGATTTTACCATGATTTCTAGCCAATACTGTGTCTCATCGGCTTCTTTTAGAGCTATGTTCAGTTTACTGATAAAATCAGCTTTGCTCTGGGCATTTTTGCTTTCCCGGACATTTGCCCCTATACTTGTTCCAGACCGAAGGATTTGCTTTGAAAGAACATATTCTTTCTTTTCATCACAGAGATATTTATAAAATTTTACGATTCTCACCGCAAAATCAACAGTCTTTTCCGCAATGACACTATCCTTCATTTTTTCTCTCCATTTTTCAGCTTTTACTTTTTAGTTTTCAGCTTTCAACTGATTCGCAAGCGTTTGAGATAAACCTAACTCTGTCATTAATTGATTTTTAAAGCCATTTTTTTCCTTTCCTGTTCGCACTGCGCGAATCAAAAGATTTTTGGGTGTGGCACTTTCCTCGATGAATTCAAGGATTTGCACTTTGTAGCCTTTTTGTTCAAGGAGGTCGGCTCGGATTGCGTCGGTGGCAAGGGCGGCGAAGCGCTCTTTTATGAGTCCGTATTTTACGAGAGGGGCGAAGGGTGAATCTTCGCCAAGGGATTTTGCGGACAGCTGGCTGTTGATTTCGTGCTGGCAGCAGGGAACGGAGAGGATTGTCTTGGCTTTCTGGCGGATTGCGTAATCAAGGGCGTAGTCGGTGGCGGTGTCGCAG
>CAMVJE010000015.1 GCA_947167745.1 uncultured Treponema sp.
GTTTACTGCTGTTGAGAGCATTGAGTCTGTGGTCTGGATTGCCTTTGAGTTGAACTCGTAGGCTCGCTGGGCCACAATCATCTGAACCATTTCGTTCACGACGCTTACATTCGACATTTCGACGAATTTGTGCTTGGTTACGCCGAAGCCCTCGAATCCAGGTCTGCCTGCAATTGCCTCGCCTGAAGCGTTCGTTACTTTGTAAAGGTTGTCTCCCACTGCCTCAAGGCCTGCATTGTTTGGGAAGCGGTAAAGCTCAAGCTGGGCAACATCAACAGGATCGTCCTGACCGAAAATCTTTACTGAAACCCGGCCCGTGTCGTCGATTGTAAGGGTGTGGATGTCATATCCTTCCGGCATGATTACCTCTGGCTGAACCCGCAAACCATTTGAGTTTACCAGCTGGCCGTTCATGTCGATTTTGAATGAGCCGTCTCGTGTGTAGGCATAGCTTCCGTCATACTGCATGACGCGGAAGAATCCGTCACCGACGACAGCGACATCCGTATCAACGCCTGTGTTCTGGAGTGAGCCTTGTGTGAAAATGCGCTGTGTTGCCGCAACTTTTGTACCTGCACCCTGCTGGATTCCCACAGGCGTTACGGTATCTTCTGTTGCAGGAGTTCCTGCCAGCTTCACGTTCTGATAGATAAGATCTTCGAACTCAACACGCTGCTGTTTGAATCCAGTTGTGTTTACATTCGAGAGGTTGTTTGAAATCGTGTCAAGATTCTGCTGCTGACCGTTCATACCTGTTGCTGCTGTCCAAAGGCTTCTTACCATATTTAACTCCATTTCACGCTTGTAGCGTTCATACTGATACTATGATTATCGGAATCTGGTATAGAAATTTAACGGTGAATTTATCAAAATCAGCAAAATTCTTTTCAGTATTTGGATTTAGGACAGCCGCTCAAGGAGTTTTGTTCCAACCTTCCAGTTGTCGCCTGCGCCCATGGTTACAAAAACATAACCGTCTGGATATTCTTTGCCACTTGGTTCTGAGATAGTTTTGTAAACTAAATCTGCGGCTTCGTCAAATTCTCCGGCGTAAGAGACATCTTTGTGGTATTTCTTTGAATGGGTTGCAAGAATTTCGCCTGTCACATTTGCTGCGCTTGCATCTTCACGGGCACTTCCGTAAATCTTGTTGATTATTACTTTGTCTGCACTGTCAAAGCATGATGCAAATTCTTCGAGAAGGGCTGCAGTTCTTGTATAAGTGTGACTCATAAAATCTACGATAATTTTATGGTTTTTATAAAATTCTTTCAGTCCTGCCAAAGTAGTTTTAATTGCGGTAGGATGATGGCCGTAATCATCAATAACGATTATATCCTGACCAAGTGGTGTTTTTTTTCGGCCGACAATTTCGCTTCTTCGTTTTCCGCCTGCAAATAAATTCAAACCTTTTTTCAGTTCATTTATGTATTCTTTTGGATTTTTTCCGTCGGTTTTTAAAAGCTCACAGGCAAGGGCGATGGAAGCACAGGCATTACGAACATTATGGTCTCCTGGAACGCAAATAGTGCATTCTCCGAGTAAATTGACCGTAAAGTAGTGAAAACCGCTTTCGACTTTTCCGAAAGTCAATTTGTAATCACCTTCAGCATTTTCGCCGTATGGAATAGCCTGAATGTCACTTCGTCTTGATTTTGCAAGATTTACTGCCTCACAGGCACCTTTTTCGTCAGCGCAGTAAATAACCTGACCATCTTTTGGGAGTTTGCAGATATAATCCACAAATGCATCACGAATATCTTCGTAGGTTGGATAATAATCCTGATGATCACTTTCTACGCTGGTAAGAATTATTTTTTTTGGCTCAAAGGCCATAAAATGACGCTGATATTCACAAGTTTCAGCAATAAAATACTGATGGCCTTTTGTCATCGTGCAGGAATTATCGAAACTCTTAATAATTGAGCCGGCGAGAACCTGAGAAGAAAGCGGAAGTTCCTTAAGAAGAGTGCCGCAAAGCCCTGTTGTAGTTGTTTTTCCATGTACTCCGCAGATTCCACATGAATATGAGGCATGACTTACGGCTCCTAAAGCTTCTGAATAGAGCATCATAGGAAGACCGCGTTTTTTTGCCTCGATTAAATCTGGATTTTTGTCTGTAGAGTATGCACTTGAGTAAATTACATATTGAATTTTGTCAGTTATGTTCTCTGATGAGAATGGTGTGGCTTTTATACCCAGTTTTTCCAGAACTTCGTCTGTGTAGAAACGTTCGCTTACATCACTTCCTGTAATTACAGCTCCCCGCGCTGAGAGAATTTCAACAAGGGCAACCATTCCGGTCCCCTTGATGCCGACAAAATGAAAATGAACACCTGTAAATGAATCTGGTAATGATTTTTCTGACATTTTTATATTACACCTGGAAGTTGTCGATCTGATTTCCGATTGTTTGGATTGATGACTTCATCTTTTCGGAAATATTATCAAGAGCGCTTCCTGTTTCCCTGATTTTAATTGCGCTTCCGCTCATTAGATTTACGCTTTCCTTCATGACATTTGTAGCATCTTTTAAGCGACGAACTTCATCGAGAATTTGCTTGTTTCCTTCGCTCATTTCTACGCTTGCTGTTCTGACTTCGGAAGTGCTGTCGCTCATGTTTCGGAGTGCACCAACAATCTGTTTGCTGCCTTCCTGCTGCTCTTCCATTGCACTTTTAATCTGGCGGACCAGCTGGTCAGTTTCTTTTATGCCTTCAGATACAGATGTGAATGTCGCACTTGTTTCTTCGGAAGCAGAGACAACTGACTCGATGGAAGTTTTTATTTTGTTGAGCTGATCACCGATTGTTTTTGACTGAATTGCTGATGTTTCTGAGAGTTTTCTGATTTCGTCTGCGACAACAGAGAAGCCTTTTCCTGCTTCACCTGCATGAGCCGCCTCAATAGCAGCATTCATAGCCAGAAGATTTGTCTGTTCTGCAATTGTTGCGATTGCTGAGTTCGCTTCCTGAAGCATTACTGACTGGCGTTCAATTTCAATGATTCTTTCACTCATTTCCTGCTGCTTTTCGTTTCCAGTTTTTGCTCTGTCTTCAAGTGTTTCGAAAGAAGTTGCCATTTTTGCGACAGACTGATTTACGCTGGAAATGTTTCCAATCATCTCTTCGACCGCAGAAGAGGCTTCTGTTACACCGCGTGATTGCGTTTCAATCATTCTTTCTAGAGACTCGATATTTGATGCAATTTCGTTTACGGCACCGGCTGTTTCGTCTACGCTAGCAGACTGATTTCCAATCTGGTTTTGAACGCTATCAATATTTGAGAGAATGTCAGCGACGGAAAGAGTGTTTTCCTGGATACTTTCTTGTAATTCTGTGCCCGCATCTGAAAGTTCTGTGCGGGAATTTTTGACATCCTTCATTATAGTCTGAAGTTTTGCAACGAAAGTATTGAATGCGTTTGTTACGGAACCAATGTCATCTTTTGTTTGAACTTTAATACGCTGTGAGAGATCTGCATTTCCGGATGCAATTCCGTTGAGATTTTTATCAAGGAGACGCAGAGGGCGGAGCATTCTGAATACGGATATAGATGCAGTTCCAACAAGAATTATTGCAATGCCAAGGGCAAAAAGGAACATTATGAAAGTGAGGCGGCTTGCTGTTTCAAAAACCTGAGAAGCCGGAAGACACATTGCCATACTCCATGGAGTTCCGCTTACAGGTTGGTAAACCATTAGTTCTGCGCCAGTTGGTGCATAAACCCAGCCTGTTCCGCTTTCTCCGGCAATCATTGCTTTTGCAATCTCCGGAAGACCTTTATAGTCCGGATTGATTCTAGTGAAATTTTCTTTCATGACGATGTCATGGTTTGGAAAAGCCATGATAATTCCATCGCCGGTAAGAAGAATTGCATATCCCTTTTCGCCAATTTTAATTGCATCGACTGCTTCGGCAAGGCGGGCGTGAGAAACTGAGCCTGCAAAAAATCCGATTGTTTTTTTGTTGATACTTACTGATTTGCATACATAGTATACTGCATCATCGTTGCTTGTGCCGATTGAGTTACTGATATATTGAGATTTTCCGCTATTCTTCATGAACTGATAGTATTCCGTTCCCGATACATCAAGCGTTGCTCCCTCATCTGTGTAAGCTAGTCCTGTGTCGTAATCGCAGAACATAATTGATGTGAAATCTGAACTTCGGACCTTGCGATGATCGACAAGCCATTCAACAAGTTCTTCTTTAGTTGCATTTTGTCGAACCGGGTCCGACATCGTGTACATCCGAAGTTGTTGCATGAATTTTGAATTTCTGTAACTAAGTCCCTGTGCATGAGCTTGAATGAGTTCTGTTGTTGATGTAATGAATGTTTTTTCAACCCCCTTACGAACTGCGAATATAGTTGACACAGCCAAAATTGATATGAGGACGACAATCTCAACTCCGAGTTTTAAACCAAAAATTAAAGATAAATTTTTCTTTTTCATTGCACACCTCGATAAATATTTTACCATAATTATTGAAAATGTAAAACTTAAAAAATAAGAATTGAAAAATATAAATTGAAATCATTTAGAATTGCGTTATAATAGACACACTAAAGGAGACTATTTGCATGAAAATTATCAAAAAAATTGCTCTCTCCACTGTGCTTATCTGTGGAGGCCTATCACTTATGTTTGCTGAATCTGCAAGTGATTATGCAAACAGCTATAAAAATAATGCCGAAAGCTACATTTCTACATTCAATTCAGGACTGAATGATTTTGCCTCTGAACTGGGGTTTTCTGTTCCTCAGGCGGCTGTTCAGCAGAATGTTTATGCAGAGGCATTTATTGGTAAGTTATTTCCTTCCGTTCCTCCTCACTTTGCAGTTGGTATCAATGCCGGAATGACACATCTCAATACATCTGCTCTTGCACGGACTGCCGACAAACTTGGTATCACTGGTGTAAAAGATGATTTCTTCTTTCCTGTTTTGAATGCGGATGTCCGAGTTGGTGGTGTTTTACTACCATTTGATGTAGGTCTGTCATTTATGACTCTTGATGTAAGCAAATTTATCAAAATGGATGCTGATATCACTGCTGAGTTTTTTACTCTTGCGGCCGATGTCCGCTATGCCCTTATTGAAGACGGCCTTGTTAAGCCAGGCTTGTCTTTAGGCCTCGGTTACTCTTTGAATAAGGGTAAACTTGGAGCCAAAAATGATAATGCTGAGGCAAATGTAGATTACAATGTGCATACTCTCTATGCTCAGGTTCAGCTTTCAAAGACTTTGAATATTCCTGTTGTAAGAATCGGCTTTACTCCATTTATTGGTTTGAGGGGCCTTATCTCAAATTATTCAAATGACTGGTCATGGAAATTTACGGGCGACTATGCAAGTCAAATTGCTGCTATATCAGGATTAAAAACAGCCGGCAGCGGAACTTCTTCTTCTGACGGATTCGGCGGATTCCAACCGCAGATTTATGGTGGTCTTGGATTTAACTTCGTATTCGTCCAGCTTACACTCAGTGCATGTGCTGATCTTCGCCACATAGGCGGAGATTCAAAACTCTGGAGCGGAGTAATGAGCATTCGCTTCAAGATGTAGTTTTAATTGTATATTCTCTAAAACTGTGTCATAATGAGCCATGTTGGAATTTTAGATTCTGACATGGCTTTTTTTATAGGGAATAAAATGAAAAAATCAGAAAATACATTCGTTTTTGCCGGCGGAGGAACTGGCGGTCACATTTACCCGGGGCTCGCCGTTGCTGATGAACTTCGCGCCCTTGCCTCAAGGCAGAATAAACAGATAAAAATCATCTGGCTTGGAAATTCCAGCGGTATGGATAAAGACCTGGTCGAAAAATCCTGCTCAATCGATACGTTTATAGGAATTCCCAGCGGAAAGCTTCGCCGCAACTTTTCCCTCAAGAATTTTACCGATCTTTTTAAGATTTTCGCAGGGTTTGTAAAATCATTTTTCGTTCTTGCAAAAATCAGGCCTGCAGTACTTTTCTCAAAAGGCGGATTTGTAAGCGTTCCTCCCTGTATGGCAGCTGCTCTTTTAAAAATCCAGGTTTTTACACATGAGTGTGACTTTACGCCGGGCTTAGCTACCAGATTAAATTCTAAATTTGCCACAAAAATTCTTCTTACATATGAAGAAACTAAAAAATATCTCGGTGAGGCAAAGGCAAAAAGGGCTCTTGTAACTGGGAATCCTGTTCGTCCGGCCTTTTATTCGACAAATCCAGAAAATGGCAGAAAATTCCTCTTTGAAGGGCGTGCAGATTATAATCCTCAAAAGCCAGTTCTTCTTGTTCTTGGAGGAAGTCTGGGGGCGCATCAGATAAATTGCCTCGTTTCCGAAAATCTTGACTGGCTTACAACTCGTTTTAATGTGGTACATCAGTGTGGTGCTAGAGATGCAGATTCAATGCCCGAAAATCATGATGGATATTTTCTTCATCCTTTCATTTACAAAGAGATGTGTGATGTCATTTCATGCGCAGATATAATCTTAAGCCGGGCAGGAGCCAACTCTATCTGGGAAGCTTCTGTTCTTGGAAAACCTATGGTCTTGATTCCTTTATGCGGAAGCGGAACAAGAGGTGATCAGGTTGATAATGCGAAATTCTTTGAGGAGAAGGGGGCTGCTATCCTTCTTTTGGGGCAGAATGCTGACTCTGATCATTTAAAAAGTGCCCTGGAGACAATGAGTGATTCTGCATTTCTCGCGAAGGCAAGCATTGCCTCAAAGTCACTTTCGGAAGGTAAAAGACCTGCACAGAAAATTGCCGAAATCGTCTGGGAACATGCTTCAGGAGATGAAAAATGACATTCACTTTTATCGATATTGTTTTTTTGATTATAATTGCCGCATTTGCTTTCGTTGCAATGATTCATGGTCTGATAAAAGAACTCTTTGGAAAACTCGCCGTGATTGCAGGCGTGGTAGCAGGATTTTACTTTTGCGGTATGCTGGCTCCGCACATCGAAAAAATCATTAAAATTCCAGCTGTGGATATAGTTCTTGCCTTTATCCTCATTTTTATAACAGCCTTCCTCATCGTTAAAATAATTCAGATTATTGTGGGCGCGATTTTCTCCGGCGAAATCATGAAGAGCCTTGACCGTGTTTTGGGCTTAGCTTTCGGGGCTCTTGAAGGACTTTTAATCGTTTCATGTATCCTTATCTTGATGAAGGCTCAGATATGGTTTGATTTTGACTCACTTCTGTCTTCAAGTACGGTGGCAAAGATTCTTCTTCCTTATCTTGAAAGCCCTATCTCATATATCCGGGGGATGCTTGTCTGATGTTCGATAATCTTTTATATCAAAACGCATCTTCTCTTTTGCGGGGGGATATCATTAATAATCGTCTTCCAGGTGCAATTCTTTTGAGTGGCCCCGCTTCTTCAGGAAAACTCACCTGTGCCCTTGAAATTGCTCGGATTCTTTCTTGCACAGGCCAGAATAAATATAATCAGCGGGGGCACTGGCTTTGTGATTGTCCTTCCTGCAAAAAAAACAAGGAACTTTCAAATACAAATGTTCTTCTTGCGGGACCTCGCGACTGCACCCTTGAGATTCTTGCGGCAAAAAGGGCTTTTTTACAGGCTTCTTTCGATAATTCAAGTTTTCTGATGGCTGTTCGCTATCTTTTTATCCGCTCAGTACGCAAACTTACTATGCGTTTTTCTCAGGTTCTCTGGGAGGGAGATGACAAACTTTCCAAACTTGCTCCAGTTCTTGCTGCAATTGATGAACAAATGGAAAAACTTAATCCAGAAAAGCCTTTACCAGATTCTGACAAACTTGAAAAAATCTGCGAGGATATCGTCAAAAACTGTGAAAAATTGACTTCCGCTTTTATGTATGATTCTCTTCCTGTTAATCAGATTCGGCGGGCTTCTGTCTGGGCTCACATGAAAAGCGTCTCTGGCAAAAAAATATTCATTATAGAAAATGCAGAGAGAATGCAGGAGAGCGTGCGTAATGCCCTTTTGAAAATTCTCGAAGAGCCGCCTGAGGACATGGTTTTTATCCTAACTACATCCAACCGTGGTGCTGTTATGCCTACGATTCTTTCCAGAGTCAGAACTTATAATTTTACGGAGCGCAGTGTAAGCCAGCAAAAAGAAGTTGTTCAACGTGTTTTTCATGCTAGTGGAGAAGAAGTAAATCTTCTTATTAATGATTACCTGCAACTGTTTCTTCCTGTAAAACCATCTGAAATTAAAAGGTCTGCTGTTTCATATTTTAATTACCTTATGGCAGGGCAGATTCCCCTTGCAGATTCAATCGTAAAAGAGTGCGCTTCATTTGATCCGCGGTTTTTACTCAAGATTTTCCTTGTCGGAATCATGGAAGAAGCAAAAAAATGTGAACTTACTCCTCAAAGAGTCGAAATTTGTGCGAAAATTACCGAATTCTGCCGTGAATGTTATAATTCAGTCACTGTATTTAATATTTCTCCGACCGCTGCAATTGAAAGGCTTACCCGTGATTTATCTGGTGTAAAAAGGGCTTGGGCTGAGTCAGGGGGTGCACAATGACAGATTTTTCTCGTCGTGTCTCTCAAAAACTTGATAAACTATCTCCGCTACAGATTCAGCAGCTGGTTGAGGACTGTTATTCCCAGACTGAGATTTTTAATTCGATTTTCCAGAGTTTACCCAGCGGTCTTATCATCGTTGATGAAAATTTTTGCCTTATAAAAATCAACAAGGCTTCGGAGCGTTATCTTCCTTTTAAGAGTAATCCCGAAGAAATCAAAGAAAATTCTCCTGTATGGAAGATTATCGACGATGAGGAAATTGCGCACTTTTTACAGAATGCTTTTGAAGCTGACAAAACGAATATCTCAAACGAGTTTACTGTCGCAACTTCTGGTGGTTCTGTGCGCTTTCTTGACCTGTATGTAACGCCTCTTGTGCAGAATCAGAATCAGAACAAAAATCTTATCGGCTCTATTATCCGTGTCGACGATGTGACCGAAAAACGCAATCAGGAGGTTCTTCTTCATCGAATGGAAACTCTGGCCGGGCTTACGAATGTTGCTGCAAGCGTTGCCCATGAAATCAAAAATCCTCTGGGCGCAATTTCGATTCATATTCAGCTCATGCAGAAAGCTCTGCGAAAAAAGCGTGATGGTGACGGAATGCTGCCTCCTCCCAAGTACGCCGAGGACTATCTTGATGTTATCACTCAGGAAATTGAGCGGCTCAACAAAATCGTGGTGGATTTTTTGATGGCGGTTCGTCCGATTTCCGCCAAACTGGAGCTTGTGAACCCCAACAAAATCCTCGAAGACTTTATCGCATTTTTTATGCCGGAATTCAACGAAAAGCATATAAAACTTGAATCAGAATTGTGTGGCTGCGATGTGCGTCTTCTGCTTGATGCCAAACTTTTCCGTGAGGTAATTGTAAATCTTTCCCAAAATGCGATTTTCGCAATCTCCAAAAAGTACGATGACGATGAGAGCCGGATAAAAGGCAAAATCAGCATAAAAAGCCGAATCGAGAACGACCGTTATATCCTTACTTTTGCGGATGACGGAAGCGGAATGGACGAAGAGACTATCGGGCGCGTCTTTGAGCCTTATTTCACGACAAAATCAAACGGCACGGGCTTGGGAATGGCAATGAGCTACAAAATCATCAAGGAATTTTCCGGTGATATTTCTGTTTCATCGGCTCTTGGAGAAGGTACAATCTTCATGATTTCACTCCCAGTGCCACAGATGGAGAAAAAACTCATTGAATTCAAAGAATGCGGGGAAGCCGGGGAGTAAAAATGAAATTCACAATTCTTATCATAGATGATGAAAAAAATATCCGCGAAGGCCTGGCCGCTGACTTTGAAATGGACGGCTACAACGTAAAGATTGCCGCCAACGGAAAGGAAGGCCTTGAGCTTATTTCAAAAGGAGACATAGACCTCGTAATTACAGATTTGCGTATGCCAGGCTCAATTTCAGGTGAGCAGGTTTTACGCGAGGTCACAACCAAAATGCCTGGAATTCCGGTGATTGTTCTCACTGGTCACGGTTCAATAGATGCGGCTGTTAAGGCTATGCAAGACGGAGCCTACGACTTTCTCACAAAGCCTCTTAATTTGGAGCAGCTGGAAGTCATCGTAAAGAGAGCTCTTCAGGGCAGGGAACTTTCTATACAGCATGCAGAACTTTTAAAGCAGGTTGATTCACAGAAAAAAACTGATATGGTTATCGGAAAGAGTGCGGCCATGCAGAAGGTTATGACTCTCGTAAAAAAGGTCGCTGATGCCAGAATTTCCGTGCTTATCACGGGCGAAACTGGTGTCGGTAAAGAAGTCGTAGCCAACGCGATTCATAACCTTTCTTCTCGAAGCAAAAACGCCTTTATCCCGGTAGTTTGTTCTTCTTTGAGCGAGACTCTTCTTGAGAGCGAACTTTTTGGTCACGAAAAAGGAGCTTTCACAAATGCAGAATCAATGCATAAAGGAAAATTTGAGCTTGCTCACGGCGGAACGATATTTCTGGACGAAATCGGTGAAATTAATCAGAGCGTACAGGTAAAACTTTTGCGAGTGCTTCAGGAGCGTAAATTTGAGCGGGTAGGCGGGGAATCACCAATCGAAGTGGATGTGCGTGTTATTGCGGCAACCAACAAAAATCTTGAGGAAGAGGTTAAAGCCGGTCGTTTCCGTGAGGATTTGTATTTCCGCCTGAATGGTATCCATATTGAAGTGCCACCACTACGGGAGAGGAAGGATGATTTGCCTCTTCTTTTGAATTCATTTCTTGAAAGGTATAGCAGGGAGAATAATAAGCAAATTTCAGGTTTTGACAGTCAGGCTCGGGCTGCACTTTACAAATATGATTGGCCGGGAAATATTCGGGAATTACAGCACTGCGTTGAAAGTTCTGTCGTAATGGCAGGAGGAGAAGAAATTACCCTTGAAGATTTGCCGCCATCTGTGAGCCGGGCCAGTTCCCTTGAAAGCATTTCTCTTCCGTTGGGAATCACAATGGATGAAGCCGAAAAAATCATTATTCAGGAAAATCTTGCTGCCAATAAAGGAAACAAAAGCCGAACAGCGGATATTCTCGGTATCGGCCGAAAAACCCTTCATCGTAAGCTGCAAGAATACGGCATGGAAAACGAAGAATAAAAAAAATTACAAAATTTCGTCTTTTTCTTATTGACGAAGTTTTCTCATTTTGATATATTATCAAAGTCAGCTCGCTACTGAGTTGCAATGATGTCTCCTTCGTCTAGTGGTTAGGACATCGGGTTTTCATCCCGACAACAGCAGTTCAATTCTGCTAGGAGATGATACTTACGCCTTGCAACAAAACTGTTTGCAAGGTTTTTTTATAATTCAAGTATAGAATGATTATTTTTGGGGGATTTTCCGTATGGCAAGAAACCAGACATCTGCAGAAAAACGATTCCGACAGAGCGAAGTTCATCGAATGCACAACAAGGCTATTAAAAGCGAGTGCCGCACTTATGTACGACAGTTCGTTGAAGCTGTTCATGCAAAAGACTCAAAACTTGCTCAGGAAAAGCTTGTTCTTTTGACTTCTAAATTGGACTCTGCCCGCAGCAAGGGTGTTATGAACCGCAATGCTGTTTCACGCAAAAAGTCTAGAATGCAGAAACTTTACAATGTAACATTTGCTGCTGCAAACTAATTTTTAATTGCAATAATTTATATAAGCTATCTGATTGTATATTTTATACACTTCAGATAGCGTTTTTTTTAGGTAGGTACCTATGTCAGTAAATAAAGTAACAAAAAGCGATATAGTGGATAGAGTTCATGAATCAACAAAAATCGAAAAGAAGATTTTGCAGGAAGCTTTTGAAGGCATAATTGAAGAATTCAAAAATGCACTTAAATCAAATTCCACGGTAGAGCTTCGCGGTTTTGGAACTCTTGAACCTCGTCTTCGAAAAGGCCGTGAGAAAGCCCGTAACCCTAAGACTGGAGAGATTCTTTCTGTTGAGCCTCATTATGTAGCTGCATTCCGTGCCGGTCAGGATCTTAAAAAAGCCCTTATGGAGATTCCGGTTGAAAAGAAATAGTCTTTTCAATTTTTTCCTTTTATTTCTTTCAATTGGACTTAATCTTATCTGTCAGCCGTCCATGTTATCTGAAAACGGACTTCCATTTTTCGCCTGGACGGCATACATTCCATTTTTCCTTCTTGCAGAACGAATTTCAATAAAAGCTTCTTTCTTATATGGTTTCTCCTTTGGTTTTATTTTTTACAGCTTACTTTGCTGGTGGTTTTCTTCTTTTGGGTTAATTGCGCTTTCCTTTGTTTCATTTTTATACTCATTTTATTACTCCATTGTTTTATTTCTCATTGTATTCGCCAAAAAACTGTTGCCTCAAAAAATAGCATCATTGTATTGGCTCTTAAGAGTTTTTATCCTTATTTCTTTTGACTATCTGCGTACCTTTGGACCACTTGGCTTTTCATATGGAGTTATTGCCTATACGCAGTGGCGTCAGGCCGCTTTTCTTTCTTTTGCATCTCTTTTTGGAGTTCAGGGAGTTTCATTTCTAATTTATGTCTTTTCATCACTTATTGCAGATGTTATTTCAACAAAAAATATCCGCAGAAATTTAAAAAAAATTTCTCTCTGTGTTCCACTTGTTTTGGCCGTAATGGTATCTTCAAAATTTAACTTTTCGAAAGAAAGTGAATCTTCTTCCTTAAAGATTGCCCTTATACAGGATGCTTCTTCTGCAAAATCTGAAAACATTTCTGATTATGTAAAAGATGTCAGCCTGCTGAAAAAATTGACAGATCAAGCTCTTGCTCTTAAGAATGATACGGAACTCATAATTTGGCCAGAAACCGCAGTTGTGCCTGATATTCTCCACAATTTTTCAGATGAAAGTGAGCCTGTTCGCCATTTACTTGCTTTAGACTTAATTTCATATATAAAATCTAAAAATGCCTCGTTCGTAATTGGAAATAATTTTTCTTCCGGAAAAAAAAGTTATAATGCAGCCCTTTATTTTAATACAGATGGTGAAGTAGAGATTTATAAAAAAAATCATCTTGTACCTTTTACGGAATATTGGCCATCTTTCCTTAAAGGCTCTTTATTTGAAAAAATTAAAGATACACTTGATTCAGATTTATTTACCCCTGGAGAAGAACTGGCTGTTTTTAGAGTAAAAGATTTGACATTTTCTGTACCTATTTGTTTTGAAGATTCATTTTCAGGCCTTGTTAGAAAAATGAAAAAGTCAGGCGCTGATTTTTTTGTCAATATCAGTGATGATGCCTGGGCTCATTCAGCGGCTGCAAGAAACATTCACTGTGCGATGAGTGTCTTTAGAAGTGCTGAGTACCGAACTGTTAGTGTACGAAGTACGGTGGACGGAAAAACTTGTATAATTGGAACAGACGGATTAATAAAGCAGGAACTTGAATCTGGAATAGACGGTTTTTTAAATGCAGAAGTCTCAATAGAAAAGAATTCCAGAACACTTTATTCATGTATTGGTGATTTACCTTCATTGATTCTTACGGTAGTCACTTTATTTTTATTATTGATTTTATCACTTCGATTTGTTAGAGTTAGATAGTATGTCAGAAGAAAAACAGAAGAAAAACCTGACAGTTTTTGGTCAGGAAACAGAATTTGAAGGAATGCTTGAATTCACTGATAACCTTGTCATTACAGGAAAGTTCAAAGGTGAGATTAAAGCTACAGGTGACTTGGAAATAGAGAAGGGGGCTGTCTGTACAGTTTCAAAGATGACGGCTAATTCCATTGTTGTCTCTGGCTCCGTTACCGGTGATATTGATGCCGCTGAACGCGTTGAGATGTGCACAGGAAGCATTGTTCATGGTGATGTAAAAACTGCGAGAATCAGAATTGCAGAGAATGTTGAGTTTGAAGGGCAGATTTCAATGCTTGAGACAGAGCCAGATGTAAATCTTTTTTCAGTAGCCTCTGATGAATATAAAAACGCTCTGGTAATTAAATCTGATGATCCTCGTTAGTTTTTTTGAATTATTACAATTTATGCGTTATAATTTTCTTGAATATTTGGGGGAATAATGAAATCAAATATCTGTAAACTTTCCAATGATGTTGCGTCACTGTCTGGTATTCTTGAAGAAACTGAAAAAGTTGCTTCATATCTTAATCTTGATAAAAAACTTTCATCCAGAATGCGCTTGATTTCTGAAGAGCTTGTAGGAATGATTCCTGAACTTCTGTCCTATGTAAAAGGAGAGTTTTGGATTGAGTCTGGTGAAAAGGCTGTTGAATTTCATACCTTGCTTACACCGGACGAAGCATTGAATGCTGAACGCCGGGAAAAGCTTTTATCAGTTTCAAAATCTGGTAAGAATGCGGCTGCTGTCGGTATTATGAACAAAATAAAACTTGCTGCAGAATTCCTTATGATTGATTACTCAGAAGTTGCAAATACAATTCCGCATGAATATTCATTTTATTCAATGGGAATTCCTGCAACCTTGCCAATTACAGAAGCATATACATGGTCTCTTGATGTTTATCGAAAAAATTCCAAAGAGGCAAAAGGTGAGGCTTGGGACGAGCTTGAAAAATCAATTATTGCAAATATTGCAGATGATGTGCTTGTTGCCGTAAAAGGAAAGTCGGTTGAGATAATCGTAAAAAAAGAAATTAAGGCGCAATAATCAGAATTGCCCGATTTTTTTACCTATGTTATAATTAAGGAACTTTTAAGGAGTATAAAATGAATGTTACAAAAACTCAGAGTGATAAAAATGTCACTCTTTTAGTAGAGGGTCGTTTGGATACCATGACTTCTCCTAATCTCGAAAAAGAAATTCTTGCAATTTCTGAATCTGCTGAGTCTCTTACAATTGATTTTTCAAAACTTGACTATATTTCTTCAGCAGGTTTGAGGGTATTGCTTTCAGCACACAAAAGCTTTGCAAAAAAAGGTGGAATGTGTGTAATTAATGTTAATGAAACTGTTATGGATATTTTTGAAGTTACAGGCTTTAAAGATATTCTCAATGTAAAATAAATTTTAAGGGCACCCTGGCGGTGCCTGCCCCTTAATTTAGTTTTTAATTTTTGATATTGACTTTTTTTTGAGAGAGTGCTTTAATAAGCCAAGATAAATTTTCTATTCTTTTATAATTTATTTCATTTAAATCAACACATATTTTTATTTAATGAACTTTTTTTTTATAATTCTTAATACATATTATTATCTCATGGAGACATTCAAATGGCATTGATTTCAATACGCCGTTCTGCTGCATCTTCGGAAAATAGCGCAGCAGAGAATTCACAGCCCGAGTTGGATTTACAGGCAACTGGCTCAGAGGCTGTATCAACTGAAATATCAGAAGTTGTTGAAGATGAAAAGCCTGCTAAAGTTGTAAGAAGACGCAGAATTGTCGTTAAAAATGAAAATTCCACTGATTCAGAAAATACAGAAAAGCAGCCTGATTCTTATGAGTCAGCTACAGCAGAGCAAATTCTAGAGCCAAACTATTCTGAAACTCCATCGACCGATTCTGAAGGCCAGACTACAGATTCAAAAGAACAAGTTACTTCAGAACAAACTTCTGCAGAGATGTCGGCGGGTGGGGAATCACTTCATACTACAGAAGCTTCTTATCAGGCACGAACATATAAAACACGAACTTTTAATAATCGCGACAATAACACTGGTCGTGGTCGTTTTGACCGCCGACAGAGCTATCGTGAACGAATTGCGGCACGAAATGCTGCTAGAGATGAAGCAACTGCTCAGGCTCAGATTATCGAAAACCCAGAAGAATTTGAGGCTAAACCAAAACTTCTAATTAATGACCTTACAAAAATGAGTATGCCAGAGTTGCGAAACTTGGCCATTGAGTACGGATATCCTGAAGAAGAGCTTCCTGCAATGAAAAAGCAGGATTTGATTTTCGTAATATTAAAATCGCACACAGAGCGTGGAGGACTGATTTTTGCTTCAGGCTCTCTGGAGATTTTGCCGGACGGCTATGGCTTTTTACGCAGCCCTCAGAACAGCTATTTGCCAGGTCCCGATGATATTTATATTTCACCAAGCCAGATCCGTCTCTTCAATCTCAAAACTGGCGACACAATTTACGGTCAGACCCGTTCTCCAAAAGAAGGTGAGAGATTCTTTGCGCTTCTTCGCATAATGACTGTAAACTTTGATGAACCACGAGTTGCCCAGACCCGCGTTCCTTTCGAGAACTTGACTCCTCTTTATCCAAAAGAAAAACTTACCCTTGAAACAACTTCTACCGAGTATAGCACCCGCGTAATAGACTTATTTGCACCGATTGGTAAAGGTCAGCGTCTTCTTATTGTTGCTCCTCCTAAAGCCGGTAAAACAACTATCCTGCAGAAGGTCGCAAACGCAATCACCACAAACAACCCTGAAGTCTACCTCATTGTTCTCCTTATCGATGAACGCCCTGAGGAGGTTACTGACATGGAAAGGGCCATTAAAGGTGAAGTCATTTCATCTACTTTCGATGAGCAGGCTACCCGCCATGTCCAGGTTGCAGAAATGGTCCTTGAAAAGGCAAAGCGACTTGTTGAGCATAAACGCGATGTAGTCATTCTTCTTGACTCAATTACTCGTCTTGCACGCGCTTATAATGTCACTGTTCCAACAAGTGGTAAAGTCCTTTCGGGCGGTGTTGACTCAAATGCCCTTCACAAGCCAAAAAGATTCTTTGGTGCAGCACGAAACATCGAAGAAGGTGGTTCTCTTACAATTATATCTACGGCTCTTATCGATACAGGAAGCCGTATGGACGAAGTTATCTTTGAAGAATTTAAGGGAACCGGTAACTCAGAAATTGACCTTGATAGAAGACTTGCTGAGCGACGACTTTTCCCGGCTATCAATATCAAAAAATCTGGCACACGAAAGGAAGAACTTTTGCTTGACGAGGCCACATTGCAGAAACTTTGGGTTTTGCGAAAAGTTATTAATCCTATGGAAGATGCAGAAATTACAGAACTTATCCTTGAGCAGATGAAGAAGAGCCGAAATAACGAGGCCTTCCTCACCAACATGAATACAGGAAGTGCAGCTCTCTAGGCACATTCTTCTTTTGTATGAAAGACTTCGGAGATTTCCGGAGTCTTTTTTTATGTGAAGAGAAAATAAAGTGGGCGGAAAATAAAAAAACGCTTCCTTGTATGGAAGCGTCTGCCCGGAAGGGGACTTGAACCCCTATGAAGTTGCCCTCACTAGGACCTGAACCTAGCGCGTCTGCCAATTCCGCCACCCGGGCGAAAAATGTTATTACATTCTATAGAAAAGTGCTTTTATTGTCAATTTATTGATGATTGATTTTAGGTGTTTTTAATATATTTCATTGCACAAAATACAAATCCAGCCAATATTGCAAGAATTACAAAAAATGACCAAACTGGAAGAGTTCCGTCTGAGTTTCGGATTCTTTTTGAGCCCGAGGGATTCCTTGAATCAATGGCATTTAAAAGAGCTTTTTTTGATTTACGGGATGCTTTAGATTCGTTCTGATGAGGTGGAATAACATTTTTGCCGTTTCCGACAGCATAGCCGCATGTTGGACAGCCATTAGTAAATTTATCTGGCATTCCAGTAGTTCCACAAACGGGGCAGCGCACTGAAGAGAAAAATTTACCGCAGTGCCTGCAGACCCGTGCATTTTGTGGTACTTCTGCGCCACAGTTTTCACAGAAAAATTTTGCAGATTGTTTTTTCATTATTTCTTAATTGCCAGTGCAAGTTTTTTTGCATCATTTGACATTACTTCAGCGAATACATTCTCGATTTTGTCATCGATTTTCATTGAGGCGATTCCAATTTTTGTTCCTGGAGAAAGATTTCTGATGAATGCCGGAATATCAGGAGTAAATTCCAGAACGAGACCATTATAATTGCGTGCCACACCTGAGACCATAGCCAGGGTAACTGGATTTGTAAAAACAAAGGATACGGAACTTGAGCCTAAATCAAGTTTGAGTGCTTCAGCCCTTTCTTTTTGATCGGCTTTGTTTGCATTCATGATTTCAGCTAATTTGTCTTCAATATTCTGTTCATCAGCCATAGGTGCATTCTCCTCATCCTTTTCAATTATATCATTACTTTTAGATTCTTCAAAGACTTCTTCTGACTTCTCTGCAAAATTATTTTCTGCAAGCAGTTTTTTAAGTTCTTCTTCACCTGGAAGGGCTGTTGACTCTGAATCATCAAATGGTTCATTTATGATATCTGTTACTGTTAAAATTTCTTCGTTTCCAGCCAGCCTTTCAAGTTTATCTGCGGCCGCTTCGTCTCCGCTGATTTCTTCAAGCCTGTCTGCTGCAGCCTCATCTAGAGTGATTTCTTCGAGACGGTCTGCTGCTTTTTCGTCTTCTTCGGCCTGAATCATTGATTCTGCTAATTCATCGATAGTCTGTTCATTTTCTGAATTAATGATATTATCTTCATTTGTTTTTTCTAATTTCGAGACTAATGTATCAAAACTGTCTTCTGAAAGATGGCCAGAAAAAATATCGTCTTTTTGCGTAAGAATCTCCCTAAGCTTGTCGAGCCCTTCTACATCTATTGAATCGAAAAAACCTCTGACATTTAGAGCTTCTGCTTTTTTCTGCTCTTCTTCATTGAAATTTTCATCTGTGTATAGAATGATTTGCGGAGAATAATCCCCGAAGCCAATTGAAGCATACTGAGCAAGAGTTTTCCAATGACGAGGGTAATCTCCTGTACTGACAACAATTAAATGTGGGGCAATTTCTTCGATATTATCAAGTGCTTTTAAAAGCCATTTGTAGACGATTGTATCATATCCGGCTGCTTTGAGAACTTCAGAGATATTATTAATTGCCTTTTCGTTATCGGCTACAAGTAGTGCTTTCATATTTGGAATTCCTGTCTGATTACTCAGTTCCAAGATTTGTTACAGAGTAGTCGTATATTTGCCAGATTCCGTCTCTCTGTCTTACTTTGTAAATATATCGTTTTTTCTCGCTGAAATTCGGGTATTTGAACCACTGCAATACAGAAACAGTTCCATCAGTCTGAGAATATGATGTGTTTTCAATGTAGAAACGCTCTGGAACGCTTACGATATCGTAGTCGATACGGTTTTGCATAAGATCTGCTTTGTATGACTGGAGCATTCGTCTGCGTTCATCTGCGCTTGCATTCTTGTACTTTCGGTTGACTTCGCTGTTTCGAATCATCATTTGTTCGATATCCATGTAAAGGAAATACTGATCCCACAAAGATTTTTGTCGGGCGATAATTGTCTGTTCGACTACCTTATCCGGGGAAATGGCCTCGGGCTTAAGGAGAGCGGTTGTTTTATTTTCAACAGGCAAAACACTTGAAGATGAGGCGGATGGAGCAGGCCTTATATCAAGGCTGAGACGATTTGAAGGAATTTCAATCATTCGTGATTTAAAAAGCTCCGGGTAAAATCTCATTTCAAGATAATAAATTGATGGCTCGTCAATCTGAATGTAGTCTTTTACATTTTCGACGAATGAATATGTTTCTCCAGGCTCAATTGCAATTTCCCGGAAATAAACCGTTTGATTAGTTGAGCGTTTGATGACTAAATCTTTTGTGCTCGGAAGTGTAGTATTTTTGATTGTATGGGCATAAAAGTCCATTGAGAACATTCGGTCATCGGCAAGTTTGAAACGAAGCGTTTCTGTACCCTTATTCGTGATTGCAACATCAACATAAATCGGGTTGTCTTCCTTGCTGCCTGGATAATACATGGTACGATCATAGAATTTAATCGAAACCGATGCCTTTGAATAGTCTTGATTTGTTTGAGAGCCGGAATTATTTTGACCAAAAACAAACTGTGCAAAGACTGAGAAAATTGCTATAATAGAGAAAAGAGTACGTTTCAAGAAAGTCTCCTAATTTTTATAGATATTCACTTTTATTATCGGAAAGTTTCAATGAAATCATTATTATCAAATTATCTAGTTTCTGTTACAAAAGGCTGGAATGATTTACATGCCGACATAAAAAATCTTGCCTCAGGAGAGTATTTCCCTGCTGAGATTGAGGGAGTCAGCGGCACTTCTGCAAGTTTTTTGACGGCTCACTATATAGAAGCTGTTCGCGCTAGAATTCTCTCGGCTTTACAGTATAATGCGACCGGACGATACTCGCAAGCACAACAAAGTGAAGGAAGTGCGAAAATTTCATCAGCTTCACTGGATTTTATTCTTGTCGTTCCTACTGATAAAGAAGCCCTTGATTTACGTCAGGATTTAGAAACAGCTTTTGACAATTCTGTAGATATATATCTTCTTCCCTGGTGGGGACTTGTGCCATACAGAAGTTGTGCTGTTGGTTCTGCAGTCTTTGGACAGCGTGCTGGTGTACTTTCCCGTCTTGCCTGTCACTCCCGTCCCATTTCAGCATCAAGTAGACCAAGAATATTTATCGTTAATCAGCGTTCAATTCAGTCTCCACTACCATCTCCTGACTATATCCGTTCTCTGGTTTTCAATTTGTGCAAAGGCAGTCAGACCGATCCAGCTCAACTTGCCGAAAAACTTTCTTCTCTGGGCTACCTGCGGGTTCCAAAAGTTGGTGTTCCCGGTGAGTTTACTTTACGGGGGGAAGTTCTGGATGTTTTTACCCCAGGCGAAGAAAATCCAAGTCGTATTCTTTTTGATTTTGATGAAGTTGCCTCAATAAAGACTTTTGATGTTGAAAGTCAGTCTACGCTTGCTCCTGTCGATTCAATTTTAATCTATCCTATGAAAGAAGTTATCTGGAATAAGGAGCTTGTTGACCGTCTTGAAAGTGTATTTAATAAATTCGGTAATAAAGATTCTGCACTTTTTCTTGCCATGACAGAAGAAGCTGTTACTGCTAAAGAAAAACTTCTGTCTGAACTTCGTCATACAAAAGAAAGTGAAGGTGAAGAACTTTTCTATGGTTGCCTGTGGGAAAACAAATATACAGTTTTCGATTATATTTCTGCTGATTCAACAGTTATTTTTTATGATTACGACCGCTTAAATAACATGCAGGAAAATTTTGATCGGGAATACTCAGGAATGTATCGTACAGCCCGCCAGAATTTTCCCGTTTTACCTCCGTCAGAAATGCTTCTTCCATTTGAATCTGTTTCAAAAATCAGTGAAAGACGCATAAGTTTTCGTACTCTCCATACAGAAACTGAAGAGGATGAAGCTAATAAGGTTGATGTTAATTTTTTCAGAATTGAATGTGATCATTCAAGAAGCTTTTTCGGAAATTTTAATTATTTGAAAGAACAGATTGAAGATGTGCAGAGCGATGGCTGGAAAATTTTTGTATTTGCTGATAACGAAAATCAGTCCCTTCGAATTAAAGAGCTCTTAAAAAACTACATAGACAGACCCTCTGAAGGCGAGTATTTGGAGAGACTGAACAAAAATGCAAAAAAAGGGATTCCATATTATCCCCTTGTTGTTTATCCGAGGGCAATTACTTCAGGATTCGGTATTTCAGAATCTAAAACAATCGTAATTCAGGAAAATGAAATTTTTGGCCGGCGGAAATATGTTCCAAAATCCATTAAAACTGCAAAATCTCAGGTAATAGACACTTTTGTTGAATTAAATGAAGGTGATTATGTCGTTCATGTTAATTATGGTATAGGCCTTTTCCGTGGAATTCAGCGTGTTAAGGCCATGGGAAATGAGCGTGACTATATTAAACTTGAGTATGCCGGTGAGGACTTTGTATTTGTCCCAATTGAGCAGGTAAATCTTATACAGAGATATATCGGTAATGAAGGAGACGCACCGCATCTTGACCGGATTGGCTCGAAGGCATGGGAAAACCGCAAGAATAAGGCTAAGCAGGCCGTTGAGGATCTGGCAGAAAAGCTTATTGCTCTTTACAGCCGAAGAAAGGCTAGCCGGGGTTTTCCTTTCCCAAAAGACGGAGAATGGCAGACTGCTTTTGAAGCTGCTTTTCCTTACGAGGATACTCCAGACCAGTTTAATGTCACAAAAGAAATCAAGGCCGACATGGAAAAGCCTGTTCCAATGGACCGGCTTGTCTGTGGCGATGTAGGTTACGGAAAGACTGAAATTGCAATGCGTGCTGCTTTTAAGGCCGTAATGGGCGGTAAACAGGTCGCTTTCCTGGCTCCAACTACTATTCTTGCTGAGCAGCACTATGAAACCTGTAAGGAACGTTTTGCTAATTTTCCAGTCACTATTGCTCAACTTTCCCGCTTTGTAAGTCCTGCCGAACAAAAGAAAATTATTGCGCGAGTAGCAGCCGGTGAAATTGATATTCTTGTCGGTACCCACCGGATTATACAGAAGGATGTGATTTTCAAGGATTTGGGGCTCATGATTATTGATGAGGAACAGCGATTTGGTGTAAAGGACAAAGAAAAACTCAAAACAATGAAGGCTAATATCGATTCCCTTGCCATGAGTGCGACTCCGATTCCCCGAACTCTCCACATGAGCCTTTTGAAAATCAGGGATATGTCTCTTCTTACAACGCCACCTCAGACAAGAAAACCGATTGAGACGATTGTTGATGCATATACTGATGAGCGTGTAGCCAAGGCAATCAGGCAGGAAGTAGAGCGGGGCGGTCAGGTATTCTATCTTCACAACCGGGTTGAAAGCCTTGATGAAGTCCGCCGAAAATTGCAGAAAATTGTTCCAGAGATGATGATTGATGTTGCCCACGGGCAGATGAGTGCAGAAGAACTGGACGATATTTTCCGCCGCTTTAAGATGGGTGGTTTTCATATTCTCATTGCTACAACAATTATCGAAAACGGAATCGACATCCCCAATGTCAACACGATCATCATTGACCGGGCTGACATGTACGGAGTAAGCCAGCTCTACCAGCTTCGAGGCCGTGTCGGAAGAAGCGACAGAAAGGCCTATGCCTATCTCTTGTATCCAGAAAATAAAGTCCTTTCAGAAGTTGCCATGAAGCGATTACAGGTTATTTCTGACTTTACTGAGCTTGGAAGCGGATTTAAAATCGCAATGAAAGACATGGAAATCCGTGGAGCAGGAAATCTTCTAGGAAAAGACCAAAGTGGCGAGGTTTATTCAGTCGGTTTTGACTTATATGTCAAACTTTTGAACGAGGCTGTTGAGAGGCTGATGAACAGCGAGAACTACGAAGCTCAGAATGAAGTTCTTATGGAACTAGAATATTCCGGTTTTATCCCCGACTCATACATTCCGAATTTGCAAACTAAAATGGAAGTCTACAAAAAAATTGCCGGAGTCCAGTCAAAAGATGAACTTGAAAGCATGTATCTTGAGCTTGAAGACCGTTTCGGCCCGATTCCAGACGAAGTTTACAGTCTTCTGAGTCTTGCGGAAGTCCGTGTTATTGCTAAAAAACTCTATATTTCTTCAATAAAGGAAAGTGATGGGGTAATTCGAATTGAATTCAGCAGGGTAAGTGACATAAAAATAGACCGGGTTATGAAACTGATTAAGGAGACTGCCGGTAAGGTAAGGCCTGATCACAGGCAGCCAAATGTAATCCTCTTATCAGCTGGTAAAATCGGTCTGAAAGAAAAGAGCGAATTTATCCGTGAAAAACTCGAAGCTATGGTGTAAAGTTTTAGTATTTAAGACCATGCTTTGCAAGGAGTTTATCCAATTCTCCGCTTTTGATGAGAGTTTGGATTACTTCGTTTGCTTGCTTTGTAACGGCTGAATTGTCTTTTTTGATTGCAACAGCATACATCATTTCATCAAAATGCTCTGGCAAAATAGTGACTGACTCATCGAGATAGCCATGAAGAATTGAAGTATCAATACAGAAAGCTTCGATTTCGCCGTGATTAAGTGCGTCTTTTAAACTTTGGTTAGAAGGGTAGTTTACGCAATTAACAAAGACACCTTCTTTTATTGCAGCAGTTTTAATAGTCTGGCTTGTCATTGAACCTTGAGTAACACCGATTTTTTTATTTTCAAGATTTTTGAATGAAGTAATTCCAGAAGATTTTTTTACCATGATGCCTACAGAATCAGTATAGTAAACATCTGAAAAATCGTAATTCTGCTTGCGTTCTTCCGTGATGGTAAAAGTTGCGATTACAAGATCAACACGATCCTGATTAAGAAATGCACTTCGATTTTTTGCAGTTACAGGCACAAATGTAACTTTTGATTCGTCTCCTAAAATCTGTTTAGCTATTGCTTTTGCAATATCAATTTCCAGTCCTTCATATTTTTTTGTATTTGGATTGAGGTATCCGAACCCTGGAACATCTTCTTTTACTCCTACAGTTAGAGTTCCTGCTCTTTTAATACGGTCAACACCATTTGGTTTCGCATAAATTGTTCCTGCCAGAAGTGAAAGTAAAGCTGTTACAAGAAGTGTTTTTACCGACAATTTCATATATTTTCTCCATTATTTTAAATAAAATTATAAAAATTATTCTAATATAGACTTGCTCATAAGGCAAAGAAATTTCCGATTTTTTTTTGTAAATTTACTGTAATTACTTTTGATATTTATTATACTGAGTAATATGTCTGAAACTATTGATAATTCTGAAGAAAAATATGTGCGCCCTACATGGGATGAATACTTTATGGAAGTTGCACGCACTGTTGCAAAACGTGCCACTTGTAATCGAGGCAGAAGCGGCTGCGTCATCGCCCGAGATAATCAAATTCTCGTGACAGGATATGTAGGAAGCCCAGCCGGTTTGCCTCACTGTGATGAAGTCGGGCATTTAATGAAGAAAATGCTTCACTCGGACGGTACAATCAGCCAGCATTGCGTGCGCACAGTCCACGCCGAGCAGAATGCAATCTGTCAGGCCGCAAAAAGGGGAATTCCCATTGACGGAGCCACAGTTTACTGCAAAATGACTCCCTGTCGCACCTGCGCAATGCTGATTATCAACTGCGGAATTAAGCGGGTAGTCTGCGAAAAGCACTATCATGATGAAGCCGACAGCCTTGAAATGTTCAAAGAAGCCGGCATAAAAATTGAACATTTGGAAGATGAAGTTCAAAAATACGCTGAGATGTAAAAAAATTTTATAAAGGTTATAAATGCAAAAAACGGCTGGAGTCGGCAAGCACTTTCGTTTTCGTGCTTGTTTGGTTGCGACACAAACTCGCCTGAGCTTTGCTCACTGCGATGTTTGATGGCGCGTTCCCGATGCGAGCACATTCATTGTTGTGCTCGTTTGGAAGCCGTTTTTTGTTTTAGCAAATGAATTGAAAAATTTGTTTACAAATTAGCCAGGAGCCAGTCTTTGAACTGCTCGTAGCTGTTTTCCATTGGAATTGCCCTGTCTTCGAGTTTCATGACTTTCTCGAGACGGTCTGGAATTGATGGAGACTTACCTGTTGCTTTCTGAACAGTAGCACCGAATTTTGCAGGATGAGCAGTTTCGAGGATAATACCTACGGCTTCCTTATTGATTACTTTTTCGGCCCAGGATGGGAGATTTGGCGTGAGACCTGGCTTTGTGATGTCGTTCTTTGTGCCGTTTTTTAATGTCTCCATGCCACCGTGACGGATATCGCTCCAAGCCTTCCAGCCGACAGCACCATGGGGGTCAATTGTATAGCCTGTTTTTTCGTAGCAGTTCTTGATTGAGTCGATGATGCCGTCATTGTCAAGCCAGTATGAGGCGAAAAGAGAGCGAACCTGTTCAAGAGAATACATTGCCTGAATGCGCTCGTAGTTTGAAGGAGCGCCTACATCCATGGCGTTCGCGTAAGTTTCAACAGAAGGGCGTGCCTTATAGTCGCCTGTTGCAATCCAGTCTGGGATTGTACGGTTTGAGTTTGTTGCCGCTACGAAACCAGTGATTGGAGCACCCATCTCACGGGCTATGAGGCCTGAAGTGAGGTTTCCGAAGTTTCCGCTTGGAACTACGCAGATGATGGCCGGATTTTCGATTTTGTTATCTCCCCAGCTTCGTGCGCGGACTGCGAGGCTTGAATACATATAGTAAAAACTTTGTGGCAAAAGTCGAGAGATATTTATTGAATTTGCAGATGAAAGGCGGAGTTTTGCTCGCAATTCATTGTCAGTGAAAGCAGTTTTGACTAATTTCTGGCAGTCATCGAAAGTTCCCTTTACTTTGAGGGCGCGTACATTCCCGTCGAAAGTTGAAAGCTGCTTTTCCTGCAAAGGAGAAATCTTTCCTTCCGGGTAGAGAATTGTAACATCAAGACCCGGAACATTGTGGAAAGCTGAACCGACCGCACTTCCTGTGTCACCGCTGGTTGCAACGAGAATGTGGAGTGGAGTAGACTCGCTTTTGTTAAAATATGACATAACCCTGGCCATGAATCGCGCTCCGAAATCTTTAAAGGCGCAGGTCGGGCCATGGAAAAGTTCAAGAACATATGATACTTTGTCTACGGGAACGACAGGTGCCGTGAATGGATAGGCGTCTGCGATGATTGCCTTTAAATCATTGTCCGGGATTTCGCCCTCAACATAAGGCTTAGCCATCTCAAAGGCGATGTCACGGAATGATGGTTCTGGAGTTTTATTTATAAAAGATGATGGCAGTTTCGGGAATTCAACAGGGATGTATAATCCGCCTGTCTTCTCGTTCATGCCACTCATAACGGCAGTTTTAAAGTCAGTCTTAACAGATTTGTCTCTTGTGTCTGTATAAATCATAAATAATTCCTCTTCTAATGTAGCATTTTGAATTATGCATTAAGCATTGCTATATTCCGTATTTAATTTCGTTTGCAATTTCTGCAGCAAGGGTCTTTCTCGCTTTGTCAAGCGCAGCCCAGTCATTTTTTTCAGTAACTGAAATCAGGCTATTTGTCGTGAATGTGATTTCTCCATTTTTTAAATTCATGCATTTGATATCTCCGTTCAGAGTATAACATATGCCTTCGTCTGTTTTTTCAGTTGATTCAATTTTCACAGTGCCATAAACAAGGAAATTTGAATTGTTTCCGACGATTTCTTTTGCTTTTGCCTGAATTCTTGCTTCGTCACCGATTATAACCTGATTCGTAAGGTCGATATTTCCAATTCTTGTAAAACCCAGTTTCATCAAAGTCATGAGCAGGTTTGATGATGATATGGGATTTGATGTTATTGCCTTGCCGTTCTGATTGAAATCAACAAGAGCTATGAGACCACCTGCTGATTTGAGGTTGGTCTGAACTTTGTAAGGAGCACTTACTGTATTAGCCTTTGCCGCTTCTTTGATTTTTAAGTCAGAAATGTCGCCTTTCGGAAAAAAACGAATTTCTGAATTGAAAGAGCATTCTGGTGCCGGAGGGGTGAATTCTGCCTTTCCCTCTGAATTTGTGATGATAGTTGACTCGCCGTATACGATTTTACCTTCCCGACGAGACAATGGATAAACTACGGTAATTTCGAAATTGCTCACGGCATTTGCCTGTGAATCTTCAACTTTAATAACATATGGCGAAGAAAAGTTTTTCAGCTTTGAAGTTTCTTTTGGTGATGAAATAACTGTTATTTTTGATGAAAGTGCTTTGCTGGAATATAAATCTGCAGCTGTTTGTGAAACAGGAACTTCGTTTTTTGATTTTGTATTTATTTCGTTTGATGATTTTGGGGTTGATGCACAAGAAAAAGCTAATGAAGCAGCAATTGCAATATAAATCCACTTATGAGTGATAGATTTCATTTTTTACTTTCTCCTTTATTAGATTTTGAAATTATAGAATAAATGCCAGAATTCTACAAGATAAATAAGTCTTGTTGCACAAAAAAATCCAAGTCAATAGAATAAAAGAATGAGACCAACAATCGCCCGAATTTATCTTGACAATCTGCGGCATAACCTAAATCTTATCCGCTCAAAAATAAAAAAGCCTTCTAAAATATGTGTAGCAATCAAAGCTGATGCTTACGGTCATGGTGCTGTCCAGTGTGCTAAAGTTGCCCTTGAGTGCGGTGTGGATTATTTTGCTGTTTCCATTATAAACGAAGGAATCCAGTTGCGTGAGGCGGGAATCAAATGTCCCATTCTTGTTTTAAGCCTGTGCTCCCCGGATGAAATGGATTCCCTTGTTGAGCATAATCTGACACCCCTTGTTTTTGATGAGGAATACATCACAGGAATTGCAGTGTCATGCCTTCGTATGGGCAAAAAGGATTTTCCTGTTCATCTTGCTGTGGACACGGGAATGGGGCGAATTGGTTGTCTGCCTGAGGAATCTGCCTTTTACGCCAAGATGATTGAGGACACAAAAGTTCTCAAACTTGGGGGAATGTGTACTCATTTTTCAGTCGCTGATTCAATTGATGCCGATGATATAGAATACACAAAGCACCAGTTTGAGCGATTTTTATTCGCCACTGAGCAGGTCAAAAAGCTTGGGATAGAGCCCGGAATCCGACACTGTGCCAATTCAGCTCTCACGCTTAATAATCCCGAAATGCATCTGGATATGTGCCGGCCTGGAATTATCTGTTACGGCTATTACCCTGGTGATCTTACAAAAGAATATTTTGAGAAAAAAGGCGAGGAGATTGAACTTAAGCCTGTGATGGCCCTTGTCTCAAAAGTCGTCGCAATCAGAAAATTCGGCGTGGGTCATTCAATTTCCTATGGACGCACCTGGACTTCTTCCCGCGAGACTGACATCGGCGTTATTCCGATTGGTTATGATGACGGCCTTTTCCGTCGCTTCAATCAGACGAACGATGGTCGGGAGGGAAGTGGCCTAAAAGTTGCGATTGGTGGAAAGCCGTATCCTGTCCGTGGCCGAATCTGCATGGACCAGTGCATGATTGACCTTGGAAAAGAGAGCGAAGTCAAGAGATGGGATGATGCTGTGATTTTCGGGCCGGCTGAAAGCGGGGCGCTTCAGAGTGCCGAGGAAATCGCGCGTGCGACAAACACAATTTCCTACGAAATTACCTGCGGAATCTCAAAAAGGGTTCCGAGAGTTTACATTGATTAAAAACTTTTTGACTTCGGCAATCAGGTAGAAGGAACCTGTCACAAGCAAAATCGATTTATGAGCGTTCGCATGGTCGAACGCTTTTTTTATCTGACTTTCAAAATCTTCGTTCATGTCGTAGGGAATTTCTGCAGCTTTAAAAGCGTCTGCGAGTTTTTCCAAATCAGACTGTTTTATGTTTCCGGGCTTTGTCAAAAAAACTGACTCAAACTGATTTTTAAAAAGCGGGGCGATGTCTGCTGCATCCTTGTCGGCGGCACAGGCAAAAAGAAGAGTTTGGTCCCATGTGGAATTTTGCGAACGGCCGTCAGTTTTTTTCAGAAATTGATTTGCAACTTCCTTACGACTGTCTGATTTTCCGAAAACCTGATTCATCGTCTCCATTGTGAATCGTACGCTGTTGACTGTGTGCGCTCCGTCCATCACGAGAAAGGGAATGTTTTCAAAGCCTTTGGGCTTCTGAATGATTTCAAAACGGGCGGGAAGCTTGGCTTTTGCAATTCCGCGCTCAATCACTTCCTCACTAATGTTTGGCAGGGCTGTTTTTACAGCCAGGGCTGCAAGGGCGGCATTCTCAGCCTGAAAGCGACCGACCAATAGAATATCTGTTTGTATAGGTCTTTTGAAGATATTTGAAGAAAAACTAACATTCATTAGTGAAATATTTTTATTTTCTTGTGAGATTGTATGATTTTTTATACTGTCTTCTTTAAAATTTTGACTAACGATAGTTGTATTAGTATTATTTTTTATACAATCTAATATATTTTTTATCTTATAATCCAAGTCTTGAATCGCATCTTCAAGAAAAATTGCCTGCGCGTGCTTTTCTTCCGCAATTTTTTCAAAAACTTTACGAACTTCCGGTCGTTGGCGGGCAATTACGACGGGCGTATTTTCCTTTATGATTCCGCCTTTTTCAAAGGCAATTTTTTCAAGAGTGTCGCCCAAAAATTCCGTGTGCTCAAGTTCAATCGGCGTAATAACCGAAACCTTTGGGTTTACGATATTCGTTGAGTCCAGCCGCCCGCCAAGGCCCACTTCAAAAACGGACCAGTCTACTTTTGCCTGTCGGAAAACCAAGAATGAAAAAAGCGTGACAAGCTCGAACCAGGTTATAGGGCGCTGCCCCGGAAGCTCCTCGCTCGGAATGGCCTTGACTCCGTTCATGATTTCTTCGACGGCGCGGTTGTAAGCTTCTTCCTCAAAGGGGCCGTTTGGGCTTGAGACCCGTTCGATGAAATCAAGGATGTGGGGGGAAGTGTAAAGGCCTGTCTTGTAGCCTGCCTCGTCGAGGATTGATGCGATGAAGGTTGAGACCGAGCCTTTTCCCTTGCTGCCCGCGACATGGAAACAGGGAGCAAAATCCTGTGGCTGACCGAACTTTTCGCAGAAGAAGCGCATTGTGTCCAGCCAGAAAATGTTCTTTTTTGGGGTTTTCTCGAAGTTGAGGTATGAATCTATCCAGTTTTCTAATTTTTCGATTGAAGCAAGTTTTTTCATGATGGAAGATTATAATGATTAGGCTTCCTTTAAGCGAGTGAATTTTACTTTTTTAGAAAACGCCCGCGCCGCCGTGTAGCACCGCCGAAGGCGTTCAATGGCCAAGTCTTCAATCCCGCTCAACGCAGGCATGTACACTTATCCTGTTCATCAGGCTGTGGATATCCTTTTCTGCAAAGGAAATGTCGTTCCTGTCGGAAAGGACCAGCAAACCCGGTGATTTTTACTTTTGCGGTTGCATTGTGGAATAAAAAAGAGTTATA
>CAMVJE010000016.1 GCA_947167745.1 uncultured Treponema sp.
AATGGATTTTCGGGTCAAGCCCGAAAATGACACTTTTTGAACTTATTGGTCATCCTCTTTTCCACAAATTGTTTAAAACCTGTTGATAACTTTGAATTTTCCACAAGTTCCTAACAAAATGTGGAAAAATGAATGAATAAATGGTCGATTGTCCGCCAGGTGTTTTTAGAAAGAGTTTTTGGTAAAAACGAATTTCAGTGTATTTTTGATTTTGAATTTAGATGCAATTTGCTTATTATTTGATGAATTCTCTTTTGTTTCATGTGAAACGAAAACTGCGGGCAACGAAAATAGCTATAAATGAGAAACTTTCTTTATCGCGTAGATTTATTGCTTTATTTTCATCATTTTTCATGTGTGATGATATTTGTGAAAGTAGTGCTTAAAAGTAATTTTTTCAAAAAACATTGAATAGGTTTATTTTCGAAACAGAAAGTTCTTTTATAAAGGAATAAACTTGGTTCGAAAATCCTTTTGAAATCAAAAGTTTCATGTAGAACAAATCTGCTTGAAACAAAGTCTACACCACTTCATTTAATTGTTATTGGCTAAAAATATGTGTTTCACATGAAACAGAAATTCTGCTGTTCTAGCGCCCTAGCGATAGTGAGTTTAAATCTGTCACTGTTTTTTCTTTTATCTTCTAGCTTTTAAAGAACGAACGGTGATTCATTTGGATAATCATATAAGCAAATACGGCGACTTTGATAAGAAATATTAACTAAAGTTTGGTTGAATTTTAAGGTGATAATGAGCAATTTTATTTTCCTAACGAACGAATATTTGAATTTTTATGAGCTTTTATATTTCTTATGGCTGTAATTTTTTCTCAATAAAGATGGCTTTCTTGTAATCGAGCCTTGTTTTTTTCCTTATAGAATTCATTTTCATTCTGATAATCCGTGCTATACTGTATGCATGGAAAAATTCTCTTTTCGCGTGAAATCCGCGCTTTCGGAAATATTGCTTTATCTTTCGGAAAAGAAAGTCGTCTTCGCTTTCTCCTTGCTCGCTTTCTTTTTTTACGTCTTTCAGATTTATCAGGTCTACGATGTGCTGCCGGAGTTCTTCCGCCACTTTTTCGACATGACGACACTCTTGCATGTCTGCTACTCGTTCGCGCTCGGCTGCGTCTTTTCCATTCCGGCGACGCTGCTTTCCGGGCGGTTTGGGAGTTCCGCCTTCAAAAAATACGCTTTCCAGATTGCGGCGGGAATCGCTGGCTCTGTTCTCGGATATTTCGCCCTCGACGGATTTTGGCGGGAGTCTGGCGTGTACGATTCGCTCTATTATTTTGGAATCGCTTTCGCCGTCATTGCCTTTTCGATTTTCCTCTTCATTCCAAAAACGGATTCAAAAGCTTATTTCGCCCTCGTCTTCAAGCATTTCTTCTTCTGTTCGCTCTTGTCGCTCGTCGTGCTCGCTGGAATGTGCCTTTTGATTTACGCGGTGCAGAACCTGATTCTGGACAGCGACGAATACTTCATCTACGAATGCTGCGTGGCCTTCTGCTTTCTGGTGGTCGCGGTCAACTCCTTCGCCTACCATCTTTTCTACAAGCGGAACGAGGCTTCTTCGGGCAAGGCTTTCAAAATCATCATGCTCTACATTCTGCTTCCGGTATTCGCCGTCCTGCTTTTGATTCTCTACGCCTATCTCGTCAAGGCTCTCGTTTTGCTCAAGCTTCCGAACGGGCAAATCAACTGGTTCGTCTCCTTCGCTTCATGCTTCTACATCGTCTTCTATTTTATCCTTCGGGAGTACGAGAACCTTCCCGTCGTGCGCGTCTTCTACCGCTTTGGAGCGTTCGCCTTCATTCCCCTAATCTGCGTGCAGATTCCGGCATTCTTCATACGGGTGGACGCCTACGGATTCACGGGCTACAGGTATTCGAGCCTGCTTTTCATAATTTTTTCGGTTCTGACAATCGCTCTCACATTCGTCAAAAAAGGCCGCTTCTGCAAATATTCGCTCCCGCTTCTTGCGGCTTTGATTCTCTTCGATTCAGTCTCTCCCTTCAATCTCATCGACATGGCGCACAAAAGCCAGTACGGGCGGATGCTCGGCGTGCTTGAAAAATATTCGATGTTCGACAGGGAAAAGGGCGCGCTCACGGAATACGACCGGGAAGAGCTTGAGAAGACGATTTGCGACGATGACAGGGAGCGTCTTTTGGAAAACTACTGCTATGTCGTCTGGATAAGCGAGATTCCGGCTCCTGAGTGGATGAGGAAGATTGACGAAAAGGAATCGAAGAATGCCGATCTTCTTCCGTTCGAGGAGCTTTTTGGAATCAAGGAGCGGAAGGAGGACGAAAAACTCGTTTGTTTTGAAAGCGGTGTCGGAAATCTTAAAACGACATACGACATCGCTCCGTTCAGTCGGATGAAAGTGCTGAATGAATATAAATTGACATACGGATATGCCGACAAATACGAATATGCCGACAAGTATCCTTCGGTCAAAATCGATACGCTGAACGGAACTTACGATGTGACGGAATTTTTCCTCTCCCTCGCTTCAAAAAAGGATTCCGGCGATGCGACTTGCCCCATCTGGTACAGTCCTGACGAGAAAACGACATTCCTTTTCGAGAACATAGACTACGAATACAACGAGGAGAGGAAGCTTTTCAAAAGATTCCAATATTCGGGATTTGCCTTCTACAAGTGAAGTTTCAGTCGGAACAATTTTGAGCCGCGCTGAGGATTCCAGAGTTTTCGTCGTTTTTCAGGGAGAGTCTCGATTTTGTCTGGGACAAAGCCCTGTTTTTCAAACCAGTCGGCGGTCTGTGTGGTGAGAATGAAGACGCTTTCGATGGAGATTGTCTTTGCCTTTTCAATCAGATATTCAATCATCTTAGGGCCGATACCGATGTGGGCGCAGGTTTCGTCAACGGCAAGGGCGGCAATTTCTGCCTGAGTACGGTCGTAAATGTGCAGGGCTGCGCAGGCACGGACGGCACCATCCAATTCGTAGACGATGAAGTCGTTGTATTCGGCTTCCATTTGAGACTCGCTTCTTGGGAGAAGAATTTCCTTTTTGACGAAGGGGCGCATAAGTGAAAGAACTGCGGAAATATCTTCCCGGCGCATGGCACGGAATTTTCCGTAGTTTGATTTATAAATCATCGTGCCGGAACCGAGGTCACTGAAAATCTCGCAAGGCAAAGTTCCCTCGATTGAGCCGTTTAAGATGTGTACGCGGGTAACACCTGATTCCACGGATTTTTTTGCAAGATTCAGCATGGAAGTGATTTTTGATTTTTCTGAGTCTTTGTTGCTACCGCTCGTTAGTTTTTTATTCGCTTTCAAAAATTCGTCCAATTCCTCAATGTTCATGGCAGGAACACAACCTTCGGGAGAAAGGCCTAAATCTTTTGGAATCGTAAAAGTTTTTTCAGAAAGCTCAGCATTTGGCAAAAGGAAGAAAAGTTTGTCTGCCTGTAAGTGGGTCGCGATTTGGGAAGAGAGCTGGGCAGAAGAAATGTTGTAGGGCTTTCCGTTAAGGCTCCAGCCTATGCAGGGGAAAATCGGAATGAAGCCGCTGTTTAGAACTGTTTTTATGGTCTCATCGTCAAGCTTGTCGATTTCGCCCGCAGTTCCGTAATCAACGCCAGAAAGAACACCTTTTCCTCGTGCTCTAACCCAGTTTCCAATGACCGCCGTAAGGTTTTCACCAGCGAGACTTGTCATGACTACATTTGCCGCATCAAAGGCCGCGTTCTTTATTAAAGGCATGGCCTCGTTTGAGGTGACTCGAATTCCGTTTTGATATGTCCAAGAAATTTTATTTTGAGAAAGAACCTCATCGATTTTTTTCCGTGCGCCAGGAACGATAATTACCCGAAGCCCGGCTTGATGAATCAGCGCAATATCACGGATATGGCTCACGAACAAAGGAGAATCAATAATATCGTCGTCAATATAAATTACGACAGTTGCGTTTTTGAATCGTTTGATATAGCGAATGACATCGCGAATTCGTTCGGCTTTTTGTAAAATCGGGGATTCTTGCATATATACATTTTCGGCAAAAAAAAGAGAAATTTCTAGTAGTGTTTGAAAGAGAATACTTTGCTGAAAATTCTACAGACCTGTTCCCTCGTCAATTCCCATCATGATGTTCATGCACTGAACCGCGGCTCCGCTGGCACCTTTGCCAAGATTGTCGAAGCGGCTTGTGATGACTATTCTCTCATCGTTTCCGCAGGTGATAATCTGCATGTTGTTTGTTCCGGCCAGAGTGTTCGCCGGGATAAAGCTTTCGGTGAGAGTGCCTTCGCCCATAAAGTCACAGGCTTTTACGAATTTGCAGCCATCGTAATGCTCTTTGAAAACCTCGGCGATTTCTTTTGCTGTAAGCTTTTTCTCCAGAAGTCGGGCGTGAAGAGAGACTGTGACAGTCATTCCCTGGAAGTAATCGCAGACATAAGGATTGAAAATCGGCTTGTAGTTGAGGCCGCTCACTTTCATCATTTCGGGAAGATGCTTGTGTTCCTGTGTGAGGGCGTACAAGCGTGGTGAATCAAGCTCCGGGTTACGATTCGGGTCTTCGTACTGGGCAATGGCTTTTTTTCCGGCGCCAGAATAGCCTGAAACCGCATGGCAAACCACAGGATAATCCGGCGAGATGATTCCGTGTTTTACGAGAGGATAGCAGATTGAGGCAAAGCCTGAGGCATAACAGCCAGGACCTGCAACGCGGTTAGAAGATTCGATTCGTGCTCTGTGTTCTTTTGAAAGTTCCGGGAAGCCGTAAGCCCAGTCAGGATTTGTGCGGTGAGCCGTAGAAGCGTCGATGATGCGTACCTTCGGGTTCGTGCAGAGAGAAACAGCCTCGATAGAAGCCGCGTCTGGCAAGCAGAGGAAAGTGAAGTCCGAAGCGTTAATCATTTTTGCTCGTTCGGCAGGATCCTTTCGCTTTTCGTCGTCAATCAATAAAATCTCGATGTCTTTTCGGTTTTCAAATCGCTCGTAGATTTTAAGTCCGGTCGTTCCTTCTTTTCCGTCAATGAAAATTTTGTATGCCATAGTATCCTTCCAAATGTGACTTCTATTATAGTGGAATCTTCTAAAACATCAATCTGAAAGGCATGATTAAAATCACATTTACTCAGAGCCTTTTCCCTGCTCAACAGCCTTTACGGCATCTTTTGAGGCTTGTTTTAAAGAGAATGTGTCAAAAATCGGTTCATCGGGTAATTTTAATTCTATGGAGTTGATTTTGGAAATCAGACCTTTCCCGGACTTCATGACAATGTCAAATACATGTCCGCCGTGTTTTTTGTCTTCGGAAATGAAATGCAGATGCCAGCCCGCGGCATTTATTCCGTCCATGTAATCTGGAAAATAGACACAGACAAGAGTTCCCTTGATTTTTTCGAATTTGAAGGCCTTTTGTGTTTTTCCCAGCACTGTCTTTAACTCTACATGCACTGATTCATAACCAGATTCTGACCTGGCATCCACGAGCTCAAATTCACCGTCGATACGGGCCATGTGCATACTGTTCAGACCGAAGTGTGAATCAATGATATTATTAAGCGCTATTTTTAGATTATCTATATTATCTATAGTGTCAAATTCAATGGGTTCGCTTTCTTCCATTGTGCAGACCGTAGAAAAGGGAACGCCACGGTCTCCTTCTGCTTTAACGACATCACCATTTTCCGTGGCTCTGTAACATGAACCGTCAAGCACTATCATTTCGCCATCTACGCCAGTAAATGTTCCCAGACCGATATTTCCGTGTTTAAGAAGTTCTGAGACTGAAATGACAGACCGAAAATATCCAAGCAAGAGTGCCTGTAAGGTTGAGACCTGATACATCTTCATACTGCCACCTCTTTTGTCTTTTCAAAATATTTTATGCACAACGGGAAAATAAAGGTCACATAGAACATCTGGATAAAGCAGGTTACAATTGTGCCGGCCGGGCCAGAAATTCCGCTTTTAAGCAGGGGTATGAGAATCAGACTGACTGCATAGTAACTTAGAAGACCAGTCGTAAGCCTTGTCATCCGCACTGTCATTAAAACATTTGTTGAAAAAGCTATGTAGCGTCTTTCCAAAACCCAGCCGGCAAAAAAACCAATGCACCAGCCAACGCCTTTGTAGGTATCATTGGCCATTTTTACACCATCAACTAAAATTTTTCCCGCTGCATCATAGTCTATTGGATAGGATTTGACCGCAGCATATACAGCTACAGAAACAGACAGAAGAATAAAAACACACATCACAAGTATGTCTTTTCCTGGATTTTTCTCAATCCATGCAAGCAGTTTTGCAGTCAGCCACATCACAAGTAGGGAGCAGCCTATACCCACCAGAATGTCCTGAGGCGTATGAACACCGAGAAAATTCCGGCTGAGTGCAATGAGTATCATTATAATCGCCAGCGTTATGCGAAGGCATTTTGGCAGTTCTTTGCGAATTGCTCCGCCACCAAACAAGGCCCCTGCATTCGAACAGTGTCCGCTGGGAAAAGAATATCCGGTTGCTGTCGCCAAAGCCGCTTTCTCAGGTATAATGCGAGCGTCTCTAATCCATGGACGATATACACAGGCTGTGACTTTTAAAAAGCCGTTAAGCACCCTGTTTCCGCTCCAGCCCATCAGAAGATATGTACCGAATTCCTTATTGACGCACCAGTAGATGAGTGCCGTAATAATCAGCACCGGGTTCATTTCTCCGAAGAAACTCATTTTTGTCATGAAACTTGTCAGACAGCCGCCAAAACCGTTTCTGAAATCCTGCAAAAACAAAAGAATATTAATATCCATACGCTAACCCCCAATGAAAATTATTAATATAACATGCTTATTTGTTTTTGCAAAAGTATTATTTCCGCATGGAATAGACGCAGCCACAGTAATCCTGCCGCCACAAACCGTATTCTTCGGAAAGCTGGGTGCTGCGTAAAAATCCGCCTTTTTTCTTGAAGTCTGAAGGGAGAAATTTTGTCTGAGAAGTGATTGACAAACTATCGGTAGTTTTTTCTTCAAGCTCTCTTCCAATCACATTAATCTTTTCGCTGTCTTTGTGGGGGCTTATGCTAAGCGTTGTCGTGAACCAGTCAAAATTTTTTTTACAGGCATATTCCCAGGCGCGTTTCATTCGGAAAAGATAGCATCTTCGGCATCGTTCGCCTTTTTCGGGCTCTGTTTGAAGTTCTATTTCCTGACGGACATTAGTGGCTTCAAAATACTCTTCGGGATTGTATTCATCGACTACGAGTTTTACCTCGTTTTTAACGGCATCAGGAAATCGTTCCAGAAATTTTTTCAGTTCTTCGAGCCGGCGGAAATATTCTTCTTTTGGATGAATGTTCGGGTTATAATAATAAATCGTGATGTCAAAAATACTGGCAAGATATTCAATTACATAAGATGAACAAGGCCCACAGCAGGCATGGAGCAGCAGAGTCGGCTTTTTATAATTTGAATCTCCCTTTTTTGCTTCAATTTGTGCGATAATTTTTTCAAGTTCTTTCTGGTAATTGTTTTTATGCGGTGTCATATTTTGACATTAGTATAATAAAAATTCAGCTTTACAGATATTACTTTGCGATAAGGGATGTAAGAGCGGCATAAAAGTCAGGATAATCTTTCTTTACCTGAATGATTCTGCCTTCTGAGCTGACAAAACAATGTTCTGAGCTTCCTTCACAAACTTCTTTGCCATTTGCATTCTGCATTGCATATTTTAGTTTTAATTTAATTCCAGTGAATTCTTCGATAGAAACTTTGATAGAAACAACATCATCAAAAGTTGTGCTTGTTTTGTATTTGCAGGAAACACCGACTACAGGAGATATGATACCTTCTTCTTCTAGTTTTGCGTAATCCCAGCCAATTTGTTTTAGAAAATCAACTCTAGCTTCTTCCATCCAGCGGATATAATTAGAATGATGAGTGATACCCATTTTATCTGTTTCATAATATTGAACATAATGAGTGTAAGACTTTACTTCCATAAATAACTTCCTTTTACGACAAGTTTAAAAAATTATACATTAAAAATATTCCGTAGCAAAGTCTAATTATTTCTTCAAGATCCGTGCTGAGTTTGCCACAGCCAGAATACAAACACCGACATCACCGAATACAGCGAGCCACATGTTCCCAAAGCCAATTGCGTTCAGCAACATGATAGCAATTTTGATTCCGATTGAGATGTAAATGTTCTGCCAAACGGCGTTCATTGTGGATCTGGAGATTTTGATTGCGTCCACGAGGCGGCTTGGTTTGTCGTCCATAAGTACAACATCTGCGGCCTCAATAGCTGCATCACTTCCTAAAGCGCCCATTGCAATTCCAGCATCTGCACGGGCAAGGACAGGGCTGTCATTTATTCCATCTCCGACAAAAATAAGAGGGGTAAATTTTTTAGAGTATAAACTATCGTTCATTAGTTCTTCAACTTTTTGAACTTTGTCTTCTGGTAGAAGGTCCGCATATAATGTGTCGATTCCAAGGTTTTCGGCCACAAGGCGGGCATTTTCTGCTCGGTCGCCGGTAAGCATGATTGTCTTTTTGATACCGAGTTTTTTAAGACTATCAATCGTTTGTTTTGAATCTTCTTTTTCTTGATCAGAAATTACTATGTTTCCGCAGTAAAGACCGTCTACTGCCACATGAACAATTGTTCCGGCTGCTACTTTTGTTTCATTTTCAAATCCGCTGACTTTCTCGTTTTCCATAAATTTTGCATTTCCTGCACAGACTTTTTTCCCATCAACTACCGCTCGTATGCCATATCCACTGACTTCTTCAGGATCTATGATTTTGAGGGCATCACAGAGAACGCAGTGATGTGCTTTTTTGAGGGATTTTGAAATCGGGTGATTTGAGTAGCTTTCTGCGTGTGTGGCTATGGCAAGAAGCTCTTCGGCATTCATTCCGTTTGCCGGATTCACTTCAACTACATCGAAAATGCCTTTGGTAAGGGTTCCAGTTTTATCGAAGACGGCGCTTTTAGCTTTTGAAAGAATTTCAACAAAGTTTGAACCTTTGATAAGAACACCATATTTTGAAGCTGAGCCGATTCCGCAGAAAAAAGCCAGCGGGACTGAAATTACCAGAGCGCAGGGGCAGGAAACTACAAGGAATGTTAGGGCGCGATAAATCCACACTGACCAACCATATTTTGCAAAAAGTTCCGGCATGAAGAATTGCAGAAAGAGAGGCGGAAGAACTGCAACAGCAAGGGCTGCAAAACAAACCATTGGAGTGTAAACTCTGGCAAATCGGCCGATGAATTTTTCTGACTTGGCCTTAACAGCGCTTGCTTTTTCGGTGAGATTGAGAATTCTTGAGACCGCACTTTCGCTATACGATTTTGTGACTCGGATTTTTAAAAGGCCTGTCTGGTTTACAAAGCCTGCAAGCACTTCGCTTTGGGCAAGGGCAGATACTTCTCGCGGGAGGCTCTCTCCTGTGAGGGCAGATGTGTCGGCAAATGATTTGCCTTCGACAATGATTCCGTCAAGGGGAATACGTTCGCCGGGTTTTACTTCAATTGTTTCACCAATCTCTACTTCTTCTGGTGAGACGACGATTGTTTTTCCAGCACGAATGACTGTGGCTTTGTCCGGACGAATATCCATGAGGGCGGAAATTGAATCGCGGGATCGGTCAACGGCATAATCTTGTACGAATTCACCTAGATTGTAGAAAAGCATGACGGCAACGGCTTCTGCAAATTCTCCTACGAAAATTGCGCCTGCTGAAGCGATTGTCATCAGGAATTGCTCGCCAAAGACATTTCCATTGTGTATGTTGCGAACCGCACCTTTTATTACATCTCGGCCGCAAATCAGATAGGCGATAAAATAAAGTATCCCGTAAGCAAGCCGGGGAAAGTCACCAATTACCGGAAAATTTTTTGCAAGTGATGTCATGATTGGGGAGGATGCTGAAAACATTGGAAGATGCTCAACCAGAAGGGCTACTATAAAAATTATGAAGGCAAGAATGATTTTTTTGATGGTATTTTCTTCCTCATGTTCATTTTGTTTGTGCTCTTCATGTTCGTGAGTACAGTGTCCGCAGTCGCAGTGAATGTGCTCTCCCAGGTGATTATGATGTTCGTGTCTATGTTCCATAAATTACTCCTATTAGTTATGCACAGCAGTATGCAGTTACTCTTCAATGTGTTCCAGGCCTATATTTAGGATTTTTGAAACGTGTTCGTCGCTAAGGGCATAAATTAATGATTTTCCCTCTCGACGGTAGCGAACTAGCCCGTTAGTTTTGAGAAGGCGCAACTGGTGGCTAATTGCACTTTGGGTCATTCGTAGAATTTCGGATATTTCTCCTACGGAAAGTTCCCGGCCTAGAAGGGCAAAAAGGATTCTTATTCGCGTAGAATCACCGAAGATTTTAAACAGTTCGGCTAAATCAATAAGTTTATCCTCATCAGGCATATTGTCTATGATAGCCCGGAGATATTTATTTGAGAACTCGTTTTGTGTAACATTTGAATAATTGTTCATATGTAATTTTATAATATTTTTATTTCATTTTCATGTCAAGTAAATAATTTTTATGCGACATATTAAGAATATTTTTTACAATGTGTGTTATAATTAAACGGTTATGAAGAAAAGATTTAGTATTTCGGCCGATAAAATCCCAGCAATTCTTTGCTTTATTCTTTTAATTGGTCTTTATATCGTTACGGATTTGTTTGCTCGAAAAACATCTATTTCAAAAGAGATGTTTATGATTTTTGGCCACCCTTTACCAATTGCATCTTTGGCAGGAGTTTTTTCTTCAATATCTATTATTGTTATCATTTTTCTTGCTGTCTTTTATAGAAAATTTGGTTTTTATACTTCAATATTAATACTTGCACTTAGAATAATAAAACTGACCAGTGGAATCATTCATTTGCATGCTTCAAGTTTTCCTGCCATTTTTGTAACTCTTGTCGCGCTTATTTCAGTTATTCTGATATATTGCAGAAACGAAAAGATTCAAAGAATTCAGGAAAGACACAGGAAAGAGCTTATTGAATTTACAGATTCAATTATCGATGCGTTTTCAGTTTGTATCGATGGCAAAGATTCCTACACAAATGGTCACTCTCTTCGTGTTGCAAAATATACCAAAATGCTGGCCATTAAACTTGGTGCAAACAAAGAAGAAGCTCAAAAATTTTACAACATTGCACTTCTTCATGACATTGGTAAAATAGGTATCCCTGACGAAATTTTGAATAAACCTGGGAAGCTGACAGACGAAGAATATGAAACAATGAAAAGTCATACATATCGTGGCTATGAAATCCTCAAGAAAGTAAAGACCCAAAAAGACATTGCTGATGGGGCCCAATATCATCATGAGAGATTTGACGGTAAAGGATATCCGGCAAGGCTTGGTGGTGAAAAGATTCCGTATGTTGCCCGGGTAATTTCTGTTGCAGATGCCTTTGATGCCATGAGTTCTACAAGACCATATCGAAAAAAGCTTCCGATGAGTTTTATCGTTGAAGAAATCAAAAAATGTTCCGGTACACAGTTTGATCCGCGTGTTGCAAGTGCCTTCCTTGACCTTTATAAAGAAGGTGTATTTGATGATATAAAAACTGAGTAGTCAATGGAAAATCTTTCAGCAATTTTTGGATTTTGGAAAGATTTGACACCTTCTCAGGCGGCCTTCCTTGAAAATTCTGCCCGAAGTGAAACTTTTACGCCCGGCATGTTGATTCATCGGTCTTCTGGGGATTGCAAGGGTGTAATGGCAGTTTTGTCGGGCAGCCTGCGTGTTTACTGTCTTTCTGAAGAAGGAAGGGAAGTTACTCTTTATCGGGTTGAGTCTGGAGATGTCTGTATTCTTTCAGCTTCCTGCCTTATGGATTCTTTGGTATTTGATGTAGTGATTGAGTCTCTCTGCCAAACCAAAGTCTGTCTGCTTCCTTCGCCGGCTCTTCACAAAATTGAAGAAGAAAATCCTCTCGTAAGCCTTTATATTTATAAAAACGCCACAGAAAAATTTTCCGAAGTTTTGTGGACAATTCAGCAACTTTTGTTTATGAAAATTGACCAGCGGATTTTGAACGCTCTCCACGATGAATCTCTCCGGCAGAAAAGTAAAGTTCTTTCTATTACACACGAAGAACTTGCCAAAGAAATCGGCAGCGTGCGGGAAGTCGTCACTAAAACGCTAAAATATCTTGCAGAAGAAGGCAAAGTTTCTTTGGGGCGCGGCAAGATTGAGATTCTGAAATAAGACGCTTAATTCTACTTGTCAGATTTCCTTCTATTACATTCCCTACAAAGCATCTGACAGTTTTCAAGATTTGTTTTACCGCCCTGACTCCACGGAGTTATATGGTCGGCTTCCATTTCTTCAAGTTCGAAATGTTTACCACATATTTTACAAATTCCGTTCTGCTTTGTATATGCCTGCAACTTTTCATTATCCGAAAAGGCACGGATTGAAAGATACTTCTCATTTCTTGTAAGTACATAGGGATAAATTCCCGATTTTTTTGTTACATCGTCATCGAGAATAAGTTTTTTGATTTCATCTTCCAATTTTATAGTATCGAATTCCGCATCCTTGTATTTGTTGTAAAGTTCGCCCCAGTTTATGCCTTTTGTATATTTAGGTCTTTTAGTCGGGAATAAGGCTTTTACCCAGGCGATTACTTTTTGAAAATAAACCCACAGAGCGGAGGCGTTTTCGTCATGCTGATGAATTCCCATGTACTCGTCAATCTGACCATTAGAAATCCAGTCGATTACTGTTTCAAGAATTTCCTGTCTGTTTGCAGTTCCACTTACATAATCGCCACCGAGAGAAACGGCAGGACAGCCTATTTTTGAAAAATACTTTTTAGCGTCCGAAACCCACGAACCACAGTAAACTGCATTTCTCAGCTCTTGAGGTGTAAGTTTTTCGCCTGCAATGTTTATACGCTCGAACCATTTTAATTTTTCGCTGTTTGTACCGCTGCAGATGTAAACATTAAGTTTATAATCCAAGATCTTTTTCTGCTCGTCATCCTGCAAATTGTTGAAGAATCGCATCAGGTGGGCAAAGTCACCGTTTACATACTGACAGATTGAAATTGTTCTTTGCTGACCGTCGATTACTTCATAAGTTCCGTCTCCACGGTCGGCCCAATACATTACATTGAGCGGAAAACTCTGTACGACTGAATCTATTACGGCATCGCGCTGTTTTTCTTTGTAAACGAATTCTCTCTGATAGGGCGGTCGGACATCCAGTTTTCCGCCGTAAGCCACAACTCCGCCTTCTGCATTGTCTGAAAATCCTTCTGTAAGTTCACGGATTGTTATTTCTGTCTGTTTTATTTCCATTACTTTTTTCTCCTTTTTTGGGGGAAGTCTCCCCCTACGCGCCCACTTCGTTGGTCGCTACCCTCTCGCCTAAGGGGGCAAGCCCCCTTAAAATCCCCCCAATGTTGCCACACAGATTGGAAATTGCTAACGCAATTTCTGAAAGCCTATTTTTTACGCCTAATAAAAATGCGTTTGTAAACTCTGTTTCCGCAGACTACAGGTTGAGCAGTCTTACTTTCCGAATTCCATATTCCATTAGAAAATCCTTTGCCTTCACTTTCTGTTGCACCTAGTATTTCAAACTGTTGTGGATTATATTTATTCATGAAAGTAATCGGAACTCCCATAGGTTCAAAATAATCACATGGAATTTCATCAACTTTATTTACATTTATAGCTCTATAATTATCATATTGAGGATATTCTTCTGCATTGTAGTTTTTATACAAAATTAAATCTTCATGCCTTTTTGAAATATCAAGATTTGTATACCAGCAAGTGTTTCCTAAACTTCGCCATTTTTGACCACTTTCATCAATCCAAAACCTTGTTGTTCGTGGCATGTAGTATTCTGGAACTTTAAATTTCATATCACCGTTAGTATATCCAAGCCAAATTTTATTCTCTTTAATAAGTGGAAATATTTCTTTATATGTTAATGCATTCTGATTCCCGATTATCAAAAACTTTTTATCATATTCTATAAGTTGTGCAACATACTCTCTGAATAGGCTGAAAGGTGGATTTGTAACAACAATGTCCGCTTCCTTTAAAAGCTCAATACATTCCTTACTTCTAAAATCTCCGTCACCTTGAAGTTCTTTTATACCGATTTCTTCAACAGTTGGAACTTTGCTTCCATTTTTCTCACCACAATATTCAAGGCTGATTGCTTTTTCGCTGTTGTTCTGGCTGAACAAATCTCTTTCCTGATTTTTGTAGCAGGTTGTAATGAGTTTCTTCAAGCCAAGAGTTTCAAAATTATATGAAAAGTAATGAAAGAAATTGCTTACCCGCGGGTCATCGCAGTTGCACAATACAGTTTTACCTTTGAAGTGTTCTTTATAATATTTAAGCTCGTTGGAAATATCATTTAACTGAGTGTAGAACTCATCTTCTTTTGCATCCCGGGCTTTTCCGAGACTCGCGTTTTTTGCCATTTTTTACCCTTTGTAATTACTTAGCATTTGTTGAAAATTCAGTAATTACTGAGTATATCATATAAAGTCAGAATAAATTCACTTTTAAGAGAAAAAGTCAGAAATTTTTCACATAATCCAATCTAATGAGTGATTTTTGGAAACGCGTAGACGAAGAAATAGAATATAAAGGCATAAACCGAGCTTTCCTTGCAAAAAAATGCGATTTCAGTGTCACTAATATCGGGCAGGGAATAAAATTAGGCAGCACCCCGTCTGCCGAAACTGCTGTTAAAATTGCTGCCGTTCTAGGAGTAAGCGTAGAGTATCTTGTTACTGGCGAAGAAAAAAGTAAGGAAAAAATCGAAATCGAACAAAATCAACTTCGTCTTTACCGTAAACACTCAGAAATCATAAAAAAATGTGAAGAGCTTTCTTCCGAAAAAGAAAAGCTTCTTGTCGATTTTTTAGATAAATTCGCTAAATAGTTTTTCAACTTTTCTCTATTTAATGTGACTTCATCACATACAAATTTTTTCTGCTCTGCTATCTTTCATTAATATGAGAGGTATTATGGCAAAATCAAAAAAATATGCGTCCGTTGATAAGAAGCGTTGTGTTGCTTGTGGGGCTTGCGCGAATGTTTGTCCGCGGGATGCGATTTCGGTCTTCAGCGGCTGTTATGCGAAGGTCGATATTGACTTGTGCGTGGGTTGCGGACTGTGCGGAAAAACCTGTCCGGTTGGATGCATTGCACCGGTTTTACGGGAGGTGGAAGCATGAACTCTTTGAAACGAAAGCCGTGGTATAATTATCTTTGGATTTGGTCAATCATCTATTTTTCTTTGGGATTTTTCAACATTCTTTTTGCCTGGCTGGGCATGATTGATTTTCTGCTCCCCCTGGGATTTGCCGTTTTCGGGGGAAACAAAAATTTCTGCAACAATTACTGCGGGCGGGGGCAACTTTTTAATTTGCTCGGCTCGTCGCTCAAACTTTCCCGGAACAAAACAACTCCGCGATTCCTTTCTTCAAAATGGTTCCGTTATGGTTTCCTTGTGTTTTTTATGACGATGTTTGGTAATATGGTTTTTCAGACTTATCTTGTGGCCAGCGGGGCAGAGAATCTTCGGCAGGCGGTAAAGCTTTTCTGGACTTTCCGCATTCCCTGGAAATGGGCTTACACTCCGGGATTGCTTCCAGAAAACCTTAATTGGGTGGTACAATTCAGTTACGGCTTTTATAGTCTCATGCTCACATCGACGCTGATTGGCCTGATTGTGATGCTTTTGTACAAGCCCCGCTCATGGTGCACGTTCTGCCCCATGGGAACAATGACGCAGGGCATCTGCAAATTGAAGATTAAAGAGGTACTAAAATGACGATTCGGGAAAGGGCGGATATTGCCGCAAACCTTAAGGCGACCGGGCAGTGTAATTGCTGCCAGGCGGTCACGAAGGTTCTTGCCGATACGACAGGCGTGGACGAGGCGACTTTGCAGAAAATGTCCGCTGGCTTTGCTGCAGGAATGGGTTGTATGGAAGCTACTTGCGGCGCGCTGATTGGAGCCAACATGATTCTAGGACTTCGCACCGACGGAAACGGCACAGTCCGCCAGAGCCGGGAACTTCTCTCAAAATTCCGCCAGAAATGTGGAGCTGTCATCTGTAAGGATTTGAAGGGGGCAGGAAGTGGCAAAGTTCTTTGTGAGTGCGAGAATTGCTGCAGGAATGCCGTTATTGCTCTTGGGGAAGTTACTGGAGAATAAAAAACTACAAAACCTTATTCGCCTATAAGCCTTACATCTCACATAGATTCTATCTTTTCTGACTTTATGTTATAATTTTTTAGAAAAACAGGAATTTGTGTGATAAAAATGACAAAAGAAGAATTCATAAAAGCATCAAAAAATTTCGCCAAGTATTATAGCAGAATAAATCTCCCAATTGATGAAAACTCTTTGATAGAAAGGGAAGGATGCAATTATTTCTTTTACTACGAGCTTCCTTCTGAATATGTGGATAATGATGATAACGATGTAGAATGTACTCTCTGGTACTCAGTTTCAAACTACAAAGACCAGCGTCCGGAAGATGGCATTGAATTTGCTACAGGAATTGACGGCCGGTCTGGAGACCATTTTTTTATAAGCAGCAAGGACTGGCAGGAAGAAAAAAACATAAAAAAATGAACAATCTTTTTATCCTTGGGGTAGTTATTTTACTAATCGCTTTTATCAGTAAAATTTTAAGCAGAATGACAGCCGACAAAAATATTGAAAGTTCCTTTGCCGATTTAAGGGATACGTCTTCTGAAATGACAAATGAAAATGAAATACCTGAAGAATTTGATGAAAAATATTTTGAACGCTGTCAGAAAGGTGAATCACACCAGCTGTTTTTGAAAGTAGCATCATTACAGGATTGCACCATGATTCAAAGTCTGTTTGCATCACAAGGCGTGCCGTCTCACAGGGAGCATGAGCATTTTAATTCGATTTATGGCTTAGGAACATCAAATCTTCTTTCGATGACATTTTCAATTCAGCTTTGGATTTTGACTGCTGATTATGACAAAGCCTTCGAAATTACTCGCGATTTTGTACAACAGAAGTGCGAAAATTTAAAATCTCACGAGCAGAAAAGCAAGGGGCATAAATTAACAGAAGGAATTCTTGCAATTCTTTTCTCCCCTTATCCGATAACAAAATCATATCAGCTTTTGGGAATCACAATCTTCCCAAAGTCTGAAAAATAATGGAGAATCGCGACTCCCTCCTTGTCGCGCTGTGAGCTATGAATATACTTTCTGTAAATGGACTTTCCAAAATGGGGCGTGAAGCTCCTCTTTTTAAGGATGTCACTTTTGGCCTCAACGAAGGCGACAAAGCTGCCATTATCGGCCGAAACGGCACCGGAAAATCTACTCTTTTGAATGTAATTGCGGGAGTTTTGCCGGCAGATGACGGTCAGATTACGATAAACAAACTATCGGGAGTTAGTTATCTTCCACAGAATCCCGAATTTGATGGCGAAAATACAATCCGGGAGCATATTTTTAAGTCAGAAAGTCCCAAGCTCAAAATAATCAACGAATACGAAGATTTATGCGAGAAAATGGCTGATGGTCTAACTAACGGTCAGCAGTCTAGATTTGATGCCCTCACCCTTGAAATGGATAAAGGCGACCTCTGGAACTACGAAAGCCAGATTCGCTCGATTCTTGGAGTTCTTGGAATCAACGATCTTAACCGCAAAATGGGCACTCTTTCCGGCGGCATGGTCAAAAAAGTTGCGCTGGCTCAGGTTCTGGTTGAGGACACAAAGCTGCTTCTTTTGGACGAACCTACCAACCACCTGGACATTCAGACGATTTACTGGCTTCAGAATTATCTTCACGACACAAAGCGAACTGTCCTTATGGTCACTCACGACCGCTATTTCCTGGATGCAGTTTGTAACAATATCTATGAACTTTTCCGCTATCACTTAAAGCTTTATGAGGGCAACTATTCGACCTACCTCGAAAAAAAGGAAATCGAGGCCGAAATTGAAGAAAACACCGAGCGGCGAATTGAAAGCGTCCTGCGTTTTGAGCGTGACTGGCTCCGCCGCGGCCCCTGCGCCCGCGGAACAAAGGCTAAGGCTCGAATCCAGCGGGACATGCAGCTGATTAACCGGGAAAAGTTCGCCAAAGACAAGGGCTTTCAGTTTGAAGTTGCCGGCCGCCGCCTGGGCGGGAAGATTCTGGAGCTGCACGGAATCAGCAAAAATTTCTTGAAAACTTCGGACAATGCGCCGGTCATCCGCGACTTCTCCTACACTTTCAGCAAGGGCGAGAAAATCGGCATTTTCGGCGGGAACGGCAGCGGAAAATCCACTCTCCTCAACATCATCACCGGAAATTTGCCGCCGGACTCAGGCGAAGTTATAAAGGGCGAGAACACTTTCTTCGGCTATTATCAACAGAATCCGGTTTTCAAAGACTTAAGCCTAACTGTTTTGGAATACATCAAGGAAGCCGCTGATATTGTGCACATGAACGACGGGAAGACGCTGAGTGCAAGCCTGTTCTTAAATCAATTTGGTTTTGAAGGAAAAATCCAGCACTCCATGCTTTCAACATTAAGTGGCGGCGAGCGTAAGCGAGTTTTCCTGGTGCGCCTTCTGATTTCCAACCCCAACTTCCTGATTCTGGACGAGCCGACAAACGACTTCGACATCTTCACCATGAATATTCTTGAAGATTTCCTGCTTGGCTACAAGGGTTGCCTACTCATCGTTAGTCACGACCGATATTTTATGGATAAAATCGCCGACACAATGTTCATCATGGAAGAAGACGGCGGGATTTCCGGCTTTGTAGGAAAATGCAGCGAGTATCTGGAGTATCTGGAAGAAAACGACAAGTTGAAAACGGAAAACGGAAAACGAAAAGATGGTGGTGAATTAAATAAACTTACTAACGGTAGTTTAAATTCTCAGGCAAAAAATCCAAAAGGGGAAGGTGTTTCAGGCACAGCCTTCAACGAGACTCGCTCAAATCCTGTCTCACAGAATTTGACCCCTTCTAGCGGCGGTTCCGCCCCCGCAACGCCCCCGAAGCCTCGCCGAAAGACTTTTAAGGAGCAGAAAGAATTTGAAAATCTCGAAACAGAAATCATGGAACTGGAAGAGAAAAAATCTCTTCTTGAAGAGCAAATGGCCTGTGGGGATTTTACTCTGGCGCAAAAAGCTGGCGAGGAATACAAAAACCTAGAAGAAAAACTTTCTGCCAATTATGCTCGCTGGGAAGAGTTGGCTGAGTTAAGCTGAAGTCTAAAATCGCAATTTGAGATTCATTCTCATATTGACAAAATTATCGCACTCGTGTAATTTGAGACTCATTCTCAAATCTGTGCGGGTGACTTTGCATGTTTTCTATTTCAAAAGGACAGAACAAAAAGGTTTCGCTTTGGCTGGCATTGCTGCTTTTGGCGGGTCTTTGTCTTTCTGTCTTTTCTGTTCATGCTGATTTTGATCATGACTGCGCAGGTGAGGATTGTCCTGTTTGCGCTGTCATTCAGATTGCAAGAACAAATTTTCAAAATCTCAATCCCGCACCTCAAATTTCACTTCAAAATAACACTTTCTTTTTTGTCGTAGTCACGCTTTTTGCAGTGAATGCGATTCGTGTATCAAAAACGCCGGTTTCAGAAAAAACTCGTCTCAATAACTGATGATTCCCGATTTTTACAGATAATGCCGCGCCCGCCGTGTAGCAGTGGCGAAGCCAGTCGCCTGCGGCAGCAGGGGACCGAGGGCTACTGAGCTGCGGAAGGGCGGTTGCCAATAAAACTGCGCCAAAAAAATCGAGGAAAAAAATGAAAAATCTTAAAAAAAAGCCTGTCGTTCTCATTACGGGCTACCTGGGGTCGGGCAAAACGACCCTTTTGAACAATCTTTTGAAGCAGGAGAAGCGTCGCGTGGCTTTGATTGTGAACGATATGGGCTCAATCAATGTGGATGCTGAAATCCTCAAAAAAGAGGGGGCAAATGTGGCGGAGTGCCCCATGTATGAGCTTCAGAACGGATGCATCTGCTGTACATTGCGGGACGAGTTTATCAAGCAGCTGGAAAAAATCTCCCAGATTGATTCGGTTGAGGTGGTTTTTGTTGAGGCTTCGGGAATTTCTGACCCGGGAGCAGTTTCTGTCAGTTTCCTTGCCTACGAGGACGAAAATCCCGACACGAATGTTCAGCTGACTTCGGTTGTGACTGTGGTTGATGCCGACCGAATCTACAGGGAATTTTTGAGCGACCTTAAAGACGAGCTTAAAAAGCGGGATGAAGAAAAAACTGACGAAAACAATCTTACGGCGGAAGAAATCTCAACTTTAATCGTAGATCAGATTGAATTCTGCAATTTTATCATCCTGAACAAGTGCGATTTGCTGAGCGACAGGCAGCTTGAGGAAGTTCACAATATTGTCCGCCAGTTCCAGCCCAAGGCACCGATTTTCCACAGCGTAAACGGTTCGATTGAGCTTGAAAAAATCGTGACTGACGAGCCTTTTGACTTTGAGCAGATTGATTCTTCTTCGGCAATCCAGAAGGCAATCAATTCACTTGACGGAACGAAGGGCTGCACCGACGAGTACGGAATCACTTCCTTTGTTTATGAGGAAAAGCGGCCTTTCAACCGGGAACGCTTCACGACTTTCGTGAATGAAAAATATCCTAAGTCGCTGATTCGGGCAAAAGGCTACATCTGGTTTTCTGATGCTGACCAGGATGTGCAGCTTTTTGAGCAGGCGGGCCGGAATTCTTCGGTCATGGAAGTCTCTTACTGGGTGGACGCTCTGGTGGACGAGCAGAAAAATGAAATCCTCGCCGACAATCCCGACATGAAGGAAAACTGGGACCCTGAATTCGGCGACCGTGAGAATCAGATTGTCTTTATCGGAAAAGGCTACAATCAGGCGGAAATTAAAGCTGCACTGGAAAAATGCCTGGATGATAAGGCAATAGCATAGAAAAAGCAGGATTTTAGGATTTATCAACTGAATAAAAATTGGTCTCCCGTCGGGAACGCGCCATCAAACATCGCTGTGAGCAAAGCTCAGGCGAGTTTGTGTCGCAACCCCGACTCCGACCAATTTTTAGCAATCCTAAAATTTAAAAAGCTGCATTTTAGTTAATAAAAATATAGAGGAAATGAATATGAAAAAAATATTTGCACTTGCGGGCATTTTGCTTGCCCTTGGAATGGGTTCGGCTTTTGCGAAAAAGGCTTCGAACGAGAACAAAATCAAAGTCGTGACGACGATTTTCCCGGAATATGACTGGGCAAGAGAGGTCATCGGAGAGAAAGCTGACGATGTGGAACTTACCCTGCTTTTGAACAACGGCGTGGATTTGCATTCTTACCAGCCTAGCGTAAAGGATATCGCCAAGATTCAGGATGCTGACATTTTTGTTTATGTGGGCGGCGAAAGCGATGAATGGGTGGAGGATGTTCTGAAGAATGTCAAATCCCCCAATCAGAAAGTAATCAATTTGCTTGAGGTCTTAGGCGACCGGGTTAAGGCAGAGGAAATTGTTGAGGGAATGGAGCATGAACACCATCACGGGCATGACCACGATGATGACGAGCATGGCCACGATGACCATGACGGAGACCATCACGAACACGGCCACGACCATGATGAAGAAATTACAGAAGCTGACATTAAACCAAGATCTGTTTCTGAATTTGCCGGTGAATGGCAGTCACTCTACCCTGTTCTTATGACAGGTGCTCTCGATGAATATGTTGAATTCCAGGCAGAAAAAAAATCAATTTCTGTAAAAGATTCTCGTGCAGAAATCGAAGCTAAATGGAACTGCAGAATTAAAACAATCAAAATCAAGGGTGATGAAATTACTCTTATTTATGATAACGGTAAAAAAGAAAGCGGTTCATACAAATATGCCGGTTTTGCAACAAAGAAAAATGACCAGGGAAAAATCTCAAGCATCCGCCACAAGTTCTCACTGGTAAAGGGAAATGGTCCAAAATATGTAATGCTTAACGATCACGGTTACAAACCGGTAAAATCTGTTGAACACTTTCATATTTACTTTGGAAACAACAACTTTGATGAACTTTTAACTACAAAATCAAATCCATTCTTCGTAGATTCAAAACTTGATGCAAAAGGCTGTCTTGCAAATGTAATGGGACATGAAAAGGGTCATGATCACGGTCATGAAGCCCACGAACATGAATATCACCATGATGAGCACGGTCATCACCACGACCACGAAGATGAAGAAAAAGACGAGCATGTCTGGCTTTCCCTTAAAAATGCCCAGATTCTCACGAGTGCGATTTGCGACGCTCTCTGCCAGGCTGATTCAAAAAATGCCGGCACTTACAAGAAAAATCTCGCTGCTTACAATGCAAAACTTTCCGACCTTGATTCAAAATATGAGGCCGCCGTAAAGGCAGCAAGCAAAAATACCCTTCTTTTCGGAGACCGCTTCCCCTTCCGCTATCTTGTGGACGACTACGGATTAAAATATTTCGCGGCGTTCAGCGGATGTTCTGCCGAAAGCGAGGCCAGCTTCAAGACAATCGTATTCCTTTCTGAAAAAGTGAACGAGCTTGGACTGAATTCAGTCTGCCAGATTGAAAGCGGAAACGGCAAAATCGCCAAAACCATAATTTCCAACAGCAAAAACAAAAAGGCCAGGGTTCTGACCTTTGACTCTCTCCAGTCAACAACGGCTAAGCAGATAAAAAAAGGCGCCACATATTATGGCGCCATGGAGAAAAATCTCGAAGTTTTGAAAGAAGCTTTGAAGTAAATTTTGGGGGCTTTGTGCCCCCATTTCAATCTTTACACTTTGAATTTTTTGACTTCGTTTAAAAGGGCAGAAATGCTTGACTTGTTTTCGTTTGACAGCTCGTTTACGCTGTTAACTGCTTCGCTAATTTGATCTGCGCCACTTGCCATTTCGTTCATTCCACCGTTGATTTCCTGAGTGATGTTGTTCATGTTTTTTGCCTCGGAAGTGATTTGGTTGCTTCCGTTGAGCATTTCTACTGAACTTGACTGAACTTTGCTTGAGATATCGTTAAGTTTGTTCAAAGCCTGGAGAACATTCTTGCTGTCAATGGACTGATTTTCGACGGTTTTTCGGATTGTTGTTTCCTGATTTGAGACTGTCGCAACTCCGTTTTCAATCAAAGTGAACTGAGAAACGACTTCTTCTGCATAAGAAATAACGGTTGCGATTGATTCCTTGATTTTTGCAAGAACTGAAGTAATTGTGTTTGTTTGCGAAGAAGAATTTTCTGCAAGTTTTCGGACTTCATCTGCGACGACCGCAAAGCCTTTTCCTGTTTCGCCGGCATGTGCTGCCTCAATTGCTGCATTCATTGCAAGAAGATTTGTCTGGCTTGCGATTCCCTGAATGACATTACTGATTTCCATAAGGCTTTCTGATTCCCGAGAAACTTCTTGAATTGCTTCGGTGATTTTATCGAGTACCATTCGTCCGGCCTGAGAAGTTCGTGAAAGTTCATCGATATTCTGGGTATTTTTTGCCAGAGTAGAGACCACGGAATCAATGCTGCCGATAAGGTCCTGAATTGAGGATTCTGATTCCTTAATGTTAAGATTCTGCTCTTTTATGAGCTGACTGAGCCTGTCGATTCCTCCAGAAATCTGTTCCATTGTGCTGGTTGTTTCAGTTACGCTTGCAGACTGATTAATTGTCTGATTTTTGATACTTCTGATGTTTTCGGTGATTTCATTGATTGCGGCTGCGGTTTCGGTCATGTTTGAGGCAAGTTCTACACCAACATTTTCAAGCCGCTCGCTCTGATCCTGAACAGAAGAAACCAGATGGTGGATTTTTTCAAATGTACTGTTGAAGTAAGTTGCCATGTCGCCGATTTCGTCAGAAGTATTGATTTCAATGCGTCGGGTCAAATCACCTTCACCTTCGGAAATATCTTTTAAGATTGCGGTGAATTTTTTAATCGGTTTTGAGATGATACTTGAAATAACGATTCCTAAAAGGGTGAGAATGATGGTAGAAAGTATTCCAAGACAAACTGCGGTCATTAAAAGCTTATTTGAGTCTTTGTCAATTTTGCTGACATCTGTTTTTAGTTCATTAACCTGTTCGTCAACAAAGAGATTGACTGATTCATAAATTTCTTCGGCAAACGGGTCGAATTTTTCCATATATTCATTTCCCTGAGACGGACCATATTCGATGTAAGTAGCGGCCATTTGCTTTCCGACATTGTAAAATTCTTCAAATGATTTAGAAAGTTCGTCCAGTTGGGAAATTTTTTCATAATTTTCTTTTTTGTTGTAGAAATTTTTATATTCCTGAATGATTTGGCGGAATCCTTTTGCGTGCTCCTCAGCTTCATCGTAGCCATCATCAAAGCCTTCTGCCCCTCGTGTTGCGGAGATATCCGTGAGCCACTGTTGGACTTGAATAACATGCATTTGAAGGTCTTTTGCGTTGAGAGTGTTAGGAAGGATTTCCATTTCTGAAGAATAAGCGATTTGTCTAAAATTTACAGCATTTTTTGCAATTACAGCAGACAAAACAACAATGACCAAAATTGCGGCAAAGTATCAGCTAATGATTTTGGTGAAAAGATTGGATTTGATTTTCATAAATCGCCTCGTTAAATATGGTTTCTATTGTTAAGATACACAAAGGGGGCAGTCTAATTTTAAGGGAATATTAAAGGAAAAGCAAATTTTTCTTTGTTCTAAAATTATCTTTAAATTTCGCTTATTCTGTGTTAAAATCTTACAGATATGGACTCTATTCGGATTTCAGCTGGTAAGGCTCTGAGGCCAGGAACTACAGTAACGGCAAAGGGCGTTTATTTTTCTGTGTTCAGCAGAAATGCAAAAAAAGTTTTTCTCGATTTGTACTCATCTCCAGAAGACGCAAAGCCTTATCACACGATTGAGCTGAATCCAGAGACTAACCGCACTGGCGATTTGTGGCATGTTTTTGTCGAAGGCTTAAAGCCGGGCGATTTGTATCTTTATCGCGTTGATGGTCCTTTCACTCCTGGTCGTGGCCACCGGTTTGACAAAAATCAGTCTCTTTTCGACCCCAGGGCAAAGGCTTTTTCTGAAGGTTCGGTTTTTAAATACATGCTTCCCGGCAAAGACAAGTACATGGAAAAATATCCTAAATGTGTCATTGTCGATGATGAAGATTATGATTGGGAAGATGATAAGCCGCTTTCAATTCCTCTTGAAAAATCAATCATCTACGAAATGCATGTCAAAGGATTTACGGCTTCTCCTTCTTCTGAGGTCGAGCATCCTGGAACTTACCGCGGCGTAATCGAAAAAATCCCTTATCTCCAGTCGCTGGGAGTTTCTGCGGTAGAGTTGCTTCCTGTCATGGAATTTGACGAATACGAAAACACGAATGTAAATCCACGCACTGGCGCGCGAATGAAAAACTTCTGGGGCTACAGCACAATCGGTTTCTTTGCTCCAAAATGTTCTTATGCCAGCGATAGAAGTCCGGGCGGCTGTGTCCGTGAATTTAAGGACATGGTAAAGGCTCTTCACAATGCAGGAATCGAAGTTCTTCTTGATGTAGTTTTCAATCATACTGCCGAGGGCAACGAAAACGGCATCTCCCTCAATTTCCGAGGTTTTGACAATTCAATTTTCTATCATCTTGTCCATGACCACAAAGAATACTACATGAACTATTCTGGTTGTGGTAACGCGGTAAATGCAAATCATCCTGTCGTGCAGGATTTTATCATGGACTGCCTGCACTATTGGGTTCTTGAAATGCATGTGGACGGCTTCCGTTTTGATTTGGCAAGTGAACTCACTCGCGATGAAAATGGCTTTCCTTCAGACATAGCGCCACTTACAAAACGTATTTCCGAAGATTCAATCCTACGGAATACAAAAATCATTGCTGAGCCGTGGGATTGTGGCGGTGCATACCAAATCGGAAATTTCCCCGGTGGCAGATGGTGCGAATGGAACGATCATTACCGTGACGGAATCCGCCGCTTTATCCGAGGAGACGAGCACACTTCAAACGAGGCGGCGACTAGAATCGCAGGCTCAAACGATTTGTACGCTTTGAGCGGACGCGGCCCGATTCACTCAATCAATTTTGTCACTGCTCATGACGGTTTTACTCTCAATGATTTGGTCACCTACAACAGCAAGCACAACGAGGACAACGGCGAAGAAAACCGTGATGGTAACGACAACAATCTGAGCTACAACTACGGTTATGAAGGCCCGGTCATCAATCCAAAAATCGAAAAAGTCCGTACCCGGCAAATCAAAAATTTCTTCACCACGCTTTTGATTTCTCAGGGGACGCCAATGTTTGTTGCGGGTGACGAGGTTCGCAGAACGCAGAACGGCAACAACAATGCCTACTGTCAGGATAACGAACTTTCCTGGTTCAACTGGGACGATGTTAAAAATAATTCCACGATGTTCGATTTCGTGCAGAAATTGATTACTCTCCGAAGCCAGCATCCTGTTTTCCAGCGGCGTAATTTCTTCGGCGGGGCGGCCACGAGTCAGTTTGATAATCCGCCGGACATCAGCTGGTTTAATTTTGACGGAACCGTTCCTGACTGGAAGAAAATGAACCGCTATCTTGGATTCCGCTTGGGAGGCAAGGCTAACGGTCTTCCGCGAGACGACAATGATTTTTTTGTCGCCATGAACATGGATATCCACGATTTGACGATTACGATTCCCAAACCTTCAGCAGGGCGTACATGGTACCGGGCAATCGATACTTCAATCGAAAACAAAACAAGTATCCTGCTAGGCGGGGATGAAGAAACATTAAATTCCCAAGAGCACTATGTCATTTTGGCAAACAGCATCTTGGTTTTAATAAGCAAATAGATTATCTGGTCAAGCCCGATAATGACAGTCTTACCTTGCAGATAATGCTAAAACTGTCATTGCCGTACTTGATACGGCAATCTAAAAAAGGAGTTTTACATGAAATTTGATGCAGAGAAATTCAGAGAGAATCTTTCCGCTCGTCTTCGCCGACAGTACGGTAAGGACATTTCTCAGGCAAACAGCCATGACTTGTTCGACGCAGTTTCTGCTTCAGTTCAGGAATTGATTATGCCTGCCTGGATGGCAACACGAAACGCCTACGAAAAAAAGCCTACAAAGCAGTTGTACTATCTTTCTGCTGAATTCTTGATGGGACGCGCTTTGAGCAACAACCTTATCAACCTTGGAATCAAAGAGGAAGTCAAAAAAGTCCTCGATGACATGAACATCAATATCAATCTTATCGAAGACGAAGAGCCGGACGCAGGTTTGGGAAACGGCGGCTTGGGACGATTGGCGGCTTGTTTCTTGGATTCTCTCGCAACTTTGGACTATCCTGGACACGGCTACGGAATCCGCTATCAGTACGGAATGTTCGAGCAGAAAATCGAAAACGGCTATCAGGTGGAATATCCTGACAACTGGCTCAAACACCGCGATCCTTGGGAAATCAAACGCTCTGATCTGGCTGTCACCGTTAAATTCGGCGGCGAAATCAAATATGGCAAAACTCCGGACGGACAAGATCGCTTCTACATCGAAAATGCAGAAGAAGTTACCGCAACTCCTTATGATATGCCGGTCGTCGGTTTTGACACAAACACTGTGAATACCCTCCGCTTGTGGCAGGCTTCTTCTCCCGACGGATTTGATCTGCAGCTCTTCAATGATATGCGCTATCACGAGGCAGTTGTCCGCCAGAATGACGCAGAGAATGTTACGCGAGTTCTTTATCCTAACGACAACGGGCCGCAGGGAAAAGTTCTCCGACTTAAGCAGCAGTATTTCTTCTGTTCAGCTTCTTTGCAGGATTTGGTTCACCACTTCGTCGCAAATTACGGCACGGATTTCTCAAAATTCCCGGAATTCCATGTTATCCAGCTTAACGATACTCACCCGGTTGTGGCAATTCCTGAGCTTATGCGCATTCTCATGGACGAATACGGCTTGGGCTGGAATGCTTCTTGGGACATCGTTCAGAAAACATTCGCTTATACCAACCATACGATTTTGGCAGAAGCTCTCGAAAAATGGGATATCTCAATCTTTCAGGGCTTGCTCCCGCGAATTTACCAGATTGTCGAGGAAATCAACCGCCGCTTCATGATTGAGCTTCGTGCAAAATTCCCAAGCGACTATCAGAAGCAGAATCACATGTCTATCATCCACGACGGAAAAGTTTACATGGCATGGCTCGCAATTCATGCAGGTTTCAGCGTAAACGGTGTTGCCGCCTTGCATACAGAGCTTCTCAAAAATCAGGAACTCAAAGATTGGTACGAACTTTATCCAAAGAAATTCAACAACAAGACCAACGGTATCACACAGCGACGCTGGCTCTTGAACGCAAACCCGGAACTTTCTGAATTCATCACAAAACGAATCGGTCACGGCTGGGAAAAAGATTTGACCAAGCTCAAGGAACTTGAAAAGTTTGCTGACGATGATGCTTCTCTGGAGGAGCTTATCACAATCAAACGCCACAACAAGGAAGCCCTCGTGGAATTCCTCAAGCACAAGCAGAACGAATTCCTTGACCCGGATTCGATTTTCGATGTTCAGGTCAAGCGACTCCACGAGTACAAACGACAGCTTCTCAATGTGCTTCACATCATGTATCTCTACAACAAAATCATTGAAGACCCAAGCTATAACGCACCGAACCGAACATTCATTTTTGGCGCAAAATCGGCTTCAGGCTATCGCCGCGCAAAGGCAATTATCAAGCTTATCAACACAGTGGCTGAGCGCGTAAACAACGACCGACGAATCGGTGGTAAACTCCGTGTTGTCTTCATCGAGAACTACCGCGTTTCTGTAGCAGAAAAAATCTTCCCGGCAGCAGATGTTTCTGAGCAAATTTCAACAGCAGGTAAAGAAGCTTCTGGTACATCAAACATGAAGTTCATGGTCAACGGCGCACTCACAATGGGTACTCTCGACGGCGCAAACATCGAGATTTTCGAGGAAGCAGGCAAAGAGAACGGATTTGTCTTCGGTCTCACCACGCCGGAAATCCTCAAAATGGAAGAAGAGCATTCTTACAACCCGCAGCAGTATCTTGAACGCAATCCAAAACTGGCTAAAGTAATCGAACAGTTGGTTGACGGCACATACGACCCAAGCCGGCAGATTTTCAAAGAGATTCATGATTCTTTGGTCTACGGTGTTGAGGGACAGCGTCCGGATGTTTACTATGTCCTCGCCGATTTCGACAAATATTGTAAGGCTCAGGAAGAGCTGGCAAAAGCTTACACCGACAAAAAAGGTTGGGCAAAGAAAACTCTTATCAACATTGCTAATTCAGGTAAATTCTCGTCAGACCGCACAATCGAAGATTATGTCCGCGACATCTGGCACTTGAAAAAGGTAATTGTTGAAGACAGCGAGATTAAAAACGCATAATGCTTAGGGGAGGCAAGTTTTAGTAACTGCTGCCTCCCCTGTAACGCCACGCCCGCTTTTAGTAAGACAGGTTTGTGAGGGTCGCGCCTTTGTCTGTCGGTGCGCTTGAAGAATAGCTTGAAGCTGTGTATGAGTAGGCTGGTTTTGAAACGCTTGATGAACCGCCTGAACCATTGCAAGAATTATTGCTTACAGCATTCCATGAACCGCTTGTATCTCCGTAAGTTTTTGATGTTTCTGCATAGTAGAAGCCGATTGTGTAATCAGAGCTTTTCATGTTATTGAAAGAGTTTCCTTCAATGTAAAGCTTGCAGTTTGCACGGCAGTTGATACAGCTTGCCTGGCCACTGAATGTTCCTGCATCGAAGTAGTTGTTGAGGATGTGTCCTGTTCCATAGCGGAAAAGTGGCATACGGGCATTCACATTTTTGAAGTAGTTTCCGTTGAATGTTACACGCATATCGCTGTCAGTAAGGCCTGTTCGTGAGCTTGAATCCGGTCCGTCGTCGCCAGAAGCGCAGAGGACAGCCTTGTAGTGGTCGTGGAAGTAGCAGTTTGAAATGGTAATCCATGCGCCGCCGTTTTTGATGTCCAGAAGTCCGTCGTAGAAGTCTTTTTCAAAATCTTCATCATTCGAAGAATTCGTTGCTTTCGTCCCGTCGTTCAGATACGGTGTTGTGTTCGACTTAAGTTCGCAGTGGTCAACCCAAACATGAGTGGCACCATTCAAAGAAAGTGCGTCGTTGCCAGTTCCGCCGTAAGTGTCGTAGGCGATTACTTCTCCCAAAACCAGGTTGCGGATGATTACATTGTCGCCGGAAACACGCATTTCGATATTCTTGAGACCGGCTCCAGTCACTGCACCATAAACAGTCTTGTTTGAACCGATGGAAAGAATCGTGCTGGCATTTCCTGTCGTTGTGATTCTTGTTGAATTCGTGAATTTGACGATGTACGGAACATTGCCTAAAAGTTCTTTTGCGTATGTCGTCAGGTCTGCAAGTGAGGAAATTTCAATAGTAGAGCCACCCGCTCCACCTGTAATCGTGTATCCTGCCGCAGAATCATTCGTTACGGTCGCATAGCCCATGTAGCCGTCGCTTTCCGTCGGAGCTGTGTAGTT
>CAMVJE010000017.1 GCA_947167745.1 uncultured Treponema sp.
CTGTCTGGGATATATTCGCTCCGATTTACGAGCAGGCAATGAAAAGTCAGAAAAACATTTACGATTTTCTTTACAAAGAAATTTCGGAGGCTGTAAGCGGGAAAACTGTTCTGGAACTTGCCACAGGACCTGGAATGATTGCACGGCATATTGCTCACTCTGCAAAAAGCGTAGTTGCCACTGATTTTGCTCCAAAAATGATTGAAACTGCAAAAAAGTGCGGGATTCCGCAAAATGTAACTTTTGAAACTGCCGATGCAACAAATCTTTCTTATACAGATGATTCATTTGATGTGGTCGTGATTGCGAACGCCCTTCACATTATTCCCAATCCAGAAAAAGCTCTTTCTGAAATCAGCCGTGTTTTAAAATCAGGCGGAATCTTGATTGCCCCGAATTTTATTGAGCGGGAAAAAGGAAAGAAAAATCTCTGGCAAAAAATTCTTACTTTAGTGGGCATAAAATTTGCCCATGAATGGACCGCAACTGAATACCAGTCTTTTCTTGAATCAAAAGGCTGGAAAATCACAAAAAGCCAGATTGTAAAAGGCAGAATCGATTTGCTTTATACCGAATGTACTCTAATATTGACAAAATGAAATCAAAAGTATATCCTAAGTTTTGTTAGCTATAACTAACTACCCTATACTAGCCACATTGGGTATTTTGCAAGTTTGCTGAGGAAAAGTTCCACTTCTGCAGTGTAAGGAAATGCTTCAACAAGCTTGCTTTCTTTCGCATTTATGGAGGTTGCCCTGTCGGTGCTACATCCTTGTAGCACCGACAGGGGCTGAGTTTCTTCGAAACTCACATATTCGTTGCATCCGTGCAACGCCACTTAAGCGGAATTTTTGGAGGTAATATGCTTAATTCTGTAAAAATCAGCAATGTAATCGGCCGCGAAATTATCGACTCTCGCGGAAATCCTACTGTTGAAGTAGATGTAATTCTTGAAAACGGCGTTCTTGGTCGCGCCGCAGTTCCGTCTGGAGCTTCAACCGGTGAAAACGAGGCACTTGAGCTTCGCGACGGAGACAAAAAACGCTACGGCGGAAAGGGTGTTCTTAAAGCCGTTGAAAATGTAAACAAAATCATCGCCCCTGCCCTCAAAGGAGACAATGTTTTTGAGCAGCGTGCAATCGATATGAAGATGCTTGCCCTCGACGGAACACCGACAAAATCAAAGCTGGGCGCAAACGCAATTCTTGGCGTTTCACTTGCAACAGCTCAGGCAGCGGCAAAAGCACTAAACATTCCCCTTTACCGCTACATTGGCGGCGCAAATGCCCATGTTCTTCCTGTTCCGATGATGAACATCATCAACGGCGGCGCTCACTCAGACGCACCCATTGCCTTCCAGGAATTTATGATTCGTCCGGTTGGCGCAAAATCAGAAAAAGAAGCAATTCGTATGGGTGCAGAAGTTTTCCACGCTCTTGCAAAATTGCTTAAAGGTCGGGGACTTTCCACTGCTGTAGGAGATGAAGGCGGCTTCGCTCCAAAATTCGACGGAATCAATGACGCTCTCGACTCAATCGTTCAGGCAATCAAAGACGCAGGCTACAAACCTGGCGAAGACGTAAAAATCGCCATGGACTGCGCCGCATCTGAATTCTCTGTCGAAAAAGACGGAAAATTCTTCTATAACTACAAAGAGCTTTCTAACGGAACTCCAAAAGACCCGAACGGAAAATGCCTCTCTGACGACGAGCAGATTGCTTACCTTGAAGAACTCATAACAAAATATCCCATTGATTCCATCGAAGACGGTCTTGACGAAAATGACTGGGAAGGCTGGAAAAAGCTCACAGAGCGAATCGGTGGAAGATGCCAGCTTGTAGGCGACGACCTTTTTGTAACAAACGTTAAATTCCTCGAAAAAGGAATCAAAATGGGAGCCGGAAACGCAATCCTCATCAAAGTAAATCAGATTGGCTCCCTTACAGAAACTCTTGAAGCAATCGAAATGGCACACCGCCACGGCTACACCACGGTCACTTCTCACCGCTCTGGCGAAACCGAGGACACCACAATTGCCGACATTGCAGTTGCAACAAACTCAGGTCAGATTAAGACAGGAAGTATGAGCCGCACAGACCGCATGGCAAAATACAACCAGCTTATCCGCATCGAAGAAGAGCTTGGCGACACAGCTGTTTACGGTTACAAGAAATTGCGTTAGCGCTGGGAGCGGCGCGAAGCGTTAGTAAGCTTGCTTACTAATGAAGCGAAAGTGGAACCGCGGACATAGCGACCCGAAGCGAAGCTGAGGGAAACGCCATAAAAGAGCATAAAAAAACTGCCCGAGAGCAAAAGTTCTCGGGCAGTTTTTTCTGAAGATTGAGTTATTTAAAACAATCCTTCAAGTGAAGAAAGCATCTCCAAAATCTTCTCCCGGCTTTCGGCTCTTCCGTCAAAATGCTGGGCCAGCTCAGCAAGGCGGACAAAAAAATCCTGCATGGGTAAAAGTTTTTCCATGGGGACTTTTGAAGGATAGTATTCAATCAAAACGCTCCCGGTCACAGGATTTGTCTCGATATTTTTGATTGCGTCAGATTTTGAGAGAATTGCGCGGGCTTTTTCAACTAAATCACTTTCCTTGAAAATCGGAGCCCTGAGCCGGACCCGACCCGGAAAAAAACTTGTAATCATAGAATGTTCTCCATGGCCTTTACGCTGATTCCAACTGTGACCGAATTGTGAAGAATTGCGGCAAGCTGTGGCGAAATCAGACCGAAGACTCCCAGCAGAAGCAAAGCGGAATTTACTTCTATTATAAAGGCGTTATTCTGATTGATTTTTTGAATTAAGCCCTGAGAGAGAAGTCGGGTTTTAGCCACATTGTTAAGACCGCCTTCACTTAAGACGATGTCCGCAGTGTCGCTTGCGATTGACGAGCTTCCTTCGATTGCGATTCCCACATCAGCCGCACTCAATGCCGGAGCATCGTTGATTCCGTCTCCAAGCATAATCACTTTTCCGCCCGCCTTTTCCTTTTCTATCAGGCTGACTTTATCTTCGGGTAAAGCCTGTGAATACCAGCCGTCAAGACCGGCACTCTGGGCGATTTTTTTGGCCGCACCTTCGGTGTCCCCTGTAATCATGACGCAGCGGCGGATCCCAGTTTTTTTGAGATTCTGGATGACTTCCCTCGCTTCGGGACGCACAGGGTCTCCGATTGAAAGCACACCTGCAAGTTCTCCGTCGTAAGAAAGATACAAAAGCGACTGACCAGTTTTTGCTGATTCAGACTGAATTTCGTGCACTTTTTCATCAAAGGGAATTTTTTCGTCATCAAAGATAAAATGCGCGCTTCCAATCCGCACTTTTTTATCGTTCAAAGTTGATGCGATTCCGTGGGCCACGATGTATTCGACCTTCGTGTGATTTTCCGGATGGAAAAGTCCTTTTTCTTCGGCATAAGAAACGACTGCCCGACCAAGCGGATGGGGGAAATGCTCTTCAAGGCAGGCCGCAGTCTGCAAGACAAAATCCTCGCCAAAATCTTTCATGGCATAGATTTTTTCGACTTTGGGGTTCGCATAAGTGAGAGTTCCCGTTTTGTCAAAGATAATCGTTGTGGCTTCGGCGGCCTCTTCAAGATACTTTCCGCCCTTCACGCTGATTCCGTAAGATGCGGCTTCCTTCATGGCAGAAAGAACTGCAATCGGAGCGGCAAGTTTCATGGCGCAGGAATAATCCACCATGAGAGTGGACATGGTTTTTGTGAGATTTCTTGTGAAAAGCCAGGTAAGGCCGGCCAGCGCAAAATTGAGGGGAACGATTTTCTCCGCAAGATTTTCTGAGCGGCGCTGAACATTTGCCTTGAGGTTCTGGGAATTGTCTATCATCTGAATGATGTTCTGAACCTTTGTGTCTTGTCCTGTTGAACGCGTTCGGATTACAAGCTCGCCCTCGCTTAAAATCGTGCCCGCAAAGACACCGCTTCCGGCCTTTTTTTCCACAGGAAGACTTTCGCCCGTGATGCTGGCCTGATTTACCATGCCCTCACCTTTTTCTACCGTACCGTCACACGGAATCATGCTTTCTTCGCGAACAATAACTAAATCATCTTTTTTGAGAGCCTCGCACGGAATTGTCTTTTCCTGGCCGTCTTCAAGAATGTGAACAGGCTCGTCAGAAATCAAAAGTTTGTGGGCAAGGTTTCCGTAAGAACCCCGCTTTGTAACTTCCTCAATTTCTTCGCCTAAAGTGAGGAGCATAGAGATTGAAGAAGCCGTGTTCGTGTTGCCGGTGAGAGCCGCAGTAGTAAGGGCTGTGGCATCCAGCATCTGGGTTGAGAAAATTTTTCCGTGGCGGAAGCAGGTTCCCAAGGCAGAGCCGAGTCGGGGCAGAATGTTCGTAAAAAGCAGGAACTGTCTGAGCGGAAGCGGGAGCAGTTTTTTAGCAAAATGATTTATCATCGTGCTGACAAAAATGCTCATGATGCTTTCTGTAATGGGAATCTGGGCAACGGCTTCAAGCAATTTTTCGTCATCAAGATATTTTGAGCCGAGAGCCTTAAAGAGATTTTCGATTTGGGACTGCGATATAATTGAAGAATCAAAGAGAATCAAGAAAGAGCCAAGATTCGTGTTGACGGAAATGTCAGTGATTCCTTCCTGAACGGCGATAAGGCTCTGGGCGAGAACAGCCTGACGGGGAGAGATTTCGTGCAGATCATAATGAAGTCGTAGTCTCCCCGGCAAGCTGTGATGTACTGTGATAGTCAAGATTTTGCCTCGTGTAAACGGTCATTGGGCGGAGCAAAAATCTAACTTTCTATTTTTGAGATCAACTTTGCTCCGCCGCATTTTTTATGCCTTTGCATCCTCGGCTTTTTTTGAATTGTTGTATTTTGCCTCAGCAAGGATGTCCTGAGCGTCTTCTTTTACGCTTTCAGCGAATGCACATGCTTCATCTTTAAGCTGCAAGCCCTTTCCCACAAGAGCGGCACATGCTTTTTTGAAAGCAGGATTTTTTACTAAAGAAACTGCTGCCACACCAGCTGCAACACCAAGACCAAAAGCTATCCATTTGTTAGAAAATGCCATAATTTAACCTCGAATATAAAATATAGCAATGTGATATAACAACGCTATATATAAGATAACAATGTTATAGCACAAAAAAAATATTAGGACAAGAGATTGAACTTCAAGTAATTGTCTGGCACTTTATTAGGGGATTTAGGGGCAGAGCCCCTAGGAGAATGGGGTGCGGCACAACGCCTGCAGAGCATAGCTCTTTGGAGACTCACTAAAAACGCTTCTCAAGCGTTTTTGCCCTGCTAACGCAGTGCCCGTTCCCTAAGTGTGACGCAGGGGAAAGGCATTTCCCCTAAATTTTATTGCTCAAGTTTAAGGACGCTCTGCCAGCCGGCTTCATAAAAATCATGAATATTCTGGGCACATTTTATGCCTTCCTCAAAAGGAACATCGTGAACAATCAGCTCAAAAACCGCCGCAAATTCACCGGAAATAATAATGTGCTCAAGAGTCGGGTCAAAAGCATATGGTTCATAGCCCTGAGCTTCCATTTCTTTGTAAAAAATGTGGGTAATTTCTATTTCCTGTTCAACCAGATTGTGCAGAAAGTCTTCAAAATCAGTTCCCTCGCTGGCATTCAGAATCAGGCGGAAGGCATCCTTGTGATTGTAGGAATATTCATAAATTTTTACGATTCCCTGTTTTGAGAAAGTTGCCATGTTAGGCACCCACTCTCTTTTTGGAAGACTTTTGAACTGTTCAATGAGACTGCCGAAAAGATTGGAGACATAATCTGCATGTGGCTTTACCAGGGCGGAAAAAAGTTCTTCCTTACTTTTGTAATAGCCGTAGAATGCACCTGTAGTGACTCCTGCCTTTTTAACGATTTCTCGAAGGGATGCACCGCGGAAACCTTTTTCTAAAAATTCGGCGGTCGCAATTTCGTGGATTTTCTGCAATGTGTTTTCTGCCATAAGAAAAGTATATGATTAAAAGAAGATTTGTAAAAGTACTTGTATTGACAAAAATATAACAGTGTTATATAACCAATTTAGTTAGATTTAGCTAACATCAGGAGAAATCAATAATGTCAGAAAAGAAAAAGAAATCTCTTCTTACCTGGATTTTCACATTCGCTGGCAGTAAAAAGCCTGCCTACTTTGCAAGCATTTTCTTTGCCCTACTCAAAGTCACCTGTGGAATCGCCCCTTACATTCTGATTGCAAGCATCGTGCAAGAGCTTCTTTCGGGAGTGCGGGACTGGAATCTCTATCTTCGCCAGTGTGCCATCATCGCGCTTTTCTGGGCGGGCAACGCATTCTTCCACATGATTTCAACCACGCTGAGCCATGTCGCAACCTTCAATGTTCTTGCAAATATCAGGAAAAATTTATGCGACAAACTCACACGAGTTCCGCTCGGCTCAGTCCTTGATATGCCTTCAGGTACGCTCAAAAATATCCTGATTGAACGGATTGACAGCATGGAAACGACGCTGGCACACATCTTACCTGAATGGACAAGCAATCTGCTTCTTCCGCTGGTAATGTTCGCCTACCCACGATGATCTGGCAAAAGCAGGCGTAATTTTTGGTGAAGTCGGTGGAATCATGGACATGGTTGAACTTTCCCGCCCAGAAAAAGATGCAAAAAAGCCTGCGGACAATTCGATTGTGCTTCGTGATGTGAGATTTTCGTATAAGAAAGACTTTGAAGACTGTCACACGGATTCGATTTTGCTAACGCAAAATCAAGAAAAGAAAGAAACCGTACAAAACGGAGATTCCGTAGGAATCTCGAATCCGTGTGGCAACCGCAACAAGGAAGGCGGTTGGTGTGGCAATGAAGTCTTACACGGAATCAGCATGACTCTTCCGCAGGGCTCTTACACCGCCTTTGTGGGGCCTGCAGGCAGAATCCTGAATTTTGCCCGCTTATTTTAAATCTTCCAAAGTTTTATTCTGGCAGTAAAGCAACATTCCGATTATCTTTGCGGCTGTCAAAAGCAAATCCATGTCTGCATTCTGCCAGATTCTGACAGTTGAAGTTGTATCAGCTCTTAGAAAGCCATAAAAAGTATTGCCATAGGAAATTTCTGCATAACATGTGGAAACAATCATCTGCTCAGCAAAAGCCTTTGCCAGAGTATCCTGATGCACCGTCAAAAGTTGGTTTATATCATTGCAATAAAAAATAGATGTAGTTCTGTTTACATCAAGAGACAAAAGAGAGTTATCGATATAAGAAAAATTCTTTCCGCGGGAAAGCGAATACACTTCAGAAAAAAGAAGTTCTCCCTTTCCCTGTACGCCGACATGATCAATCATGAGCGAAGTCGTAAAGAACTGGAGCAAATAAGGTATTGACTCCTTTAAATCTGCAGATTTTGCAAGAAGGTTAAAAATCGTATTATGCATCTGCATTGAATTTGAGCTGGGCGCATTGCTTGAGTGAATTTTTATATTCTTATGCTTTTCGTCAAGATAAATGATGAAACAACTTCTACCCTTCTGCTTGCCCCGGTACAAAGCCTTATCTGCCTTTTCAAAAAGCTCCTCAAAAACCAAGCCATCCTTGGGGAAGCGAGAAAGACCTATTGTAACAGTAATAAATATCGACGGATAATCAGGAACGGAAAATTTACCAAAACTTGCATGAATGTCGTGACAAATCTGCCAAACTTCATCGTATTCTACAATATCAGGAAGAATAATATAGAACTCATCTCCTCCGAAGCGGCCAACAATTCCATTTTCTTTTACAGCAGTTTTTAGATTATCTGCAATAATCTTAATTACCAAATCACCTACTTTGTGACCATAACCATCATTTACATTTTTAAAGTTATCACCATCAATCAAAAGTAATGAAAATGGATGTTTTTTTTCGATAAGGAGCCGTGTAAAATCTTCGAATGTATATCGCTCGTAAGCACCAGTAAGAGAATCTCTTTTATCCTGAATTAAATCAAGTAAGGAATTATCCATAATAGTATATTCTAGCAGATTATTTTAATTTTTCCACACAATTTTTTAATTACGCCTATTTACTGCCTTCAATCTGCTTCATAATGCATATAAAACTTACAGAAAGGAAGACAAATGTAACCACCCAGCTAAGAGGATAAGAATAAAATATGCTCTGGAATGAATGAAATTTAGGAATCTGGAAAAAAGTAAAAATATAAATCATACGAAGACCGCAGGCACCGACCAATGTAACAATCATAGGCAGGACGGAATGGCCTATACCCCTTATAGCACTAGCCATACAGTCCATCATTCCACATGTGAAATAAGTTATAAGAATAACAGAAAGTCGCAGCATTCCGGCATCAATGACATCTGGATTTACTGAATAAATTCCCAGCAGACTTCTTCCAAACGAAAAAGCCAGAAGTCCAAGGGTAAGCCCTACCAAAATCACAATTCCCTCGGCAATCAGGATAAGTTTTTTGATTCTGTCAAAACGATGGGCACCCATATTCTGTCCGGCAAATGTGAGGGTTCCTTGGGCAAAACTGTTCATCGAAATATAAATGAAACCCTCGATGCTCTGTGCCGCAGAATTACCTGCAACCATTATTTCTCCGAAAGAATTAACACTGGACTGAATAATCACATTCGAAAAACTGAAAAGCATTCCCTGAAAGCCGGCCGGAAGACCAATTTTGATAATTCTGCGAAAAATAACTTTATCAATATGAAGTTTTTTAAATTCAAGACGGAATTCATCATCTTCCTTGACAAGAATTAAAATCACGCAAAAGGCACTGAAAATCTGGCTCAGGACTGTTGCGAAGGCAACGCCGGCTACATCCATCTTGAAGCAAATGACAAAAATAAGATTGAGTATAACATTTATTACGCCGGCCACAAGAAGAATGTAAAGAGGGCGTTTCGTGTCACCTTTGGCGCGAAGCAGGGCAGCTCCGAAATTGTAAACGATAGTCGCTGTAATGCCGCCAAAAAAAAATTTAAGGTAAAGGGTGGACAAAGGAAGAACATTTTCAGGTGAACCCATCAAAATCAACATCTGCCGAGAAAAAGCTATGCCGACAGCCGTAAGAAGCAGACCACCTACAAGACTGAGTACTATTGAAGTATGAACGGTTTTATTCAATTCTTCTTTTTTACCGGCACCTAAAAAATTTGCGGCAACAACATTGCAACCAACACCCAGTCCTAGAAAAAAATTGACCAGAAGATTCACCATAGAGGAAGTGGAGCCAACTGCCGCCAGAGAATTATCCCCGGCGTAACGACCGACAACGACTATATCTGCCGCATTAAAGAGAAGCTGAAGAACAGAACTGAGAATAAGAGGGAAGGCAAATTTTACCAGTTTCGGGAAAATCGAGCCTTCTGTCATGTCGATTTTATTTTTCATTTAGATAAAATCAGAGAAACAAAACCCTTGGGAAGATAAAATGAAGAAAAGCCGCAAGTATACAGAAAATACCCAGATATTTTCGACCACCTGCATAAACATTCTGAATTGCTTCAGGAAGATTAAGCTCAACTTCTGTGCGTTCCTGGTACCAGTCAAGAAGAAGAACGGCACCTGCAGCAATTCCCGCCAAAGAAGGAACTAAATCTCCGATAACCACAATATCGTACTGAATCGGCGAGAGAAGCTTCATAAGCCCCGTAAGAGCCGAAAGAATACCGACAACAAGCTGAAGGGTTTTATCGCCAAGGAAAGGAATTGCCAGACTTTTTAGAGATGTTTTTTCAGGAGTTTTCTGCTCAGACTTACCCTCTCCCAAATCAAAGTCATCATTTCCGGTAAAAGGAGAATCAGAGTCAGAAAGAAGAACTGAAGTAGAATTCGAAGAATCCATGGCATAAATAAATATGAGACCGGCAAGAACATTCAATAAAATAGACAAAAAATAAAACTGAAGCATATTACCCCACTAGTGCCTAGCGTTTTTCAATTTGCGATTCCAAAGTCAGGTAAGAATCCTGCATATTGCAAACGGCCACCACCTTTATTATATCATAATCTGCAAATGTTGTCCGCAGAAAGACTTCCTTTCCATCGTATTTTCCAAGGACTTTTTCCTCAAAAAGAGTTGTATTTTCCCTGTCATGGGCTGTAAATGTAACTGTAACAGGAAATCCGTCGGCAAATTTTGCTATTTTCTTTTTTGAAGCATCCTCGATTCTGAAACTTGCATAAACCGAATCTTCATAAGAAAAAGCTGACAAATGCACATCCACACCGGCAAGGCTTCCAGAACTTTTTTGAGGCCCAAAATAATTAACAAACCAGAGAATTCCAAATGCAAAAATAATAGTGACAAAAAGCATACGGTTCCCGCGGGTACTTACCAGAGACTTCAGAAGCCCTCCCTTGTAGGGATGAAATTTACCTGCGTAATAATCCTGTACGATTTCTGGAGCATGTTTGAGTCTTTCTTCGCGACTGTAGTGAAAAACCATCTGCTCTTCAGAATTTGCTTTATCTTCCCGGCTTTCTTCTATTTTTGAAAAATCCATACTTTCCTACTGATTTATGAATGACGCAAGCAGAGAATCTGTGCGCCACCAAAGCGCTTCTGCATTCTCGTTTCGTACAAAAAGTGCTGAAATAATTCCGTTTCCACTAAGGGATAGTGTGTAGTAAAGGATTTTTGAATGATCCACTGAAAGAGAACGTTTTACGATTCTCTGTCCGTCCGGCTGAACCATCTGAACGATAAAACCTTCTTCATTCGGAATTATAAAGAAAAACCAGCCGTTCTCTGTTACGCCAAGAAAGTCGAAGGGGAGATTATAGATTTCTTTTGTTAGGTTTTCTGTCACTGAATATTCATAGCCAGGTATTTCAAGAGGTTCTTCATAGCGGCCTGTCTCCACATCAAGAGGACAAAGCAGGGTTGTGTAATAATCAATTCCAGACTGAACTTTGAGTGCTGAATCCAGAGAAGCCGTGTAGTAATCAACCTTGACATAAAGCTTATGACCTGAACATGCCGGTATAATATTTTCAATTGAAATGTAAGAAGGAGCTTCCCCTGCCCCATCCTGCGTAATTTTAGGAACATTGTTTTGAGAGACAGGAATCGTATAGAGAAGGAAGCCGTTTGTACTGAACCAATATACGACAAGTCCATCATTTGTGGTACATACAACGACAAGTTCATTTTCTGTTGTGGTGTAAATATTTTTTACAAAAGGAAATGGAGTGCCGCCTGGTCCCTGTTGCCCCAAATAATCAATAAAGCGGCCGTTTGCATCAAATCGAAGGACCACAGAACTCAAAAGAAGTCTTTGGGCTGCATCTCTCTCCTGTCTCTCTGCTGGCAGAGTATCTACAGCATATATGAACTTTCTTGAATCTACTGCAAGCGGTCCAAGTGTATTAAAAGGATAGGAAATTGCCTTTTTGGTTGAATTTACCGAGTTTTTTCCGGCAAAGGCCACATCTTTTAGGATTTCATCATTATAGTAAAGACTAAGCAAATCACCGTAAGAGTTAAGTTCCAGAATCTTCTTTGCCTCTCCGTTAGCGATATAAAAAAAACCGTCCCGCATGGTCATATAAGTGCGGATGTTTCCGGTTCTTGCAAGGTCAAAAAGATTAAGTTCATCCTCAAAATTACCATAACTCAATGTGAACAAAGCATTCTCACTTACGGAATGAACCTGATTAGATTTTGAACATGAAACGAAAAGAAAGAAAATTGAAGTTAAAGAAAGGAAAAGAATTTTTTTCATAAATATAGAATACAAAAAAAAAGACTGTCCGAAAAGTGGACAGTCAAAGAATTTTAGTCTTCCGTAAGAATTTTATAAGCTTCCATCGGCTCTTTACATGCTAAAAGAGCATCGCGGACATCTTTATTCTTAAGTTTTGAGCTGAAAAAACTCAAAGTCTGAAGATAATAAGAATGCTGGTTGTATGCAGCAGCAATCATGATGAGAATGCGGACAGGCGTATCATCAATCGTCTGGAAATCAAGAAGATCGTTTTTACAGATACCAACACTCATTACGAGGTCGGTAACTGAAGAAAGACGAACATGAGGAATTGCAATTCCACGACCTATAGCCGTAGACATAAGCTCCTCGCGCTTAAGAATTTCCTCAACAAGTTCCTTTTCGTTTTTAATCTGAGGAGCAGTTGCAAGATTTTGTGCAAGTTCTACAATTGCGTCATGCTTTGTAGAATGATTAATGAAAACAATTCTATCCGGTGAAAGAATATTCTTTGCGGCTACAACCTGTTTTGTTTCTGCAGGTTTCTGAGAAGAAGAAAGTCTCTCGTTCACCCATTTTTCGATTTCTGATTTTTTAAAACGCCATACAGTACCGATTTTACCTGCCGGGATTTCTCCTTTTTGAGCCCAGTCATATACGGTTCTCTCTGAAACACGAAGATATTTTGCTACTTCTTCGATTGTAAGAATATCATCTCCCACGATTCGCTCCTTAATATTCACTTTTATTGATTATCTGTGATATATTTTGCAAACTTTGCGGTATTTTGTCAAGATATACATTTTTAGTGAAATATTAAGCGAATAGCGACAAATTCTTTCACATTTCAGACCTTATCACTGAGCAAGTTCATGCAAACTGTCGCAGGGGTAAAGTTCCGCTAAAGTTGAGTGCTGCAAGTTCTCAATTTTTGAACCAAAGACAACAGGAACCTTTCCATCCCCGAACTCAGTAAGCACCTGTCTGCAGGCACCACAGGGACCGACAGGATAATCAGCTTTAGGAGCGGCAATGGCAACGGCGGCAATTCTTCTTACACCTTCTGCGGCTGCTGTAAACATAGCTGTCCTTTCAGCGCAATTTGTAAGGCCGTAAGAGCGATTCTCCACGTTGCAGCCGGTGAAGACTCTTCCGTCTTCAGAAAGAATTGCAGCCCCTACAGGAAATTTTGAGTAGGGAGAATAGGAATTTTTTGAAGCTTCAAGAGCCTTGCAAAACAATTCAATCAATTTTTCTTCTGATACCATAACGACCTCCTGCTTTTATCAGTTTCAAGCTTTATATTAGTTATTTTCAACTTTCTTTTTTCATATATATTTTATATAATAGCACAATATGAAAGAAAAAGTAAAAATTATTGTGCCTGTTTTCATTTTTCTGGCAGTTTTATACATAATTCTGGCTTCGCGTCCACTCTCTCCAGAGATTCAATTTACCCCAGTTTGGACAATAGACCTTGATGCCTACACAAAAAGTGAACAGACAGCTATAGAAGATGAGGATTTTAAAAATGCTGTTTCATTCAAAATGGGACAGACTCTCGGCTACCTCACTCCAAACGGGAAAGTCCTTAATTACATAACATTTCCATACAAGGCAAGCGTTTCTGGAGATTCTTACGCTCTTTATGGAACTTCATCAGAAGAAATTGAGATAATGTCTCCGACAGGTAAATCAAAGGGCAAAATCTCAGTAACAGGCTTTCCCTATTTCACTGAAGACCGAAAATTCATTTTCCTTCCGGGTGGCTCTTCTTTCTCAAAACTTAACACAGAAGGTGTTGTAGACTGGACCTACGAAGGCTTTTCACCGATTACAGCTTTTTCATCTTCTTCCACAGGCATTGTAGCAGGCTTTGCAGACGGTTCAGTCATTGCATTCAACAACAATGGAGATATAACCCAGCAGTACAATCCAGGAGGAAGCAATCACGAAGTCATTCTGGGAGCCGCAATTTCAGAAAGTTCAGAATATATTGCCACGCTTTCAGGTCAAGGTGGCCAGCGTTTTGTAATCTCAAAAAAAACCGATATTGCCTACGGTCCGCATACCTCCATTGTTTTTTATAAGTCCATGGAAAAGGAGCTTAACAGACAGGTCCTCATTAAATTCAGCAGGGACGAAAAAAAAGTATTTTACAGCAACGCAAACGGAATCGGTATCGTAAACTGCAAAAACTTCAAAAACAAAGAAATTCCAATAAAAGGAAGGATTCTTTCAATTCTTGAGTCAGGCTCAGGAAAGGAAATTTTCATTCTCAGCAAAGAAGGAAGGACTTACACTGTCTCAACTATTGAGTCATTTGATGCCTTTCAGGGGGCATTTTCATTCGAAGCAGACAGTGCCTGCATAGCCGTAAAAGATGATTCACTTTTCATCGGAAGGGATGGAAAGATTTCCCGCCTCGATATAATTCACAGATAGGAAGCCATTAATATGAAAAAACTGATTTTAGGAACAGCAGCAGCTCTTACAATATCATTGATTTTCGCCTTTGACTGGCCTCAGAATGAAATCATGTCAGATTCTTTCTATTCATATTTTGCACAGCTCAGGGGCGGAACAATCGGTACTTCCCTGGTATTCTCGGAAAGTCAGGAAGTAAAGGCCGCAGATGACGGGCGGATTCTTGCCGTTATTTCAGAACACAACGAAGATGAACTTTTTGAAAGCACTCTTGGAAACGCAGTCATTCTCGCCCATAAAGACGATCTGGTTACAGTATATGCAAATCTGGACGCTGAGACTCTTCCCGCCCTCTACGAAATGACTGATGTAAAAACAGGAACATCATTCGGCACTACAGCAACATCCAGCTGGCAGCAAGGTGAAGGCTGCCTTGAATTTCAAGTTTTGGATATAAAAAACAGGACTTACATCAATCCGCGAATTCTTATGCCCCGAATCGGTAAAGAACACCAGCTTACAATCAAGAATGTATGCGCAATAAGCAAAAAAGGTGTCAGCTACGATTTGGGAACGGTAAAAACAATGCCGTCCGGTGTATATCATCTTTACCGGGAACGACAGGAAATCGCAATGCCTTACAAAACTGCTGTTTACATTAACGGAGCTATTGTTGAATCCATCACCTACGACACTCTTTCAGAAAAAGATGGCAAAATCGTAGTTTCAGGTAAAAAGAATTACGACAAAAAAATAATGTATCCAGATACTGGAAAACAGTTTTTGGGTGAGATTACCCTTACAAAAGGCAAAAATTCAATTATTGTCATCGCTTCAGATATTCTTGGTAAGGAAAAACAAATAATTTACACGATTGAAATCAGATAGGGTTTCTGCCTGTCCATGGTATCTTTTATGCAGCGCAGAAAAAGTTCCATGCAAACTCTGGCATCATCCTCGGCCCGATGAGCTGCTTTCACTTCGATTTTAAGTTGCTCTGCCAAAAATTGCAGAGTCCAATGTTCGTTATCGGGATAAGCCCAGCGGGAAAATCTGAGGGTATCAATTGCCTTGTTAAAAAGCACTTCATGATTTATTCTCTCAAGCTCCGCATTTACAAAACGCAGATCAAACTGTGCATTATGGGCGATGATTATTGAGTCTCCCAAAAAAGAAAGCAAATCTCTGGCAATATCCTTAAATTCTTTCTGACCGAAGACCATTTTATTTGTGATTCCTGTAAGTTCCTGACAGAATTGAGGAATCAGGATTCTTGGGTTCACAAGAGTGGAAAAGCGATCAAGTTCACCGTTTTTATCAAATTTTACAGCTCCTATTTCAATAATTCTTTCTTCGGCGGGTTTGAGGCCGGTAGTCTCTGTATCCAATGCGCAAAAAACAGCCCCTCCCTCTAAAAGCCGGTTCATGCGGCGGTAATCATTAAGTAAGTGAAGGTGAGATTTCATTCTTTGATTCTACACGATTTTTCAAAAAGCGAAAACGGGGCTTTAATCAGTCTTTGTAAATACATCTGCCAGAAATTTTCGTTCTCGCTCGGTCAAATTTTTGTGACTTCGGATATACGGCTCGCAATATTCTGCGCCAAAATTTTCGGGTGGCGGATTTCTTCCGCTAAAAAGCGCATCATTCAGAGTGAGCAACTTGTCTGCTTGAATTTTAAAACCTCGTCTGAAGTTTTCGCCTTGTACGGTGACTCGCAGATTGTAATTGGTTGAATAATGAGACCTTTCTTTTTCGATACCAATACGGCTGATATGCGCCGTTGCAAGTGAAAGTGTCTCGGTCCGCATATTAAGAGCATTTCGTGTTTCGATGTGGTCAGCATAAAGCACTTGTCGCGGAAAAAACGAAAATATCGCGACCAAAAGCGACATAACTGCCGACACGATGAGAAAGCTCAAGACTCGTTTTTCTTTTTTCTCTTGCTGTTTTTTGCTGAGTTTGTGTTTTTCTATTCTATTGATAAAGCAATTAGCAAGAATTAAAACAACAAAGACGACTTTGGCAATCAATGACATGACGCTTTCGTCCTTAAAAGCAAGAACCTTTGAGTCTGCTGTAATAAAGGCACGCTTTCCTACCGCACTCAGAAAATAGGCAACAAAAGGTACTAAATAAAGCCATGTTTGTTTTAGCAAAACGAAAATGAAATAAAATGCAGTTCCAAGACTGACAAAAAATAAAAGTATGCTGCTAAAAAATCGCTCATAAAGCGGCAGTTTTTTCTTCGCTCGCCATTTTTGCTTTCTAAAATATTTTCGTCGCGCTTTGTTCATTTTACAAATTGAAAAATGAAAATTGAAAACGGAAAGCCGAAGTTTTCATTTTTCAACTTTCCGTTTTAAGTTTAATTTTTACGCTTTCGCGAGCATTGCCTTGATGTCAGCCGTGATTGCGTCACAGACTTTTGCACTCTCAGCCTTTGCCTTATCAAGGCCTGAGCCAGCATCAGTTCGTGCGTTGATGTAGAACTTGATTTTTGGTTCGGTTCCAGACGGTCGGGCTGAGACGATTGTTCCGCCTTCAAGGACAAACTGAAGAACATTTGACTTAGGCAGCTTGATTTCGGTCTTTGCGCTTGGATTTGCCGGGTCGTAAGAGACAGAATTTCCGATATCCTTGATGCAGACAACTTTCTTTCCGCCGAGAGTTTTGAGGCCCTCAGTTCGAAGTTTTGTCATGATTCCTGCCATAACCTCTTTTCCGGCAGAGCCCGGGAAGTTCTGGCTGATTGCGCGGTCTTCAAAGAAGCCGAACTCTTTATACATATCGTCCAGGTGCTCAAGGATTGATTTTCCTTTTGAAGCCCAGTAGAGAGTCATCTCAGCACACATTGCGGCAGCAGAAACACCGTCTTTGTCCATGACTTCTTTTTCAACCTTGTAGCCGTAGCTCTCTTCAAGGCCGTAGACATAAGTTTCTGTGTTTGATTTTTCAAACTCGTCTTCCACTGCGGCAATCCACTTGAAGCCAGTCAGACATTCGTGCATTTTTACGCCGTATTTTTTGCAGATGTAGTCAGTGAAAGGAGATGTAACGATTGAGCGGATTGCTGCCCCGTTTGAAGGCAATTTGCCCAGTTCTTTTCGAGAAAGAAGGATGTACTCGCAGAGAAGTGCGCCCATCTGGTTTCCAGAAACAAGAACGAATTTTCCGTCTTTTCCAGGGAAGGCTGTTCCGAATCGGTCTGCGTCAGGGTCGGTTGCCATTACACAGTCAGCCTTTTCCTTTTCGCCCAAAGCAACTGCCAGTTTGAGTGCCGGAGCTTCCTCAGGGTTCGGTTTTTCCACTGTGGGGAAGGCTCCGTCCGGCTCTCTCTGCTCAGGAACAGTGATGACTTTAAGGCCAAGGTCGCCCAAAACCTTCTCTACATGCATAGCGCCCGTTCCGTGGAGAGGTGTGTAGACGATTTTTACAGAAGAAGCCTTTTCTTTGATAAGCTCAGGTCGGAAAAGCTGGTTCTTGCACATAGCCCAGAATTTCTCGTCGATTTCTTTGTCGATGAGGACGAGTTTTCCAGATTTGATTGCCTCGTCTTTTGAGATTGTCTTTACCTCTTTGACGGCATTTACTTCTTTAATGATGCCGACATCATGTGGCTCGATGACCTGAGCACCGTTGTCCCAGTAAGCCTTGTAGCCGTTGTACTGAGGCGGGTTGTGGGAAGCCGTTACGACAACGCCGGTCTGAGCCTTAAGCTCACGGATAGCATAAGAAAGCTCCGGTGTCGGGCGAAGGCCTGTGAAAAGATAAGCCTTGATTCCGTTTGCGGCAAGAATAAGAGCCGTAGCCTCTGCGAATACATCTGAGTTTTTGCGGCTGTCGTAAGCGACAACTGCGCTCAAAGTGCCGTCTTTTGCTTTTTCCGGGAATGCCTTGAGGACATAGTTTGCAAGGCCCTGGGTCGCAAGGTTGATTTCGAGGGTGTTCATGCGGTTAGTTCCGCCGCCCATAACGCCACGGAGGCCGCCAGTTCCGAATTCAAGAGTCTGATAGAAGCGGTCTTCAAGCTCCTTCATATCTTCCTTTGCGACAAGCTCCTCAACTTCCTTACGAAATCGCTCATCTTTTTCATCAGCGATATATTTTTTTGCACGCTCTAAGATTTCTGCCTTTTCCATGATTTCTCCTTTTGATTTCTCACAGAGAACACGGAGCACACAGAGCTATTCCAGATATATGAAATTCTTTTCATACATCACGCTCTCTGTGAACTCTATGCCCCTACGAGCATAGCTCTTCGAGAGACTTGCTAAAATTGCTTTACAATTTTTTTGACGCTCTCTATCTGTGAGGAATTTTATAATTCCTTTTTAGTTAAACTAATAAAAAATTATATCACAATTTTGAAGATTTACCAATTTTTTTGTGGAATTTTGTTTGGGAAAAGTTTCTGTCTCTCACATTTAGGAATTGTAGCACCGCCACAAGGCGTTCTGTAGTGATGAGATTGCCGCATCAAGTGCGGCAATGACAAAACGGAGTATGGGATTGCAGCAACAAGTGCGGTGGTGACAGACTGAAGGGAAACGCCCAAAGTTTTAAGCCTCATCCGCCTTTAAAATCATTTCCCGCTCCCAGTCGAGAAGCGCCCTCTCCATGTCAGGTTTGTCTCCCTTAACATCACACAAAACCCTGAACACAGGCTCTGTTCCGCTTCCCCGCATCCAGATATAGGCAAGAGGTGATTTATCTTTGTCTGAGAAGAGGATTTTCAAGCCGCCCTTGCCGTTTTTTGAGTAGTCAGTAAGGTTCGGGCTTTCTTCGGTTCCATTGGTTCCGATTGCCTGATAATTTTCGATTCCGTATTTTTCACGCAGTTCACTTTTTTTGGTCTGCCATTCTTCCTCAAAAATTTTCTGGAATTTTCCTTTGAGGACTGAGTGGTCAGCCGTCTTGATTTTTAGGACCGCACGAGCTTCGGCAACTCCTGTGGTCGTGTATTTCGGCAGAGTCTCGATTACATCAAGAAGGGTGAAGTCATTTTTATAAGGAAGATTCTGAGAGTCGCACCAGATGTGGAAAAGGCCTTTTACTTTTTTGCCGTCTTCTTCTGAATCACGCAAAACCAGGAGTTTGACCAGGGCAAAAATCGTGTTGAGGGGGTCACGGACAGCCGCCGGATGGGTGATGTTTCCGCCGTTGCTTCCCTCGCCAAGGATTCGCACGGTAAAGCCCTCGCTCCGCTTTTTTCTCGCCAGGTTCACCACATTTGCCTCGCCCACTTCCGCTCGGAAAAGTTTCGCTCCAAAAGAAGAGCAGATTTCGTCAATCCGCATTGATGTAGGGCAGTTTGCCGCCACGGCAAGATTTTTTGAAACATTTCCGCCAGTGACTTCATCAAGATATTTCATGTAAGAAAGCTCAGAGAGGACGGAAAGGGCAAAAACTTCCTGAGCCTTCAAAACTTCCGCCTTAGCTGATTTTTCGTTCCAGAAGACGATGTTTCCGCGGTCGCCGTCACAGTCAGGCATGTAGCCCAGCTTTACCTCAGTATGGCCTTCGCCCTGCAATCTCTCCATCTCAGCTGCACACCAGATGAGATTTTCTGGCTCCGGGATAATTGCATGGACGATTTTTCCAGGCTCGTCGTTGAGACCGTGATATGAAATACCGCATGACTTAAAGACCTGAGTATCGATTGAGAGCGTTCTGGCAGAGCCATTCATGTCGGCCACGATTCCGATTTTGTTTGAAGAAAGGCTCTCCTTGATTTTTGAGAAAAGTTCTTCCTGTTCGCCAGGGTCAGCACTCGCTGAAATGACTTCTTTTGAAAAAGCAAGATAGGCAGATTTTGACTCAACCTTTGATTTCTGGCTCCGTGCAATAATTTCGTTGACTTCGTTCCTTGCATCCCCGGCTGAGTCTGCCGTTTTAAAGGATTTTATTTCGCTTAAGACAGCTCTGATTCGCTGAATTTCAGACTCAGAAGCAAGTTTTTCGTTTAATGCTTTTACAAGCCTTGCATTTTCAGTACCGTTTAAGACACCACCGTCATTTAAACCGAATTTTATTCCGTTATGACCAATTGGATTGTGGCTGGCAGAAATGTAAATGAAGCCACTGGCTTTTTTTCCGTAAGCCATGATTTCAGGAGCAGCAATAATACCCGGATATTTGACTTTGACATTTTTTGAAGCAAGAACTTTAAGCATAGCTTCGGCAATTGCTCTTCCCGTAGGGCGTGTATCCCGACCGACAATTATAAGCGGTGAAGAAGATTTTTCGGCCAAATAGTCTGAAAAAACTTCCGCTGAAATTCCTGCAATAATTGCATCATCTTCGCTAATTTTTGCTCCACTATCGTTTTCATCTCCGGAAAGTGCGAAAACCTTTCGCCAGCCAGAGGCAGAAGTAATCATTCCATGTGTCATAATTGGAGCATTTTAACACGGAAATGAGAGGGATTCAACGAAAATATTTTTATATAGAAGAAAAAGCTAAAATAATTGACAGCTAAATCCTACAATGATAAAATATTTGTCACTATTATTATAAAATAAAGGATATTTGTATGAAAAACAAAATGCTTTGGATTGGTTCAGTAATCATCCTTATTCTTTCAGTAATCTGTTTCGTTGTATTCGGAGTCGGCACAGAGCTTATTCGTGCAATCAAAGGCGAAGGCAGCGGAATTTCTTTCGGTAAATACGACGGAAAAGACATCGTTCTCGCACCAGGAACAGACTTCGCAAATGCAGTTCAAAATTATACAAACTACTATCAGAATCAGGGTGCCCAGCTTGATCAGTCAGCTTACTTCTATATCTACAGCTACGCATTTAACACTGCCATTCAGGCAACTGCTTACAGAGATGCTGTAAAAAGATCTGGCTACAAACCAAGTGGCAAGGCAATTTCAAGAGTAATGCTTCCATACTTCCTCAATTCAGAAGGAAAATATGATCCCAAAATCTACAATCAGGTTTCAAAATCAGACAAAGAAAATCTCAAAAATGATATTTCGAAGCAGCTTGTATGGCAGCGCTTCTCAGACGATAACTTCGGCTCTTCAGAAAAATTAGGCGACTATGAATTCTACGGACTCAAAACTAGCAAGAATGAAGCAGATTTCCTCGCTGCTTTCGGAGAAGAAAAGCGAGCCTTCGATGTAGTTTCATTCGATAAATCAACTTATCCAGAGTCAGAAATCAAAAAATTCGCTTCAGAAAACGCTTCCCTCTTTGACAGCTACTCACTTTCAATGATTACCGTTAAAGAAGAAGCACAGGCAAAAAAACTTCTAGGTCAACTCAACAACAATGAAATAACATTCGAAGATGCCGTTACAGAATATTCAGAAAAATACTACTCAGACGGTGACGGAAAAGTAAAAGAAAATTTCTCATATCAGGTTAAAGAAAACCTTGCAGATGCAGAAGATTTTTCAAAAATCGACACTCTTGCAAAGGATGCCTTGTCAGAAGTCATCAAAACAAATAACGGTTATTCGATCTATAAATGCACGGGTGACAAAAAAACTGCAAATCTTGAAGAAAAGTCAATTATTGATGCTGCAAAGAATTATATCAATGCAAACAAACAGGATTTGATTGACAGCTACTTCACAGAAAAGGCAAAATCTTTCATAGCAAATGCAAAAATCGATGATTTCACAAAAGCTGCGGAAAAGGCAGGTGTAGAAAAGATTTCAATTCCTGCATTCCCTCTCAACTATGGCGATGTTTCTATCGCAGATAAAATCGATTCTTCAAATGCAAAGGCTTTTGTAAATGCAAGTACAAATGAAGACTTCCTCGCAAAAGCATTCGCAATGAAAAAGGGAGATATTTCAGAACCGACAGTATTAGGAAACTATATTTCAGTTTTCCAGCTTACTGACATTCAGAACGAAAAGGCTTCAGAGGAGAAAGTTTCAAAACTTTCAGAAAATATTTCTGATTACGACCAGAGTAGCGCTCAGTCAGCACTTCTTTCAAGCTCAAAAGTGAAGAACAATGTTGCAGATGTTTACTTCAACAAATTCCTTCAGCGATAAACGGAGTTTTATTTGCAGGAAGATATAAAGGGGCAGTTAACAGCCCCGTCTGAAAAGCCCTGTTTGGTTTCGACCGAGCGGGGCTTTTCACTTTCTTATCAAGGCAGATTTCTCTATTCAAAATACGCTCCAGACCGCGCAATTTTAGGAACGATACAGAATCTTAACATTCTACCCGGCACGCTGATAATTGCCTTTTCCCCTGCCCTCTGGCTGGGTATCAACGCCCTTTTAGAAAAACTTCCAGAAAACAGCTTTGTTCTCGGAGTTGAATTTGACAAAGAGCTTCACGATTTTGCTGATTCGGAATTTAAAAAAATTGCAGACAATACAGACCCTACAGAAAAAGAATCTCTTCTATCCAAGGCAGGTCTTCTCCCCTTTTCCGATAATGATTACATCGTAAACATTTTAAGTGGCGAAAATTATCCTTCAAAAAACTCTAATTCCCCGCTTCTTCCACATATTTCCACATTCCGCAGGGCAATTCCTCTTGAGCTGAGCGCAGGATGTCAGTTTAACAAGGAAAAATATCGGACTTTTACTTCTCTCGCTGAAAATACCATTGCTTCATTTTGGAAAAATAGAGTCACCCTTACAAAACTAGGCCGTCTGTATTCAAGGAACCTCTTTAAAAATCTTGAAAACCTGCCGTCTGCAATTGATTTTAAAAAACTTATCCGAAAAATTAACAGGCCAATTTTTGTTTTTGGTGCTGGTGAAAGTATTGAAGAAAGCATTCAAAATATTCCGAAAAATCAACTTGAAAAATGTTTTATTATTGCAGTTGATGCCGCCGCTCCAGCGTTAAAAGCCTTCGGACTTAAGATCGACGCCCTCATTGCCGTAGAAGGTCAACTTGCCATCGAAAAAGCATACATCGGCTCAAGTGAAAAAGAATCACTCATAATCGCGGACATTACTTCCCGTGCGCAGGTTACACGACACCCCAAAAAAGCACTTACCTTCTTCGCTTCAAAATACACAGATGCGTCGTTTTTACAGAATCTCTCAAAGAAAGCATTTTTTCCGCCACTACTCCCGCCTTTGGGTTCGGTAGGCTTAACCGCAGTTCATATTGCAAGCCTTCTACGCAAAGATCAGAATGTTCCGGTCTTTGTTAGCGGCCTCGATTTTTCATTCTCTCTCGGACGCACTCACGCAAAGAATACACCTGCTCACATACAAAGACTTTCATCTTCAACCAGACTTCTTCCTGTCGAAAATTATGCAGCCGCCTTCAAAACAGGAGCAAAATGTATTGCGGGTAAAAATTCAATTTCCATAATCACAGATCAGGCACTTTTGGGCTACGCAGTAAGTTTTGCTGACTTTTTTAAGGGCTTACCAAATTTATACGATTGCGGAAATCAAGGCCTTCCTCTTGCTATACAGACTCTTTCTTCAGAAAAAACAAAAATGTATCTTGAAACCCTCACAGAAAAAGATCTTTCATTCGATACAGAAGAAATCTTAAGCACCGAAAATGCTGATTCAAAGAAGAAAGAAATTATCTCTTTTTTGGAAGAGGAAGAAAAAGCCCTGAACCGCATAAAAGAGTTGCTCATGTTCGGAAAGGATGTGTCAAGCTGCTCCTGCACCCTTGAAGAGGAATTGACTTCACTTATCTCCTGCCGGGAATATCTCTTTTTACACTTCCCTGACGGCTACCAGTGCAAGGGAGCAGACTTAAGTTTTTTAAAGCGTATCAGAAGCCAAATTGACTTCTTTTTGAAAGATATTAAAAATGAATTGAAAAAATAAACCACAGATTACACAGATTACACAGATTACACAGATTACACAGATTACACAGATTACACAGATTGTTTTTTTATATGGACGCGGATTCACGCAGATAGACACAGATATATATATACATCCGCATCTTTATTCTTATCCGCGTTCATCTGCGTCTTATTTTTCTTCGATTCTACTCTTCCTTTTCTTTGAGGACTGCAAGGAATGCGCTTTGCGGCAATTCGACATTACCAATCATCTTCATGCGCTTCTTTCCTTCCTTTTGTTTTTCAAGCAACTTTCGTTTTCGGGTAACATCACCGCCATAACATTTAGCAAGAACATCTTTGCGCACGGGATTTACAGTTTCGCGGGCGATAATCTGGCTTCCGATTGCGCCCTGTATTGCGATTTTGAACTGCTGCCTTGAAATCTCACCTTTGAGCCGTTCACAGACTTTTTTTGCCCTGACTGCTGCTTCCGGCTTGTAGGCTAACTGGCTCAAGGCATCAACTGGCTTTCCGTTAAGAAGAATGTCAACTTTAACAAGTTCTGTCTGCTGATAGTCGGTAACCTCGTAATCAAAAGAAGCGTATCCCCTGCTGTAGCTTTTGAGCTTATCGTAAAAATCAAAGAGAACTTCTGCCAGTGGCATTTCATAGATAAGCTCAACCCTTTTTTCATCAAGGTAAGTCATATTCTTCTGGGCACCACGTTTTTCGGTACACAGATTCATTATTGAACCAATGTAATCAGTAGGAGTGATAATTGTGGCCTTAATGTAGGGTTCCCACGACTCCTGAATTTTTGATTCCGGGAATTCAGTCGGATTATCAATAATCTGCTCAGTACCATTAGTAAGCTTGATTTTGTACTGAACACTTGGTGCTGTAAAAATTACAGCCTGATCATAGTCCCGCTCAAGCCGTTCTTGAATAATCTCAAGGTGCAAAAGACCTAAGAAACCACAACGGAAACCATTACCAAGAGCCAGAGAATTGTCCTTTTCGTAAACAAGTGAAGCATCGTTTAATTTAAGCTTTTCCATGCTCTCTTTTAGCTCTTCGTAATCATTTGAATCAATCGGATAAATCGACGAAAAAACTACAGGCTTAACTTCCTTAAAGCCGCCCAAAGGTTCATATGCCGGATCACTTGCCAGAGTAACAGTGTCTCCAACGCGAACATCACTTACAGTTTTTACGCCTGAAATAATATAGCCTACATCACCTGCCTCAAGGTAAGGAGTTTCTTCGTAGTTGATTTTGAAAATACCAATCTGATCGACTTTATAGTCAGTATTGTTGGACATAAAGCGAATCACATCGCCTTTTTTGATTCTACCCTCTTTTACCCTGATATGAATGATGACACCCCGGTATTCATCGTAATGGCAATCAAAAATCAAAGCCTGAGCCTTACCGTTGGGGTCACCGTTTGGAGGAGGAAATTTCGTGACAATAGCTTCCATTAAGTCATCAACGCCCTCACCGGTCTTTGCGCTCACAGGAACAGCGTCAGCACTATCCAAGCCCAAGTCATGATCTATCTGCTTTTTTACGGCTGGAAGGTCAGCGCTCGGGAGGTCAATTTTGTTGATGACAGGAACGATGGTCAAATCTTGCTCCATGGCCATATATAAATTTGAAACAGTCTGGCTCTCAACCCCCTGTGAAGCATCAATCAAAAGAAGTGCTCCCTCACAGGAAGCGATTGCCCGGCTAACCTCGTATGAAAAGTCAACATGACCTGGTGTATCGACAAAGTTCAGCTCGTAATCATGACCGTCTTTTGCCCGATATGGAATAGTAACAGCCTGGCTTTTAATCGTAATGCCCCGCTCCCGTTCAATATCCATATTGTCTAGAATTTGATTTTTCATCTGACGGTCATCAATAATCTTGGCTTTTTGAATCAAGCGGTCTGCCAAGGTTGATTTTCCGTGGTCAATATGCGCAACGATACAGAAATTGCGCTTGTATTTCATCTCTGTCATAATTTCTCCATTTTACTCCAAAGCAAATCGGAATTAAAAATAATAGGGGCTGTCAAGTGGAGCTGAAACTCCCATCATGCCGTCCAAATAGCCCTTTTTTCGGTTCTTTGCATAAAGTTCAGCATATATCGCAGAATTATCATCATTTAATTTAATAGCTCTGACTTCAATCGGATCATTTTCAGAAAAGCCTGATTCATCCGCAATAGAACCTTTAATTATCTGTTCAATCGAATACTTTCTGGAACTTGTAGTTGAAACCGATATAAGCTTCATTCCGAAAATGGGAAGGAAAGCTTTTGCAATAATATCACCTTTATAAATATTATATCCTGGATTTTCAGGTCTGACTCCAAGATAAATCTCTTCTTCGACAAGTTTTTCTTCCCCATGCCTGTATTTGATTTTTACGATGGAACGAGCTGCACTTTTCATCATAATATTCTGCATATCCTCAAGGGTAAGAACCTTTTGCCCGTCAATCTCAGTAATCACATCACCCACTTCAATTTTCAGACGACTTGCACTTGCGCCAGGGAAAACATACTGAACCTCAAGGCCGGCATCTTTTCCGAGTTCTTTTTTCGTATGACCATAACAGCCGAGCCACGGATGGGAAACTTTATCTCCAGCGTACAATGCAGGCAAAAGTGATTTTAAATACTCAACAGGAATTGCAAAATTCAATCCTTCAAACTGAAGCATACCGGCAAATACAATGGCCTGCACATTTCCATAAGCATCAATACAAGGTCCACCAGAATTTCCCTGATTGACGGCAGCATCAATCTGCATAACAGAGCCAAGAGTAAAAAGTTTTCGGTCTGTTGCACTCACAATTCCACTGGTAAGCGTACGCTCAAGGCCGACTGGGGAACCGATTGCATAAATTTTATCACCTACATCCAAATCTTGACTTGAACCAAGCGCAAACACATAAGGTGCATCAACTTCGGTTTTTAACAATGCAAGGTCAATCTCCGGGTCATAGCCAATAACTTTTGCAGGAATACGGGTATCAGAATCTTCTGCAAGTTTGATATAAAGACGGGAAAATCCTTCGTTTTTTTTGTCTACAAGATCCGCAATAACATGATGATTTGTAACGATATAACCATCTTTTGAAATAAAAAATCCGGATCCGATTACACGGTCTGCAAAGCCCATTCCATTCTGAATTTTAATTCCCTTATCAACCCAAATCGTTACAGTTCCACTAATATATGTGGCGACTTTTTTCTGACTTGTTGATTTTTCGCCGGTAAGACCAGGAATATTTTTCCTTGAAAGAGAATCGAGTTCAGATAATGACTTCGACAGTTTTTTTGACAGGGGGGATGAAAGAGTCGTAAGTGACTTCTGAATTCTGTGGGCATTATACCAGTCAGACTTTTCTACCGCCTCGTCAAAATTCTGAGCAACAATCTTTTCACAGTCTCCAATCGTTTCATCATCATTAAGAAGATATGCCCGCCACAATGCCTGAATTGGATTCTTTTCAAGAATGTCGAGTATCCTTTTTCGTTCCTCTTTTCTGGCATCCTCTTTAGTATAATCAATGTCAGAGTAAATATTTTCAGGGTCTTTTACAGATGTACATGAAACGAAAGAAATCTGCAGAAAAACAGAACAAAGCAAAATTGCAGAGACACACGAAAGTTTAGATTTTTTAAGCCAGTAAAATTTTTCAGTCATTTTTATTATCCGTAACAGGTATATCCATACCAAAAATCATTTTCTCTATCCGAACTGCAAGGAAACGGGATTTTCCGCTGTTTACAATAATAGAAAGTCCCTGCTCCTCAACCTGATTAATTGCATTCGTAATATTTTCTTCATCTTTTTTACTTCCAGCATTTGAAATCCAATAAAAATTATCCGACGAACCTTTTGAAACCGGAAGATTTTTATTACCATCTTGAACGAAAACAGGAATACCATTTTCTG